>JAUSDC010000098.1 GCA_030650845.1 Candidatus Methanoperedens sp.
AGTCAGGTACCTTATGAGATGTTCAAAATGGAACGGAAACGATTCTATGCTGAGCGAAGGGGAAGAATGATCAAGTTGAAGCATGATGATTCTGAGCTTTTCAAGATTATTGGACAGGGGATGGATAATCTGGAGAGTCAATCCAACGGTTTATTGACGCCATAGTGATGAAAAGACTGACTTCGGAAAGAATTCAAATACGATGCCTTGCTTGGGAAACCTCTGAAATTGAAAACCTCTTAGAGTTGAGCAAAGCGGCAGGTATTCAATGGTCGAAATAACAATCATAGTTGCATTCATTGCAGGATTGGTCTCTTTCCTTTCTCCTTGCATGCTGCCAATTATTCCAACGTTCTTAGCATACCTTGCCGGGGTCTCCCTGACGGAAACAAGATCGAAACAGAAACATATTTTTCTTAACAGTTTATTTTTTGTTCTTGGATTTTCAGTGGTCTTTGCACTCATGGGTCTCCTGCTCAATACCATTCTGCAGGCATTTGCCTATGATGTTCAGGTATTGCTTGCCCGGATCGGAGGCATTATTGTCATCTTCTTTGGACTTTACCTGGTCGGGCTTATCGAGATTCCTTTTCTTGAGCGGGAGTATAAATTTAAAATCGGATTAAGGTTCAAATCAAAATATTTAACATCATTCCTGTTCGGGTCTGCTCTTGCAGCTGGCTGGACGCCATGCGTTGGGGTTGCGTTCGGAAGCATTCTGGGACTTGCTGCTATAAAGCCGGGACTGGCATTCTACCTGCTGCTCTCCTATTCATTGGGGCTTGGTGTTCCTTTCCTTGTTGTAGGCTTATTCACGTCACAGGCTTCAAATTTCATTACCAATGTCACCATTCGCCATGCAAAATTATTTAAGTACATAAACATTTTTTTCGGTACCATCCTGATCATTCTTGGCATACTTGCCTTCACACAGAACTTGAACATTATAGCTAATTTCAGCCCTCTTAATCGGTGGCTCTCAGGACAATGAAACAGAAAACAATAGTACTTATCCTGGTTTTAATTGCGATCGCAGCATCAATCCTTTATTTGGAGTCGCTAAAACCTCCAAGGATATCTTCGGGAGAGGCTGAGATTATCCCTTTGAACAAGGAAAAAATCGGAAAATACCCTGTGGCAAAGGAAATTGTAAATCCTTCGGGTTTTATCAACACCAATAATATCACAGTGGCGGAGTTGATCGGCAAGAAGGTCATACTTATTGATTTTTGGACTTATAGCTGTATTAACTGTCTTAGAACCTTGCCATATCTCAATAGCTGGTATGAAAAGTATAAGGATGGAGGGCTTGTGATTATCGGAGTTCATACACCTGAGTTCCAGTTTGAACAAAATTACGACAATGTGCTTGCTGCAGTCCAAAAATTCGGTATAAAATATCCTGTTGTTCTGGATAATAACTATTCAACATGGACAACCTACAGTAATCGCTATTGGCCTCATAAATATCTCATCGATATAGATGGTTTCATAGCCTACGACCATATTGGAGAAGGAGAATATGAAGAGACTGAGAAAAAGATCCAGGAGCTTTTGGAAGAGAGGATTACAGCTTTAAAAATAAAAGAAGAGATTAGCAGGGAAATATCAAAGCCTGCTGGAGCGGTTAATGTTGATTTTACAAAGGTAAATAGTCCTGAAATTTATTTTGGCGCGGCAAGGAATACTTATTTAGGGATTGGAAAATCTGGTACGGTTGGTGTTCAAAATCTTTCTGAACCGACAGAAATTAAAACAAATGTCCTGTATCTTGTAGGAGCCTGGGAATTTCAAAATGAATTTGCTGAAAATAAAAATCCCGGAGCAAAAATTATTTTCCATTATAACGCAAAAAATGTTAATCTTGTGGCCAGTGCAACAGGTAATGTGACAGTCCGGGTTTTTCGTGATGGCAGGCTGCTTGGAAATGAGTCCGGAAAAGATGTTTCGATGAGAAATGGTTCAAGCATCGTCACTGTTAGCGAACCCCGTCTCTATACACTTATAGAAGACCCAACAGGTTATGGAGAACATACTCTTGAGATAATTATTGAAAATCCCGGTCTTCATGCATTCACTTTTACTTTCGGTTAATTCTCATTACCATAACATATTTACGCCCCAAAATACATTATGTTTTTGCGGTTAGTTATTGTCTGGTTAGAAATTAATATAGTTATTATATTCAGGAGGTTAGATATGAAACCGATTATCACAGCGGAACTTGAGATCGTCGCTCTGGGAACGGGAAGCACAAGCATGAGTTCTCATATTTCCGAAGCTGTTAAAGCTCTCGAAAAGTCTGGTATTAAATACCAGTTAACTCCGATGGGGACGGTAATAGAGGTATCTTCCATTGATGAAGCTTTCAACGCAATGAGAGCAGCGCACGAAGCGGTTATAAAGAAAGGCGTAAAGAGGGTGGTCATGCACATTACAATCGATGACAGAAGGGATGCTCCAAAGGGTATGGAGGAGAAAATAGAATCTGTAAAAAGTAAAATTTAGACCCGCTCTTCAAGCTCCAGCTTCATACCATCATACGCAGCTATACTTCTACCCCCGTTTTAAATGAGATATTTTTGCCCGGATTTCATGCGAGCACCTCCAACCCAAAATGCGTCAGTGGCGCATAATGGGTAGGTTTATCAACAACAGGTCGGCCTTTTTATAAGCGGCAGCGTGTCGCTTCAAAAATGGGAAACTCCCATGTGCCTTATCATCTCGTTTACGAGCATCATGTCCGGATCGAAGGCAAGGACAAGCTCCCTCTCTCCATCGATATTCATGGAATGATGCCTTTCTTATTAACAATTATTATCTTTATGTGAACCGCAAGCTTTTATTATCACAGGACAATATTGATTTGAGATATAAAAAGTGGGAATATGATTCTTGTCACCGGCGGAACAGGATTTGTGGGAAGCCATCTGATAAAAAGACTGGCTTCAAAAAGAATTCAAACACGATGCCTTGCGCGAAAAACCTCTGATATTGAAAAATTGAAAGAACGTGGAATAGAAGTAGCATATGGCGATGTACTTGATAAAGAGTCCCTGAAAAAAGCGGTGGAAGACGTGGAAACTGTGATACATCTTGTAGGCATTATCGTTGAGAAAAAAGGCGCAACCTTCGAGATAATCCATATCCAGGGAACAAAAAACCTTGTTGAGGTGAGCAAGGCGGCAGGTGTTCAACGTTTTATCTACATCAGTGCCCTGGGCACGCGGGAAAATGCCAGAAGCAGGTACCATAAAACAAAATGGGAAGCAGAGAGAGCGGTGATAAATAGCAGAATGGAATATGTCATCTTCAGGCCATCGATAATGATCGGCGAGGGGGGTGAATTTATTACAATGCTCTCCAAGATTGTGCACTGGGCACCGATAATACCAATAATTGACGGGGAAAGCAAGGTCCAGCCCATTTATGTTGAAAATACCGTGGACTGCATAATAAAATCACTGACCGATCTGAAAACAACCAACCGGATATTTGAGATTGCTGGACCTGACAAGATAACATATAAAGAACTTTTTCTTACATTAATGGATGTTCTTAATGTCGATAACCCGACTTTTCAAATACCAATCACCTTCATGTGGCCTGCGGCACGTATTCTTGAAGGAATAATGGAAAAACCACCTATAACAACCCAGCAGTTGACCATGCTGCAGGAAGATAACATCTGCGATATAAGTGAAATGCAGGAAGTTTTTAACCTTAAACTCATGCCTTTCAAGGAAGCTTTAAAGAAATTTTTGCCGCCAAAGGGAGGGGAAAACCATGAATGAAATCGAACTTTCGGATAAAGATCTGAAAGGATACCTTGCAGCGAGAAGTTTTACCAGAGCAATTGGTGATGAGATAGTGAGCAATATCAAAGTTGGCATGACGGAAAAGGAGATAGAGGAGGTTGCGTCTGAAGTTTTCAATAAAAATGGTATCAAGCAGCACTGGCACATGCCTATCATAGGTGTGGGTGAAGGCAGCACAAAATTAAAAAGTGCGTATGCCCTGGCTTCGAGCTACTTTACCAGACATACTCGTATTCTGAGGGAGAATGATATTGTCTTGATAGACATCGCTCCTGTATACAACGGCTATCCTGCAGATTATACAATAAACCATGTAATGGGCGGTAACCCAGATCTTGAGGCTCTGGCTTCTTACGCGCGTGACGTTTCAATCAAGATTGCCGAGCATTTAAAAGAGGAAATGATCGTATCAGATGTGTTCCACTGGGCCCAGGAGCTCATAGGTAAAAACCTGGACTATACTCTGGCTTACCCTCCCTTTATTTCCATGGGCCACCGTTTATGCAGGATACCTCCAATATGGCAGAAATTTCCTGAAGCCGGACTTAATTATTTGCTCTTCAAAACCAAAGGGCCTTTCATTACATCAAGCAATAATACCATGATGAATGGACTCTGGACCATTGAGCCTTACCTTATACACAAAGAGCGGGCGGCTAAATTTGAGGCGCTTGTATTTATTGGAAAAGAGACAGTGATTCTTGGGACCAGTCAGGAAGTTAAATAATGAAAACAATAATAACAGACGCCCTGTGCCCTTTTTGCGGCTGCTTATGCGATGATATCATGATTGTAGTGGAGGATAATAGGATAATTGAAGCAAAACATGCATGCATCCTCGGCTCAGCAAAAATATTGGGGCATTGCAGGCTCGGTGCGAAAAACATAGGGACGCATCGCACGATAAAAGAGCCTCTGATGCGGTCTGACAAGAATGAAGATTTCAGGGAAGTATCTTATGACGAGGCTATCGATGAAGCTGCAAAGATACTTGCCATATCAAAGAGGCCTCTTCTTTATGGCTGGGCTTCAACATCATGTGAAGTGCATGAAAAAGGAATCCTTTTGGCAGAAGAATTGGGTGCGATCATAGACAATACTTCATCCGTGTGCCATGGTCCCACAGGACTTGCAATTCACGAGAAAGGCATGCCGAGCGCCACACTCGGGCAGATAAAGAACCGTTCGGACGTTCTCGTGTTCTGGGGCTGCAACCCTGTACAAGCCCATCCGAGGCACATGAGCCGGTATTCAGGTTTTGCCAGGGGATTTTTCACAGAGAAAGGTAGGAAAGGACGCAAGATCATAGCTGTGGATGTACGAAAAACGCATACGGCTGGCATGGCTGATGAATATGTAGAAGTGCAGCAGGGAAGTGATTACTTAGTGATTTCTGCGCTCAGAGCTATACTTTCGGGTCATGCTGATGTTGTACCCGATAAAGTGGGCAATGTCGCCAAAGAACAACTTATAAAAATTATTGATACGTTAAAGTCTGCAAAGTTCGGTGCGATATTCTTTGGGATGGGACTCACCCAGAGTGAATCAAGGTATAAGAATATTGATAATGCTATTTCGCTGGTCACAGAATTGAACTCATATACAAAATTTGTGCTGATGCCCATGCGGGGTCACTACAATGTGGCGGGATTCAATCAGGTGGGCACCTGGGAAACTGGTTTTCCCACTGCAGTTGATTTCTCACGAGGTGCACCGTATTATAATCCGGGCGAGACAGCCGCCAATGATGTGCTTTACCGGAAGGAAGTGGATGCTGCGATGATCATAGCAGCAGATGCAGCTTCACATTTCCCGGCAAATTCGGTACGGGAGCTTGCAAAAATCCCGCTCATCCAGATCGACCCTCATTGGAATTCAACGACTGAGATAGCCAATGTGGTCATACCTACGGCCATCTGCGGTATTGAGGCTGGAGGTACGGCTTACAGGATGGACGGAGTCTCTCTCAGGCTCAGGAAAATGATCGAATCAAAACATCCGGGTGATGAAGAAGTCCTTGAGAAAATAACCAGCCGGGTGAAAAAGATGAAAGGTGATCAGGAATCAAATGACAAAAATAATCGAAATGAAAGAATTGAGAAATAAGAATTATGTCTTCAGGGACAGGGTACATGCAGGGGAACTCCTTGCCAGTAAACTGAAACCTTACGTCGGAAAAGATTCCATAGTGCTGGCCATTCCCTCAGGGGGTGTTCCGATAGGAAGTACTATCGCAAAAGAACTTGGACTTCAGATGGATTTAATAATTGTCAGGAAGCTACCGATTCCTTACAACACTGAAGCCGGGTTTGGCTCTATGAGCTGGAATGAAGAGGTGAAGCTCAATGAGAAATTAGTGGAACAGCTTCAATTGAGCGATCATGAGATTGATTCAATTATCAGAGATGTCAAAAGTGAGCTTGATAAAAGGATGGAAATATTCAGGGGAAACAGACCTTTTCCTGAATTAAAAGGCAAGACAGCGATAATCGTAGATGACGGATTGGCTTCAGGTTACACACTCCTGGCAGCTATAAGTTCAGTAAAAGGATTATCTCCGGCAAGGATCATAGTGGCAGTTCCAACTGCTTCGAAAAACGCGGTCGATCTTCTGGCCCCCTATGTTGATGAAATTTTCTGCCTGAACATCAGGGAAACAAAGATATTCGCCGTGGCTGATGCATATCAGGAGTGGCACGACCTTACTCAGCAGGAAGTATTGAAATTATTAGGAAAATGAGACACACTTAACTTTTGTTCCATCCCCCTATGAGATGGATATGCAGGTGAAATATAACCTGTCCAGCGCCGCTGCCCACGTTTATTACAAGCTTGTAACCACTGTCTTTGATACCCAGTTCCTCAGCTATTTCCTTTGATTTAAGGATCATCTTGGAGACAACTTCGACATTGTGCTCTTTTAGTTCATTTACACTTTCAATGTGCTCAACCGGCACAATCAGGATATGTACGGGCGCTGAAGGTTTTCTAGTATGGAAAACCACAAAATCTTCATCTTTATAAATAATATTTGCAGGTGATTCGCCTCTGATAATACTGCAGAATATACAATTGCTGCTCATGATCCTACGTTATCATCTTGATGTATAATCTTTAACATTTGTTTCGAAGTGCAGCTCTGCTTCCTCCTTGATTATTGCTGCGCCCAATTTTGGAATGCAGATGCCGTTCACCTCCACGGGTCCACCATCCAGCACGTAGAAGTATGCACCTCGACCAGCTTCAAGCCTGTGATCTATTTTTTTAACTTTCTCAAGACTGCAATATTGATTAAGAATACATAGGATTAAAACTTTGCAGCAGCGCCATGTTTATTTGCTCGATAAAAAACTCTATCTGCTGCGCACCCACAAAAGCAGTATCCTCATTGATCACGATATGGGGCACGCTCATAACGCGGTACTTCTGAACAAGATAGGGGAACTCTATCATCTCTATGACATCTGACCGTATAAACTCGCTCTCGATGGCCAATTGATGCGCCATACGTGCTGCTCTCGGGCAGAAAGGGCATGTAGGGGAAACAAATATTTGTAAATGGACTGGTTTTTTTATTTCTGAAAGTCTATTCTTGACGCTATCCGGCAGGGAGGTGGCACCCCTTGAGACGTCTATTATGTCGTCCACAATGACGGGAAACTCATATCCTGTTGGCATACCATAGTATCTGATGCCATAATCTTTGTTTCCAACTATCACAATGGCAGGGATTCTCTTTATGTTGTATTTTATATCTTCGTCACCATTCTTGACAAAGTCATAGACTTTTGTCTTTATTTTCGGAGATAATGTCCCAAGATCAAGAATCAGTTCCCTTGTATCCTTGCATAACAGGCACTCATTTTCCTGGGTGAAAACAATCAATTCAACGTCTCCTGTAAGTTTTTCGAATTGTTTTCTTATTTGTTCTTTTTGAATATCATTGAGGATCATATGCTTCAACCAACGGATTTTAGAAGTTTTTCCACTGTCTCAAAAACCATTCTCATCTATTTCATTCTTCTCACCGGATAACAACTTCCCCGGCCTTCACATCTTTGCCGCAGTGTTCTCCAATTATCTTCTTGTAAAATGTTCTCTCTCCCATGTTTTCTAACCTCTACCTACAATTATGTTATTCATCGTATTAACCAAATAGATTTCTGTTTCGGGGTTGAAAAACTTTTTGGCTCCATAATTTATATTAGTAATGATCATACAAACTATTTCATGGAAAAACTTGTTATAATCGGAAGTGGTTCCGGGGGCCTGCCTATTGCTTCTATGGTAGCTAAATTTGGAAAAAACCAATATGATATTACAGTTATCACAAAAGATCCAGATATTGCTTACTCTCCCTGCGGCATTCCATACGTGCTTAAAGGTGATATCCCGTCGTATAAAGACCTTATTATGCATTCTGAAGAACACTATAGAGAGTCTGGAATAAAAATACTCACGAATACTTCTGTGGAGGAAATTGATGCTCAAAAGAAGAGAATACGCTATAAAAGCACATGGCTTGATTACGATTACCTGGTAATTGCCACAGGAACTGCCCAGAGAGTACCGAAAGTTAAAGGCATAGATCTTGATGGTGTGTTCAGTGCGCACATCAAAACCTTAAAAGAAGCTGAAAAATTTGAGGAATTCATTTCGAATTCAAAAAAACCTTTAAAGGTTATAATGACTGGCTCAAGTTCCATCGATCTTGAATTTGCAATTGGACTAAAAGAGCGCGGTCATGATGTCATAATTGTTGAAAAAGGAGCACATTTGATGCCAGGTAGACTTGATAGCGATATGGCAGAATACGTTCATAGATATCTGCAAAGTATGGGTATCAGGTTAATCACTATGCATGAGCTATCTGAAATAACAGGAACCGAGACAATAGAATCAGTTAATTTTGGTGATTTAATTCTTCCTGCGGATTTATTGATGCTTGGAACAGATTTTATGCCAGAGATAACTCTTGCAAAAAGTGCAGGTTTTGACACAGATAAATATGGAATAAATATTGATGAAAAAGCGCGAGCGCTTATAAAAGGGAAAGCTGCAGATGGAGTTTATGCTTCAGGGGCATGTGCTCATGCGATCAACATAGTGACTAGAAAACGGGATTTCATGTTCACAGGATCAACCTCAATACAAAAATCAAGAATAATATCAGAGCAAATTCTTGGCATAGACGCCAGCATAAAAGGGAGTACTAACCCAATGATTGCTGTTCTCCAGGATCTGAATATTGGCACAGTAGGATTAACAAAACAGGAGGCGGAAAAAAACAATATCGAAGTGAGAACTTGTGTTACCGAGAAAAAAAGCACCGCAAGATATTA
This sequence comes from Candidatus Methanoperedens sp., assembly GCA_030650845.1. Lineage (GTDB taxonomy): Archaea > Halobacteriota > Methanosarcinia > Methanosarcinales > Methanoperedenaceae > Methanoperedens. The sequence goes on from JAUSDC010000098.1 coordinate 9,161, forward strand.
TCCTGGCGGTATCCCTGTTCATATGAAACTGCTTTTTGAAAAAAATTCTCTTCGTTTTATTGGAGCTCAGATTATATCCAGAGGATGTGGAATTAAAGAACGGATTGATGCCCTGTCGATTGCAATGAGCTGCAGGCTCACAGCAAAAGAACTGGCGCACCTTGAAACAGCCTATTCCCCTCCAGTATCACATATCTTTGATATAATGGTTGAATTGGCAAACAGTGTGTGGCTTGAGAATAACATGAAATAAAGCTAAACCTCTTATTTGTTCATAGATTTAAACCCCGAATCCGAAAAGTACATAAAGCCTTTAGAAACATAATGTATTTTGTGGGATTTTTTTGAGGTAATCAATATGAAATTCAATGGAGTAAATCATCTTGCAATGGCAACAGGCGATATGGATAAAACTATACTTTTCTGGCGTGATCTTCTCGACATGCGTCTTGTAGCTGGTCTTGGTCAGCCAGGGTACAGACATTACTTTTTTGAGATATCACCCTATGACCTGATAGCATTCTTTGAGTGGGAAGGCGTTGAGCCTATGGTAAAAAAGGAACATGGAAGACCTGTAAGCGGTATGTTTGGTTTTGATCACGTCTCATTTGGGGTTGAGGAAGAAGAAGACCTGTGGGAACTAAAGGATAAGCTTGAAGCAGCGGGTTTCTGGGTATCGGATGTAATCGACCATGGTTTCATTCACTCTATTTACAGCTATGACCCTAATAACATTCCAGTAGAGTTCAGCCATAATGTGAGCGGCATTGATATCAGAAAAAATCCTAGAATGGGAGATGCACAACCAGTAAAATTAGCACTTGAAGGCTCGGAACCTCAGAAGAAAAAATGGCCAAAAGTCAAGCGTGCAACGCCAATTGGAGAGAGGATTGTCTATCCGGGTGTTGGAAGCGAACTTTTTCATGGGTACAGGAAAGGTGAGTGAAGTGAATGCACAAATTGGCCAGAAAGCGCCTGATTTCAAAATGCAGGGAATCTTTAAAGGAGAGATCCGTGATGTACATCTTGAGGACTTTACAGGGAAATGGATTGTCCTTTTCTTTAGTGTTGATGAGATTTTAAGGGTTTTGAATGCCTTGCAGACCGGCGAAATGTGCCCCGTGGAGTGGAGACCTGGAAAATCCACGCTGGGAAAAGTATAGGTAGGAGTATGTCAGAAGGATTACCAATATTTGGAAAAGAAGTGTTTGACACACTTTTCATAGATTACAGAATTATGGTCACATTTGCGATCATCTCTATAATCATGTTCCTTGCAGGAATGTACTTGCAGTTAGCTAAATGGGGACAGGGCATCCCCGAAGGTGCAGCAAAACCTATTGGAGCATGGGGCACACTTAAATTAATCATTCATAGAATTTTTGAGAACGGTATTTTCCCTGCTCTTGGAGTAATAGTCCTCGATGGTTTATTCCAGCGTAGAACCTGGCGAAGAAGAAAGACCGAATGGGTGATGCATATATTCATTTTCTGGGGGTGGTTCGGGTTGTTTATATTGACAATGACTGCTGCTGCAGCCGAATTCTATGGGCCGTTCATCCTGGATGAACCTGTAGGTCAGCCAAAATTATTTATCGATACATTTGCGGCTCTGAAAACCCCTAATCTCATATTTTCTTCAATGTTAACTATTGGTATAATTATAGCGATCGTGAGAAGAATGTTTTTTGCAGATGTCCCTCCTGCAAGATTCACAAGCGTTGATTGGATATCAATTACCGGGATTGCTATAGTTATATTATCAGGATTCCTTGCTTATTATCTCAGGATAGATTATTATGGAATAACGGGGCGCATGTTAATTGGTCAATATGAATTTACAGTTCCAAAATTCTTCAATAATCCTGCAGTCCTTTTCCATGAGGTATTTACCCTGCTGTTCTGCGTTGGTTATTTACCATACAGCAAACTCTTCCATATGTTTGTTACCCCGCTTGTAATTATGATGAACAAAGGTGGCTATGTTGAAGTTAATGCATAGGAGAAATTAATGTTAGTCATATAACGAACAATATTTAAGCATAAATCAATATATAATAAAATCATGACTAATAAACCTGCAATCTCGCTTGAAAATTTTACCCCCACACAACTGATGGAGTATGACGCATGCACACGATGTGGTGAATGCGTCAAGTATTGTCCTACTTATGAGGGCAGAAATAAAGATCAGAATATCGAGCCCAGAGATAAGATCCTGCGGTGGAGAGAGTTTGTAACAAGGAGTTATGGCTGGAAAGCCAGGCTATTCGGACCTGCAGCTATTCCCCCTGAGGAAATTAAAAAGTACACGGATGACCTGTACAACTGCACTACCTGCGGAATGTGCGGAACGGTATGTTGCGCTGGCATAGATACCATAGAACTCTGGGAATCAAACCGCGCCAATCTCGTAAAGCACGGGACAGGACCTTATGGTAAGCAGAACCTCTTCCCAAAGCTAATAGGAGAAGGACATAATCCTTATATGAAACCGCAAAAAGACAGGCTTGCATGGATGACAACTGATATTAAGATAGCAGATAAATCAGATATCGCATACTTTATTGGCTGCACAGCAGGATACAACCAGCAGGTGCTTGGTGTCAGCACCGCAAGGATTTTGAACAAACTCAATGTTCCATTTATGGTACTTGGTGAAGATGAATGGTGCTGTGCCTCTGCGCTCATAAGGACAGGGCAACAGCATTTAGGTGATGTGCCAAAACAAGCTGCACTGCATAATGTTGAAGCGCTCAAAGCAAGAGGTGCAAAGAGAGTTATATTCGCATGCGCTGGATGTTTCAGGGCAGCCAGGATAGACTGGCCGCGAGCATATGGAAAAGAATTACCCTTTGAGGCAATTCACATGTCACAGTTCCTTGCAGAGCAGCTTAATGATGGAAAGATTAAATGGGAAAAGACGTTGAACAAGACCGTGACCTATCATGACCCCTGCCATCTCGGAAGACATGTAGGCGTGTTTGAGGAGCCCAGAAACGTCCTTAAGAGCATGCCGGGCATCAAGCTTGTAGAAATGGAGAGAAACCGCAATGAACAGCGCTGCTGTGGTGCTGGTGGAGGCGTTAAAGCTGGTCTCCCTGACCTTGCACTTGCTGTTGCTAAAGATCGCATGAATGATGCCAAAGCAACCGGCGCCAAGGTATTGATCAGCACATGCCCATTCTGCAGGCGTAACCTTCTTGATGGTAGAGATGACCTCAAGATGGATATGTACGTGGACGATCTTGTGGTTCTAACCGCAAACCTGATGGGGCTCTCAACAGATGTCAAACCACCCTCACCGGGTGCCCCAAAGGAGAGCATCAGCGACCTGTTCAGGACCCAGACAATACCACCAAAACCATCTGAGCCCAAAAAAGAAGAGACTAAGCCCAACACTCCTGAAAATGCGACAAAGAAGTAAGGAAGTTAAGCATAAATAAAATAATGGAAGTATATTGAAAGGAGGTTTTTAAATGAAGAAAATGAC
>JAUSDC010000119.1 GCA_030650845.1 Candidatus Methanoperedens sp.
GACATCATTGGTTTTGTAGGTAGTATAGCCAGATGCGAATTTCTTATCTGCGCTGATTACCTTGTCTGCAATTGCCTTTTCGACGCATGCATGAACTGCTGAACCGATTGTGCCGGTCTTGCCCAGAGCTTTTGTTGTTCCATATACCATGTTGTTTGCGTTCAAGCCCTGGTGTGAGAATGCCAGTAATCTATGTCTCTCCTGGATACCAACTGCGTCTCCCATTTCGAAGACACCGGTGTTCTCAAGGATTGAGCACAGTGCTCCTGTGTTCATAGCATTGTGCTTGCAGGTTGCTGCAAGATGGTTTGCCATGACGTTTCTGAGTGTATACCCAAAGCCTTCATCTTTCTGTGGGATTTCAACGATTGACTTGACGTTACCGCCGACCATATCCAGTGTCTGTGGGTACTGTCCCCAGACTGCGGACTTGATGGTTGGTGCATCGAACATGCCGATGTTGAACGCGTCGATGATTGCTTGTGTAGTCGCTGATGCTGCAACTGTAAGTGATGATACATATTCTGCTGCTACATCAATTCTTACAGATGGGACCTGTACGATAAGCTGTTTTCCACCATTTAAGGCTTTTACAACTGTATCGTCCCCGCTGTCTACCTTTACCATATTGGCTACAGCGCTCTGGATCTTTGCTGCATTCTTTACAATGTCTAATTTCATTTCTCTTCCAGGGATCTTTCTGCCCTTGCCACCAATTGCTGATGTAGCTAAGGTTTTCTCGATTCCTGCTAAGTCAACGGCTGCTGTTCGCTTTATACCGGTGACTATACTTTTTATAGCGGCATTTCTCATCGGGCTTATGGCTCCAATGTCCACGCCTGACTTGAGTTTTGCTCCTCTGTCGCTATATAGGTCTATTGTGTCAGCCACGTTTATTTACCTCCTTATTTTGTTGTTTTACAAGAAATTGGTCACTTGGCAACGACACAACAAGAGCGATTGACAACATTCTGCGTATAGAACTAAAAAAAAGTTAGTTATGTTCTTATCACAGAATATTGTTTTTTGTTGTATCTTTCTGCCATAGCAATCCCTTGTACACCACACCTATTCCTTCATAGTACTTAAATTTTACGAATCGTTCATGATAATACATTATAAACTAATTCATGGCGAAGCTTCATGCTTTTTAGAAAAAAATTTTTCATTTTTTTTATTATCCACCACTTTCAACATTAGAGTGGTCCATCTCGGTCGGAACAAATTCCTTTTGCTTTTCAAGTGCATCATTCACTTCTTCACGAGTGAATTGTTTTTCAATGAGTTCCTTTTCGTCCTGTTTATTTACGACTTTCAGGATCTCGGTTTTATAATAGAGGTTCGTCTTATCCACAAGTGCCCATGTTCCTTCTTCATCAGACATTATTTCGGTAACAATTCCCCTGGTCCCCGTTGCGTTATATAGCACATTACTTCCGACTGCAATTGGGCTACCCGCCAGATCGAATGCCTGTTGGTCACTCATCTAACCTCCCCTATACTTTAATACTTAATAACCATTACGGTTCGTCTTCATATCCGTTTATAATCCTAGTATAAATCTTCGAACAACCAGCCGAATTCATGGGGTTGTGTAAGGAACTTCAGTTTCTCAATATCCCTTACAAGCCCGTACATTTCCTTGTTTTTCACAAACCCGATCTCTTTAATATTTGTAGGTTTTGATAACCGAATATCAGGAATGTCATGATATGAAGAGTTCTTTAGCATACTATCCTTAAGGATAAAGTATGCTCCCCCTCCTTTTTCCTTAATTGGCGAATATATGGCTTCAAAGTCTCGCGCCACCCAGTTAGCCATTTTCAGTATCTTGTTTGAAGCATTTATCGTAAAATGACCATAACCTGGAGGAATGATTACCTTGTCGCCCTGCTGCGCTTTCACCAGGATCACATCTTCTACTGAATCATTATCTGGTTTCTGCAGGACATAATGGGCTTGCCCGCTTATGACCTCATATACCTCAGAGAACGTAATATCCTTACCAGGAACAAAAGGATGATAATGCCCTGCAGTTTTGACGAATTCACATCCCAGCATACCAGGAGGAATGACTGTAATATCATACCTGAGACCATGTTCTTTTATAACCTGTGCATCGTTTTTACTGAGCGAAAGGTCCCGGTACATATAATACAACTCAAAATTACTCGCACCAGCAAGCCATTTCTTATCGTATATGACATCTTTCATGTCAAACAACATCCTTGCTGCTGGTTTTACACTTTTAGTACCGAATTCAATTTTATTATCCATCGAATACTCATTGTGAATTAAAATATAAATATTATTTTGTTTTCCTCTTGAACAGGAAATCCATTCTTTCGGGGTAAAATGAAAAAATATTCCCTGCTGCGACGAACAGCGTCCCTCCCCAGAATATCAAAATATGAAACTGACTTTCTCTCAAGGTCACAAAATTAAAGATCAGTATCACTATCCCGAGATGAAGCATCGAAGAACCCATCCTCACAAGATAACCTTCTTTTTCAAATCTTATAGCCCTGTTCTTATAAAACGTCAATATCATGACCACGCCCTGAAGACCTGTGATCACAGCAAGAATGAAACCCATTGCAATCTCCATTCCAAAAGAAAACGTCAGGATAACTGTTACTGCAAGCGCAAACAAGCTTATCTTGATAAGTATATCCTGTTCAAAAAGTCTTTTCGGAATGCATAATCCAAGACTTATCAGGAGCAGTACCAGGAAAGGATACAGGTATGCGTTCATCTCATTAATGAACTGGAGATACCCGACAGTTTCAGTCCATCCTGGAACAATGGCAAGGTAATTGTAATATGTTATCCCGTAAACGCATACAACACCTATCGCAAATAGGATTGCCGTGGTCAGGAGGATTAAATAATAATCGTAATTCTTCAATTTCACGGCTGCACCACCGAGTGTATCCCTGGAACAATATAGGTTAGAAGATACGTGAATACAAGCGTTACAAAGCCCAGCACGCCAAGAAGCGCGGTCGTTCGCCACAATTTTCCCCGTTCCACATAAATGCGGGCGTGAAGGTACGCACTATAAAGCACCCACATCATGATAGATCCACTTATCTTTGGGTCCCACCACCATGCTGAGTCCTTCCATGCTTCTATCGCCCACGGGTAGCCGATAAGCATTCCTGCTGTAAGAAGGATATATCCGGGTTTTGCATACCTGTAGGCGATCTCATCATAATCTCTTATGCGCCGAAACAACATGAAAACGCATGCAACAAATGTAATGATTAGAGTTGCATAAGCGATAAAAAGCATTGGAGGATGAGTCCACATATACGATGAATTGTAGTAGTATGTGATGCGCCCATACAGTGTCCCCGCTATCTGGTAGATATTGCCGTCGCCAGAAAGAGCTGCATACCATTTTGTAATTTCACTGTGCACAACAGGCAGAGGCTCCTTAAATGGATTTGAAAAGAAAAACACGATCGATGAAAACACGGATAAAATAATGCCAAGAAATGAGAGAAGATCTTTACGTCCTTTTATGGTCAGCGCAAGAACAGAAGTAACCATCGCCCAGAAATACAGCTTTTCTGATTCTATCCACAGGGGTACTGCAAACCTGCTGCTTTCTACAGGAAGTAACAGTTCTTTTGGGTACTCGATCAGGACTGAGTTATATATCTGGAAATGAAAAAACATGATAACAATGAACCCAATAACATAAAGTCCTGTGCTTATGTAAAGACATTTGATCAGATAGTCATAATACCGGATATTTTTTTTCCAGAGAAAAAAAATAGCAAATATGAATTGCAGCAACGCCATGATAAAAATGTACGTGATCAAAGGCTGACCTGTATTTGATACAAATTCCCTTGCAGCCAGATATTCCGCAAAACCCATTACAGCTCTATCTCCATGACAGGTTCGCCACCCTCAGTCTCAGGTGCGAGCCAGTCTATGATCTTAATAAGGTCTTCTTCGACATCAGAAGATATCTCAACATGTATCGAACCCAGACTTTCCTCTCCGACAGGATAGTTCACTTTCCCCACAAAAGCTACCTGTTTATTAAGGCGGAACTGTATGGTATTGCCTTCCATATTATTCATAAAGATACGCCTTGAAGTGTCAAGTATGCGTAAGTCCCTCAAAAGCATATGAAGTTTTCGAAGACTTTCAAGACCACCCTCACCGTAAAGCTGAGGTATCCCGAAATTCCTGAGAGAGAGCTCTACCGGAAATATATTCGTTATTGCGATCCTGACTTTTTCTTCTATTTCCGTAGGATATACAAGAGCAGAAACCCTGACAGTTATATTCATACTGTTCTTAACAAATTTCTTATTTCTTCCTGGAATTCTTTTAAGGAACTGGTATTATTAAAAGTTATGTCTGCCAGTTCAATTGCTTTATCAAGACCCCAGCCTTTTTCGCGTTCATCACGTCTTTTTAATTCTTCGACCCCTGTCATATCGTCTGAACGGGCACGCTTTTTCACCCGCTCGAACCTCAGGTCAAAAGGCGCATTGATAGCGACAAGCTTAAAATCGATCCTGAATTGCTTTTTAAAGTAATTTACTTCCTCTATGTTCCTTGTACCATCGATCACCACCACATTTCCCTCTTGCGCCCTGATCTTTGGAACGCATCGTTTTGAAATGGCATCCATGCCCTCGTTCTTTCGTAATGTAGTGCCTATGCCGCCTATATTCTCATCCGTCGGGGGCAAACCCCTTTTTGCAGCCTCTTCCCGTACCACATCACCCATGCTGACAACTGGTATGTTCATGCTGCGCGCTACAATTGATGCTTCGGACTTACCCGAACCCGGCATCCCAACAAATGCAATGAGCTTCATTGAACGGTCTAATTTGGCTGGTATATTATAAACATATCCACTCAATATTTAAATAAAATAAATTGTGCTTTGAAAACTTTATAAGGTATAAAACCCATTTAGCCTATATTATGGATAATGCAATTGCACGAACACCATCTGTGGAAAGTACGGTAAATGACTCTAGATTAAGAGAATTACAGGACTCCATAGATATCCTGAAAACCCAGATGAAGGAAATGCATTCAAAGCTTCTTGAAGCTGCTATCCTGAATAATAAATATGTCCAGACGATAACGGATTACCAGAAACAGCTCGAACAGATGAAGAAACCTCCACTTTTTATATGCAGTGTGGTAGAAACCTTCGATGAGATGGCTCTTCTGCGGCAGCACGGCAGCAACCAGGAAATTATCACAATAATACCTGATGAAATGAAAAAAGCGATGGAGCCAGGTTCGCGTGTAGCGGTAACAGGCAACCTATCGATCGTCAAGGTACTTTCAAAATCCGCAGACATACGGGCAAGAGTTATGGAACTCATAGAGGCCCCTGATGTAGATTATGATATGATAGGGGGACTTCGTAAGCAGATAGATGAAGTCGTAGAAACACTTGAGCTTCCACTTACGAACCCTGAGCTTTTTATTGAAGTTGGTGTGGATGCTCCCAATGGCATCCTGCTTTATGGGCCTCCGGGAACTGGAAAGACACTTATTGCCAAAGCTGTTGCTCACAGGGCAAAAGCTACATTTATTAGAATGAGCGGAACAGAACTTGTCCAGAAATACATTGGAGAAGGCGCAAGGCTTGTGCGGGATGTGTTCGATATTGCACGGGAAAAAGCCCCAAGTATCGTTTTTATTGATGAGATAGACGCTGTGGGAAGCCGCAGGACTTACGATGGCACCTCCGGTTCTTCTGAGGTTAATAGAACGATGGTGCAACTACTGGCAGAACTTGATGGATTTGATAAACGTGGGGACGTAAAGATCGTAGCGGCAACGAACCGCATAGATCTTCTTGACCCTGCACTTCTACGACCAGGAAGGTTTGACAGGATAATCGAGATCCCCCTGCCGGATGAAGAAGGACGCAGGGATATCCTAAGGATCCATACAAGGAATATGAAGCTTGATAACGTGGAATTTGAGGAACTTGTCAAAAGGACAGATGGTTTGAGCGGAGCAGATCTTAAGGCAATAGTCACAGAAGCTGGAATGTTCGTAATAAGACGAAAAGGAAAAGCTGTAACCCTTCAGGACTTCAATGATGCCTATAATAAGATGATAATAAAAGAAACAAAAGAAGAAGTAGCAGGGATGTTCGTATAAAATAGAATGAAGTTCCCCACAAAAGAATTGTGGGGTATAACAATTTTAAGATTAATCCATCGTTTCGCCTGTATCCTTTGAGAGAAGATCGGATAGAGAATATGCTACTGCTTTTATTTTTGCTGTTTCTTCAACAGTTGCACCGCCATTTTTTTTTATAGCTTTAATTCTATCCGTGTCTATTCCGGAATATTTGCCGACCTGTTCATAAGTTAGTTTATGTTTGTGAAGTAATTCAATTAAATATCGTTTGGTGGGTGGAAGTACCATATAGATCACCTTAATAGTAACTTTAATACATGAATCAGGTATATCAAGGTATCTTAGGTGCATAAAAAATGAATGACAAAGATATTGATGTTGTCCAGACAATTGAAACTGAAATCGGCGGAGTCAAAAAATCATTAAAGAAATTTAAGAGGAAATGTACCGTCGTTCGTGTCGCACAGGCTAAAGGCTGGAGAAACGTTGTTGTTGAGGATTCTAAAACTAAAAAGAAATACTTCTTTGGAAAGGTTATCAACTCCACCCCGGATATCAACCCTGGTGATGAATTGTTTATAGGGTTTGAAGAACTTCCTTATGATCTTCCTGGCATAACCCAGAAAATCATTCTTATGACCCTGGATGGTTTTCAGCTCGACTGGACTCAAGTTTAAGGTTCAACGACCACAGTCCCGCTGAACTTTTTGACTCCAAGGACTAGGATATCGAAGTTGTATGTCCCTGTCTTATTGAATATATATGAAATCTGTTTCCCATTATTACCCAGAAGTTTGTCCTCAAAAAGACCTTCTTTGCTTACAAGAGTCAGTGAATATATATCGTCATTGACCCAGATGACCTCATCTCCCGGCTTGAGGATCAGGTTTTTCTGATTCGGATTGATAAAGCCTCTATCTCGGTTGATTTTAACCTTGATCGTATTGCCTGTAAGTGTAACCCCGGAAATAGCTGTAGCAGTTGCTGCAGCAGTTGCCGTGATCTTGGGTGTTGCTGCAGGCGACTGCACAGGTTGGTTACCGATGGGTTGTTCAGTTCCTTTCGGTATAAATGCCCAGATGATACCAGCAATAACAAGTAATGCAAGAGCAATAGTTATGATCTTATTCATGTCTGGACCCCTTTGCTTCGATGCACCGGTAAATGGCCTTGTTTTTTCCGGGGCATTTTTTTCAGGCACATATTTCGGCTTTTCTGGCGCCTGCCGCACAACCTCTCTCTCCCTTTTTGCAACGATTTCTTCAGGTGAAGGCGGTTTTACAACGATATCCCCAGCCCCGGTTAGATCTTTGCTCCAATTACACTTCTGACATATCTGTGCAACTGGAAAATCAATACTGCCAAGACCCATTTTTTTCTGTATGGTCCTGGTTATTAGAGTTTCACCGCAATTCGGACATTTGTCTGCCATTACAACACCATCTTATAATTATCTATCAAACATACTTATTTAAACATACATAAAATTATCTAATGACATTATGAAATGTAGTATCAGGAAGTTAAAGTAATGGGGCCCGGGTCGGGATTCGAACCCGAGTCGTAGGATCCACAGTCCCATAGGATGACCAGCTACCCCACCCAGGCACCTTGAAACCCTTTATTTAAATACGGGGTTTGACGATGGGGGTATCCCCCGTAAATGTATCTGCAAGGGATAAAGGTTTTGTTCTGAAAATATTTTCTGCAACAGCGATAGCCTTCTCACGCCTGGCAGGGTATGTTCGAAGCTTTATCTCTGATGTAATCGTATCTCCAGTTGTGGCGATCTGGACATTGCCATCATAGGCGGCTTGCTTATCTAACCTGATATGAAGGACGCAATCATCATCCACCCGGTCATATATCTCGTCCTTCAATCTATGCATGTCCTGTTCAGGAAGCATTGAAATTAATAGTTCGATGAAACGATTGCAGTCATTACCTCTAATGGTCGCCGTAAGTATAGAGATCGGGTTACCAAAATGACCATCAGTATTTATTATATCAGTCTTGTTCTCAAAAATAAACGTGGATAAAGCTTTCTTTACCTTTTCTTCACTTTCTGTTGCTGAGCAAATGGCACGAAAAGAGATGTTATGTATGGGTTTTGAACTCATATCTAAAAAATATAATAACAAAAAAGAAAAATAAACCAAATTTGTATGACTTATGAGGTCATACAATTAATTGGTTTGTTTATTTCCCGGTATTATTATGCGAACGAAGGCTCGGTCTTGTCTTCTCAGTGCCTATGCCCTTTCGCCTCTGGCCTCTGCCTTTCCTGCCTGCACTTGTCTTTCCTCTGAAGACACGTCCTTTATGCGTTGTATTGCAGATCCATTTGAGGTTCTTATCGCTCTTTATTACTGGATGGCTTGTGTCAACAAGAATGGTTTCGTACCATTTGTGCCTGCCGTCCTGACCGACCCAGTAGCTATTTAAAACCTGCATGTTCGGGAATCGCCGCGCTGCGCGCTCTTCTCCTATGGACTGGATGCTCTTTCCTGGGGTGATCTTGTTCACACCCATGTGTTTTGTCCTTCTCCCACGGATATATCTTGATTTGCGCCTTCCACCACGTCTTATTTTTACGCGGGCCACTATTATCCCCTGTTTGGCCTTGTATCCAAGGGACCTTGCGCGGTCAAGCCTCGTTGGGCGTTCGACCCTTACAACTGAAGGTTCTCTTCTCCATAACTGCATTCTTTCCCACTGAAGGTCATCGACATAGGATTCGTCAGGTTTTTTCCATGCGTCCCTGATGTACGCGTACATTGATTTCATTGTGTATTCACCTGCTGTTTTACGGTTCAGCCCTTTCGGGCCACATCCCTGCGGGAGTTTATCCCGCCGCTTTCGCCTACAACCATTTCATTGTAATTAAAGATATCTCAGAACGGTGCATGAATTTTTTTACCCCAAGGTATATAAAGCTTTAAATACCCTATTTAAAGGGTGACGAATTTGTCAAAATCCGATGAGTCAATAAAATCTATAAAAATTGAAAACGTTGTAGCATCTACAGGAATTGGAGTAAAACTTGATCTTAATGAGGTTATACGAATTCTTGATGGAGCTGATTATAACAAAGAGAGATTCCCTGGTGTTGTTTACAGGACAACTAACCCTAAGACCGCGGCGCTTATTTTTGGGAGCGGTAAGATCGTTTGCACTGGTGCAAAGAGCATAGCTGACGTGAGCAGCGGGCTTAACAAGGTCTTTGATAAGCTCAAAGCCATGGGCATAGATATCCCAAAGAAACCTGAAATCACGATACAGAACATAGTGGCATCCGCTGACCTTCATACCGTGTTGAATCTGAACGCCATAGCTATCGGTCTGGGACTTGAGAATATAGAGTATGAGCCAGAGCAGTTCCCTGGTCTTGTGTACAGGCTGTCAGTACCAAAGGTCGTAATGCTGCTTTTCGGGTCTGGAAAGCTTGTAGTGACTGGTGGAAAGAAGCCAGAGGATGCTGAGGCTGCTGTAGAGAAGATAGTTGAGGAACTGGATGGATTGGGGCTGATGTAGCCCTGGATTTTTTTTATTTTGAATTAATGGTCATCTGATGACTTTTTTTCATTTTTAATGCAGAGCCATATTTAAAAAAGTCATTCGCCAGGGTTGTAGGTAAGTATTTGCCTGATTCTCCCTGAAAAAACAGGATTATTTATAGGCGAAAAACAATGAAGAATGATTACTAGGCGAAATCATGAAACAAATTTCAATTAAAGTTCCGGAATGGGTTGATGAGGGACTCGTAAAGCTGCAAATGGAGCGAATACTGGCTCTCGAAAGCATAAAAAGAGAACTAATCGAGGATACTTTGAAAAAATTGGACCTTAAGGATGATGACCTAAAGGATCTTGAAAAAATAAGAGGAGAGGTATGGAAAAAGGAGAAGAAAAAACTAAGATTGAGTTCGTCATAGATACTAACATTCTCATTTCCGCATTAATCCCAAAAAAAACAAAACTCAGAGACATTTTATTATCCGGGGATTTTCGTATTTATGCACCGGAATATCTTCTGAAAGAGCTTGATAAATACTGGAATTTGATACTTGAAAAAGCTGAGAAAAAAGGTGTTATTAAATCAAATATAGAGCTTACCAAAGAGGAACTTCTTTCAAAAATATTTTTTGAACCTGATAAATTTTATTTTTTAAGGATTGAGGAAGCATTCGCCATCTGCCAGGAATTCGATGAGAAAGATACTCCATTCATCGCGCTTTCTTTGATGTTGGATATTCCAATATTGACAAATGATAAGGGTATTATTGAAAATGCGGGACTTTACAGAGTATTAACAATTGAAGAACTCTTTAAGGTGAAGTGAATTTGAAAATTATGCCGGAATATAACAAAACCAAAGCGTTCCTCCAGAAACTCGCGCCCTTCATCGAGCATCTGGGGTTTGGTTGATGTATGGAGGTATTTTAACCTTGACCCTCCCTATCCTTGACAACCACATGCACCTCAATCCCTCCGGACGCTGCCTCGAAGCAGTTCGTGAATTCGTCCGAGCCGGTGGCACACACATTGTCCTCGTCTCCCTCCCGCCCTGGTCTCTTGGCATCGAAATAAACGCACCTGATGATTACAGGAAGGTATTCGATAAAATCCTCAAAATAGCGCGCCGCGCAGAGGAAGCTGAGAAAGTAAAAGTATTCGTGGTGCTTGGAGTACACCCTGCTGAACTGACAAAATACTACGGGCGCCTTGGTCTTGCGCGCTCTGTAGAGATCATGAAGGGAGGGCTTGAAATAGCGCGCGAATATGTTGATAAAGGGCTTGCTGTGGGTCTAAAGTCTGGGCGCCCCCATTACCCTGTTGAACCAAATATCTGGGATGTTTCTAACGACATCATGCGCTATAGCTTTACGCTGGCAAAAGCTGCTGGCTGCACTGTGCAGCTTCATACCGAAAGCTCCACGGAAGAAGGGCTTGCACAGATCGCAGGGATTGCGAAGGATGCTGGTTTAGCTCCTGAAAAAGTGATTAAACATTTTTCACCCCCCATGATCAACATATGCGAAAAAACAGGCATTTTTCCGAGTGTCCTGGCTGGAGAGGATGCTATAGAAAAAGCCCTTTCCGAAGGTTCACGCTTCATGATGGAAACAGATTACATCGACGATCTGAAAAGACCGGGTTCTGTACTCGGACCGAAAACCGTGCCAAAAAGGACAAAACAACTTATTCCTGAATGGGGTGAAGATGTTTTCTGGAAGATACACAAAGAAAATCCTGAAAAAGTGTACGGTGTGGAGATTGATTTATAACTACAATTTCAAACTTAAATATCAGAAATTTATATAGCTATCTTCTTAGAATTAAAACAACTCAATATGATCCGGGACTATCTCACAATCGATGATATTAATGTAAAAGGAAAGACGATCCTATGCAGGCTTGACCTGAATTCTCCAATGGACCCTAAAGGAATAATCCTTGACGACAGCAGGTTCAGAAGCCACCTCATTACTTTAAAGGAAATTGAAGAAGCAAAAGTTGTCATCTTATCCCACCAGAGTCGTCCCGGAAAAAGTGATTTCACCACAATGGAGCCGCACACTAAGCAGATATCAAAATTGATGCGCAGAAATGTGGAATATGTTGATGATATCTTCGGCTCTCATGCTATTGATTCAATTAAGAAAATGAACAATGGGGACATCATCATGCTTGAGAACACCCGCTTCTATTCAGAGGAATCGCTTGAGCGCACACCGAAAGAGCATACCCGGACGCATATGGTCAGGCGCCTTGCACCTTTATGCGATGTATTCATGAATGATGCATTCTCAGTATCCCATAGGTCTCATCTGTCGGTGACAGGTTTTACTGATGTTCTTCCAAGCATCGCAGGAAGGGTGATGGAAAAAGAGATCGACTCTCTTTCACGTGGATTATCTTGTAGCGAGCGTCCATGCGTGTATGTTCTTGGCGGCGCAAAAGTTGATGATTCAATCAAGGTCACAAAAAACATACTCGAAAGAGAATGCGCTGACAGGGTACTTGTCACAGGAGTTGTCGCGAACGTCTTTCTTGCAGCATCCGGGGCAAATATTGGAAGGACGAATTTGAACTTTATTGAAAAGCAAGGATATCTGGGTCAAATAGATATTGCCCGCGACCTTCTTAAACGCTTCAAGAAAAACATCGGATTACCAGTTGATGTAGCACTGAATAATAATGACGAGCGCGAGGAAGAAAAGGTCAAGAATCTGAACACTGAGCTTCCGATCCATGATATAGGTATCGAGACCATGGTGAATTTCTCTCGCGAGATCAGCAGTTCTAAGACTGTTGTAATGAACGGACCTGCAGGTGTCTTTGAAAATGAGACGTTCGCACTTGGCACCAACGAACTGATAAAAGCAGGGATAAAATCAGGTTTTTCGATCGTTGGCGGTGGGCATATCGCTGCAGCAGCAGAACAGCTTGGAGTTTCAAATAAATTCTCCCATGTAAGCACAGGCGGAGGAGCCTGTATAGATTTCCTTGCAGGTGAAAAACTTCCTGGCATTGAGGCATTAAAGGACGCAGCTGTGAAGTTCAGGCAAAAAGGATAATCGTTTGCAGATGTTCACCCGCTTTTTTTCCTGAATGTGATCTCATCCTTTTTCACGTCCACTTCAACAGTGTCGCCTTCCAGGAACTCCTTATTGAGTATCTTCATAGCCAGCGGATCAAGTATCCTGTGTTGTATCGTGCGCTTGATAGGTCGCGCCCCGAACAGAGGATCGTAACCTGACTTTGCTACAAAGTCCCTGGCTTTCTGTGTGAGTGAAATGGTGATCTTTTTGTCCAAAAGCCTCTTGCCAAGTATCCCGAACTGGATATCCACGATCTTCACTATCTCCGGAAGTTTAAGCGAGTGGAATATTATTATTTCATCAAGCCTGTTCAGGAATTCTGGTTTGAACTGACTGTGCACAAGCTCCATCACCTTCTGTTTCATCTCTTCTTCCTTATCCCCAAACTCGAATATCCACTGGCTCCCGATGTTGGAAGTCATTATGATCACCGTATTCTTAAAATCCACGGTGCGCCCGTGACCGTCAGTGAGTCTTCCATCGTCGAGTATCTGTAAAAGAAGATTGAACACATCCGGATGCGCTTTCTCGATCTCATCGAACAGTATGACAGCATAAGGACGCCGTCGTACTGCTTCAGTAAGCTGCCCGCCTTCTTCGTAGCCCACATATCCCGGAGGCGCACCAATGAGCCTTGCAACGGTGTGTTTTTCCATGTATTCGCTCATATCGAGTCTAATCATGGCGTCGTCGCGACCAAATAAAATTTCGGCCAGTGTTTTGGCCAATTCTGTTTTTCCTACTCCGGTTGGACCAAGAAACACAAAAGACGCAATTGGACGGTTGGCACTAGCCAATCCAATTCTGCCACGTCGTACTGCTTCGGCAACAGAAGAAACAGCCGATTCCTGATTGATAAGTCGTTTGTGCATAAGGTTTTCCAGTTCTAGCAATTTTTGACTTTCGTCTTCGGTAAGACGTGTTATAGGAATACCTGTCCAGCTGCTGACAATTTTTTCGATATCTGTTTTTGCCACTTGATTGGTATTTCGTTTTCCTTCGCTTTGTTCAAGTCTAACTTGAGCTGCTGCTTCGTCGAGTAAGTCTATAGCTTTATCGGGAAGATACCTTTCTCCAATATATTTTTTAGATAACTGCACCGAGGCTTTTATGGCATCGTCTAAAATAACTACTTTATGAAACGCTTCGTACTTTTGTTTAATAATGTTAAGCATTTTGATTGCGGTTTCTTCGTCTGGCTCGTTGGCAATTATGGGTTGGAAGCGACGGGAAAACGCTTTGTCTTTTTCGAAGTGCTTGCGATATTCGGCAGTGGTGGTTGTACCAATAAGCTGCATTTGACCACGGGCCAAAAACGGCTTAATAATGTTTGATGCATCAAGTGCACCATCGCTGTCGCCTGTGCCAAT
>JAUSDC010000123.1 GCA_030650845.1 Candidatus Methanoperedens sp.
TCTATAGGGGATATAGTGAAATTTAAAATTGGTTCTATTGAAACAGATAAAGGAGAAGTTAAGTTCATAGAAGAAGACTGTAATGAAAGCACTTTGTATATAAATAACTACAGTGGTTGGGCATACAAAGTTCCTGAAAAAAAGATTGTATCACCCATTACGGTGGAAAAAGATAGTGGAAAAGAATGTAACAATAGTTTTTCACTCGGATCCAGGGAAGAAAGAGTTGCACTTCTCAAAGCCGGGTTTACTGGTAAGGATATCGAATCAGAATACCTCAGGCGCAACCGGATCGTCATTATTGGTATAAACTGGCAGGATTTGAAATCAAAATAACCATTTTAATCCTTACTGGCAGTCAGTTTCAACCTCATTTTTATTCTTGCTTCCAATTCCCTTGGGTCAAAAGGTTTTATCATATAATCATCTATGCCTAAGCCCATTGCTTTAACCTTATCATCTACACTGGCCTTGGCAGACAGGATTATTATAGGCAAATTCTTTGTAGAGTCATGTTCTTTCAATTCTTCGCAGACCATATAGCCATCCATTTCAGGCATCATAATATCTAAGATCAGGATATCAGGTGATCTGGCAAAGACCATCCCCAAAGCTTCTTTTCCATTTGCGGCTTCTAAAACCTCGAATTGATCGCTATCTAAAGAATATCGGATAATGTTTATAATATTCTCATCATCATCCGTAACTAGTACTTTTATTTTATCGTTATACTCCGCAACTCTGCTGCGGCTGGGCATGGTACATGCAACCCCAGTCGCCCTCGGAGTCATGAGATACCCCACAGCTCTGCTGTGGGGAGCTTCATTTTGAACTATTTCCCCACCATTTTTTAAAAACCAGATTTTTGCAGTACCTATCTCTTCGCCATCCACCAGGTTTTTTTCTTTCATACTATCCAGGTACTTCAGGGCGGTTCCCTTGCTCATATTTACCCTGCCAACTATCTCGGTGGTTGTTAATTTTCCTTGTTTCAGTACGTTAAGTAATTCTTTTTCGCGCCATTGCATATTTGACCTTTATGTTCGTTTAAATTTAAATAATCTTATATTGGTTTATGGCTATTAATCTTTGCATGGAGGAATTATGAAATGTGTAGAGGCTAATAAAATCCAAAGGCACAAAATATATTTTATTCCGATAATACAATAGTAAGTTACTTTTTAAATACAATCCCCGCATCTCATTAAAAAAGAGTGTACGCTCTTTGAAAGGAGACTCCAAGATATGGTACAGGTAACTAAAGGCAAGAATGTCGTCATAGAGACCTATGACGCAGAGTTTAAAGAGTTCATTGCAACTGCAGCGCAGATAGCATTCACAATGGTGAGCAAAGCCGGGGAGACAGCTCCGGAATATACCAGGGTCTATGTCGATAACATAGAGCTTGCGTCAACAGATATCGTAGTATCAGGAGCGACCCCCGCCGAGGTAACTATTCCGGCATGCACTGCAGGCCAGGTAGTGCAGATATACATGCCAAAGACCAAGAACGGCGCATATAGCGTGCAGCAGGCAATCCAGATGCAGGTCTCAACAAAGACCATAGAGATAGCAGAACTCGGCAACGATGCTGTTACCGTGGATGTGGTGCAGAGAGTCGGCGCACTGAACATAGCGTTCGCGCAGGCAACAAATCATGACCTGATGACGAAACTCAATAATAATGCCACGAACGATTCTTACATGGTCATCGCCAAGAAGTACATGAATACCAGCCCGGTAAGCTACCGCATATACAAGGAAGCCAGGGTAAATGAGATGAACGATAATGTGGCTGCGGGCGGCGTTGCAATGGAGACCTTTACGCTGACGTTCAAACATCCTGTAGCGTTTAAGACCACATAAGGTGGAAAAATGGACGAAAAGGCAGCGGGCGGCGCGGATAGCAAGCTGGCTGAGAAAAAGGCACAGGAAACCGACGCAGATGCGCCGGAATCTCCGCAGGAGCAATCGGGACTGGTTGTCGTGATTGATGGACAGGAGATTACTATCGCTACACCGACGGTACAGGACTTCATCTGGGTTGACGTAATCACTGGCGGCACACCGGCTGGCGTCTTGGAGAGGGCAAAGGCAAAAGGAGATCTTATTGATATCCTGCTTTCAAGGACAAAGATAACTCCGGAACAGCTACAACTACTGAATAATGACGCTCTTCTGAGTAAAAGAATAATTGGCTCGGAGCTAATGCAGTTCATATTCAAGCAGACACAGCAATAAGGGACGGGTCGGCTGGCTCGCGGGAATCTTTTGCATGAACCCGGCTGAGATACGAAAGATCAAGGATGCGATAAAGGTTCTCCAGGACTCTGGAGAAGTTTCATCAAAGACACGATTAGAAGCCGGAAGGCTCATGTCGGAACTGGCGAAGGAGAGGACTGCAGCCAGATCAGCTCAGGTTGATATCTCTCCGGCGTTTAAACTCTTTGACTCATCGTTTGAGGGCTACACGAGCGCGGGTCCCGGCTGGAGACCGCCGTGGGAAGTATCTTTTGAACAGGATTTAAAGATTCAAAACCCTCGCGCATTCGATCTTAATCTTAACAGAGGTGGCCTTCACGCACTGAATCAGATATCTCCGGGGGGAGAGTATTCAGGTA
The DNA here is from genome assembly GCA_030650845.1 of Candidatus Methanoperedens sp. Classification (GTDB taxonomy): domain Archaea; phylum Halobacteriota; class Methanosarcinia; order Methanosarcinales; family Methanoperedenaceae; genus Methanoperedens. The sequence goes on from JAUSDC010000123.1 coordinate 2,622, forward strand.
TAGGAAAAAGAACAAAAGAACAGCTATCGAAGAGACTTTCACAAAGGATACAACTAGAGAGTTCATATGAAGCAGCGTTACGGAGAGGGGATAAGGTAGGGGCCCAGGCGATTAAAGATAGTATTGCCCGCATAGATGACAGAATCTACGAAATGGGCGCTACTCCATGGGACGAGCGCAGGGGCATCCCGGAAAGTTGGAAAGATTCACAAAGGGCATATAATTTACAAGAGAAGGCAGAGTGGCAATCAGGACCGTACTTTACCGGGCAGAAGACGAAAGATACTCTCGGATCTACGCTGTTATCGACAACGGATCCTGAACTCCTATTGGCGAAAAAAGGAACTCTTCCAGAGTCCTGGTTCCAGGAAAGGGACGCAAGAAACCAGGAGATTGAGTTTATCAACAATGTCCTGGTAAACCCAGAGACGGCACAGGAATATGCGAAAACTTCGGCGACACAGTACTTCTTCAGGTATTGGTCGGAGAGAGGAGGCAAACTGGGACTGAAGGAGTATTTAGGCGCTCTGAAAAGCAAGGCCGCCTCCGAAGGAACGGACCTTACGGACACGAAGTTCGGGGATCTAACAACTATAAAAAATGCGAAAACGCTCCCGTTTTCGTTTGGATCAGTGCGGGCGAAGGTGACTGATATATGGACACCTAGTAGTCAAAAACAATCTCAAGTAGGATTAATCCAGGATGCATCGGGAGAGAAGATGAAGTACACGTTCTGGAAGAACCAGCAAGGGACACCAACATTAGAACTGGGCAAAACGTACCTGTTCGGGAATGTCCCTATTTCAGAATATAGAGGTTCATGGGGACTGATAGCAAATAAAGAGTCGGTAATAAAAGAGATCGAGCCAACACGATTCGCTTCAGTACAGTCGCGACCACCAGTAGGCGCATACACGGATCTCAGAGATTACTCAAAACCGTACTCGATAGACCCAAGTAAAGGCACTATCACATTCACAACAAAGGCAGGAAGGATTGTGGAGATGCCAGTACAGGAAGCTGAGGCGGCCACTATAGGAACAAAAAGAGTCACAGGAAAGAGGATACCATCGCCATACGATAAATGGTCTGCCCGGGAGGAAAGGGAGCTATTTAACCCATACGCTGCGGTTATTCCATTAGCAGGAACTCCATTAATAATGGACGATATTGGCAACGAAGGCACGGGAGGATATGGACAACACAACGCGAGAGCGGAAGGATATAATGCACTTCTGGGCGCCGGTGGAGTTGCGACGGAACTCGGAGGAATTTGGCTTAAGAAGGCTCAGGAAGCATACGGAAGCATGATGGAAAGACAGACTGCGTATGCAGCGGACCCATCGAAAAAACGAATCTTCAGACCGCTGGCATTCTTTGAAGATTTAGACTACCTAGTTCCAGGCGCACTCGATGCACTGGGCGGCGCACTTTACCCACTCAACTATCCAGCTCAAGCGTTTTGGGGGCATCAGGCAGGAATAGGAGCAATGGAAGGAATCAGACAGGAGACATCAGCATCTGAAGTACTTGGACTTGAGGGTAATATTGAGTCATTAGCGGCAGATATAATATTAGATCCTCTGAACCTTTTGGGTGTGGGAGCATTATCGAAGAGCACAAAACTCAGAAAAGGCGCTGAGATGCTTGGCCTTTCGAAGAAAGCAATGAAAGGATTAATAGCAGACGAACAGGGCGAACTCGGCCTATCAGCAGCAGGATATTTGAAACAGGCTAATAAACAAACAGAACTTGAACAGTTCGGATCCAAAGTTGCGCAGCATGGTAATGGTTTGTCGGGAGAGTATCTTATGGGGGAGTATGACACGAAGGCGCTGGAGCGTTTGTCTAAGAAGGAATACAGATCATTAACATTTGATCAGAGAAAGGAACTGGACGACTTAATATTCCAGGATATGTTCAAAGACCTCGGGGATGTCCCTGCGCAGACGCCTCTTAACGAGCAGGACTGGCTCAATATAGAACGGTTTAATGTTGACATCCAGAAGAAAATGAGTCAGAAGTCTTACAACATGGAACAGACGGTGGCATCAACAGAAGAAGTCTATGTCGATAAAATCGCCGCTGAGAAGATTATGAGGGGAGAGATCGCAGACAAGGAGACAATCAGAGAGACGCTTATATCAAGTCAGAGGTCAGACGCCAGCATAAAAGCTGTGGAGTCAAAGGGCAAGTTCCCATGGCTAGAAGTGGCTGTGGGAGCAGGAGCCGGGACTGCGGCAACTGCCTCACTCTTCAGCTTACCGCCTGAAGAACAGGATGCAGGAAGAGAACAGGTCAGAGAGGCACTGAAACCATCGGAAGAACAGGGCATTCTCGGAACCTTCGTGGATATAGTGAGCATGGACAGCTACCTGGAAGGCGCGGCAATAATGAATGCACGAGCCCTGCTCACAGGGGATACCAGACGATATGGTTGGGAAGATAGGATCACTCCGTCAATTGCCCTGGGCATCCAGGATAAGGACACGGACTTCTTCTCGTGGCGAGGCTTAGCAGGCATTGCGCTGGACATAGCGGTCGCGCCGACTACATACCTATCATTTGGTTCAGGCGCGGCGGTCAAGATCGGGTCTGTGGGGGGAAAGGGTGCAAAGGCACTGAAACTGAGCACGAAGGGCGTTAAGGAGCTCAAGATCTTTACAGAGAAGTATGGCAAAGAGATGGGGACCCTGGAGTTCGCGCATCATATAGAACAGAACCCGGCGTTCCAGAAGAAGGTTCTTGCAGAAGGCGGGGTGAACCTTCGCGGCTGGGGTCAGGAAATCAATCTTATTCCGGGAAGCACATTTGACCCGATAACGAATACGGCAAGGGAAGGCACGATGCGGTTTTCTCTTGAATATCCAGCTGCGTTCAAGAAAGTGGTCAGGGCGCAGGAGTATCTGGAAAACAAATTCGTGGTGAGGGCGGCAATAAAGCGCCTTCCTAGGTCGTCCAGACTCCTTCCGATGGAGGCGGATTATGCCGAAAAGGCGATGCTCCTGCCCAAGAAGGTCAGGTTCGATATAGCTCAGGGCACGGAAAGGGATATTGAACTGGCAAAAGGGGCAAGGAAAGCTTTCGGAGAGAACTATGAAGAGATAGTGTCCAACCTGATAGAAACGCCGGTGACGCGTGAATCTGCGAAGCTCACGAAGGAGCAGCGGGCGATAGTGGAAGATCTGGAGGCATATAACAAGGGATTCGCGGCAGCAGAAAAGGAACTTGGGTTGCTGGATACTGAGATGTCGGGGTATCTGAGGCACACACTGACCCAGGAGACGAGGAAGTACCTGGAGAAGGGGGGCAAGACAGTCTCGACAGAATTGTACACGCCGCTCTCTGTGGAGAACAAGTTCACAACAAAACGAACTATACAGGGGACGGTATCGGAGATCAATGAGCGGGCGCGAAAGGAACTCGGAACAGATTTCGATTACTTCGAGGCAAACCCTTTCAAAGCAACATCCATCCGAAGAGCCGAAAGCGTCAAGGCAGTGGAGCAGGCAAAGTTCTTGAAGTGGACCGTGGAGAAGTACGGGGTATCAGGAGAAGTGGCGCGGGCGGCGCCAGATAAGTATGTGCAGAGTTCGTCCAGGTATATAGAGGGCGCGTGGCTGCCGAAGCCAATCGCGGAGGATATCGAGAAAGAGTTCGTGCAAAAAGACATCGGCGCTGCGCTGCAGCTCTATGATAAGGCTCTGGGTACATGGAAGTACGGCGCCACAGTAACTCATCCTGCATATCACGCAACGAACGTAATAGGCGGTATGTTCAACAACTGGTTAGCCGAGATCGACCCGCGATCTTACTACAGGAGTTCAAGGATTTTGCTGGGCGGGGATAAGGAGAAGGTCTTCACGACTGCGCTTGGGGATCAGTATACAGGACAGGAACTGCTCAAGATAGCTGGCGAATCTGGGATCCTCAGCCAGCCAGGCATGATGGATATTCAGAAGCTCTCCTATGAGATAGCGGATACGCAGACTGAGAAGTCCATAGAGCTGGCGAAAAAGGTGGCGAATGCCCCCATAACAACAGCCCAGTATGAAGAGAACTTCATCCGCTTTTCACTATTTAACGACAGGATAATGAAGGGAGACACGGTCCAGGGAGCCAGGGAATGGGTCTCCGAGTTCCAGTTCCAGTATTCGAAGGAGTCGTTCACTCCATTCGAGCGCGACTATATGAAGCGCGCAGTGCCATTCTATGCATGGATGCGCGGCAATGTCCCGCTCATGGGGAAGCAGTTGGTCAAAAGCCCCGGGAAGTTTGCGCAGTTCGGGAAGCTTACAAATGCAGCGGTCGGCGGTCAGGAACTCCCACAGTGGGCAGAAGGCGATCTTACATGGATGTATCCAGAGGACGAGTCCACAGGCACATTCAATTACATGCGCACACCTGTGACATATTCAGCGATCCATTATGGTACGGTGTGGGCTCTATTACACCATTCGCAAAGTACCCGGCTGAGCAGGTTCTGGGATTCAATACGTATATTGGCATGGATTTCGATCCGGACCTGCCATGGTATAACCCGCAGCACAGTGCGACTTCGAACCTGATAGTGGGGCGCACAGGACGGGACGCAGGGACGCTTTCAGACGTTTACGAAGACAGGAATGCCGGGAAACAGGCGGTGAAATATCTTACCGGGGCTGGTCAGGCTAAGACAGAGACCAGGAAGAAGAGCTACACAGAGCTCCGGGATGCGTACAGGAAATATACGGGAAGGCCCAATGACTTTTCATATGAGCAACGATTGCAGCTAATGCAGAGGGACAACTGGGCAAGCGCTCAGTCAGGTATATCGGGGGAGTTTGAGCAGCTTCAGGGCGGGCACTTCTACCCAGCTGACCTCGGCGGAGCGCCCCTGTCGTGGAACTATATCACACAGACGCGGGAAGAGAACCTGGAATGGCTGAGCGCGCAGTCATATATTGAGAACCTTCCAGAGCGTGAACTTCAGCAGGAGGAGGCATGGGGTAGAGTCGCGCAGGAGTATTCCACTGGTATGGAAGAAATCAATGCGCGAACCCTGGATAATCGCGGTCGTCCTGAGAATGAAGCCCAGAAGGAAATGAAGAGGTACGATCTCAGGAAAGCAGCGAACATCAAGATGTATAACCGGCAGTTGAACACTGTCAGGTCGGCGATACGAAGCGCAGAGAAGGATCTCAGGGGAGAGAAGAAAAAGGTAGAGGATGCCAGGGCGAAAGGTTACAGCGATCCAGCTTCAGAGGCTCAGATAAAGGTCATTGATGCTGTTCTGGCTGAGCATCGGGCATTGTACGAGAAGGTATCCGGGCTGCGGGATGCTGAGCAGGGAAAGGATTTTGAACTGCCGGTGCAGGGCACGGATCTATCCAGGTTCCAGCCGATGGACATTGGCGGTTACGACAAGTATGCGGTTCGCTACGGCAAGGGTCCCGAACTCGCAAAGCCAGAAGACATCGAGAAGCTGGTCGACCTCAAGAAGATCACCGCTTACTACGCGGCAATGAAGAGCTACGGTCCGGTGGCGGGCTTCAGACCCGGGACTCCAGAAGAGGTCAAGAATCGCGTACTGTTCACAAGGGATGCCCGTTATGAGGAACTGGCGCAAATAGCCAACCCGCTCATGACGGGGGCGGGATGGGAAGGGGTATCGGGCAAGAACTACATCGGGCCAAGGAATATTAGCGAGCTCCGGGAGGTCGTGGAGGGTTCGGCGTCCGAAGTGGAACCTGAGATAGGCGCAGGGGAGATTCCTGCATGGTATTCACAGCAGCAGATAACCCTGGAGCCCAGGCAGGCTGCAGAGTTCGATTACAATGACCCCGAGTTCAGGGAAGCGGTCAGGGAGATTGTCCAGGAAACGCTGAGTGAAGGCATCGTTTCGGACTGATTCACCTGAATTCTATTCGGGGGTCGAGACTGCAATCACAGATTTCCTATATGTTGAAAAACTGCGTATATTTTAAGGATTATGTGCAGTAACAAAGAGTTTGAAAAAACCCCCGCTCCTCCGGACCGGCTGCGTCTAACAAAAAATTATATGTAGTTTTTAATTATATTAAAAAATTCTCTATCTGTTAGTTCAATGTTACTTAGAATAGCTTGAAACTCAGGGGAAAAACTTTCTAGACCATGGAAAAGAAGATGTAATGGCCGCTTTGGCTTAATAAAGTGATTAGATACTCAATACCTTCGCCACCAAAGTATAAAAAATAATCCTTATTTTAATTCAACACCAATAATAAATTTTTCACCTATACTATCCTTTGCCTGATCTGAAATAATTTTATTCGATCGTATTTATACAATAATTATTACTATTAGGACCACTCAACTTTCTAAAATTAAGCGACAAATAATAAACTACATATAGTAGAACAACCATATATAATACGCTATGCGTCAAACAGAACTTACCATAAAAAACGCTGAAATTACAAAAGATAGTCTGAGAAATAACCTTACCATGTATCCGAATGCCAGGATTGGATTCAGGATAGCAATACTCCAGGAAGTAATCAATAACGAAGAGATCAAAACAATAAGCGATAGACATAATTTCAGCAGAAGCCAAATTTATAAGTTAGTAGAACGTGTAAATAAGTATGGGTTGGAAGGTTTATTTGATGATCCACATACAGGGAGAAAACAACGAATCACTATTGAACAAAAAGAAGAGTTGCGTTTAGTTCTCTCACAAAAACCTATGAAAAAAGGATATGCACAGCCAGAATGGAATGGCCAATTGGTAGTGAAATACTTGAAAGATGTTTTGAATCTTGAATATTCAGTTCGTCAAGCTCAAAGATTAATGAAATCACTTGGATATAATGTAATATAATTTTTGTCATTAACCTCAATAATATCATGTATCTGGTAATCTCAATGTTTGATATTCTTTTAGTATTACAGTGTTTGAATGGTTGTATGGATTCAACATCTTTGAAACGGTTGAAAATTATTATCTCTGCATTATTGGCTATTCCAGGTCGTGTGACAATGCTTGCCATTTCCAGATGGAGGGGAGAAGGTGGCAGCTATCGAAGTGTTCAGCGATTTTTCAATACACCCATAGATTGGAAAAAGATTCAATTGGGTCTAATTCGTCCTTATTTTCAAAATACTTCTGACACTTTTGTCATAGCAGGTGATGAAACTGTCGTGACAAAATCAGGCAAGAAAACATTCGGCCTCGATCGCTTTTTTTCATCCCTATTTGGGAAACCCGTTCCTGGAATATCAATCTTTGCCTTTTCTCTTGTCAGTACGAAATGGCGAATCTCATTGCCATTAATTACAGAACAGATGATCCGTCCAAATGAAGAAACAATTCCCGAAAAAACAACAAAAAAAAACTAAGTAAGGAAAAAAATAAAAATGGATCAGTGAAAAAAAGAGGGAGTGGGAGACCGAAAGGCAGTACAAACAAAGTCAAGGAGAACGTTGAATTATCTCCATATCTCAAATTCATTCAGAATCTTTTATTGGAAGTGATGCTGCTAATTAGAAACAATATTCAAGTCAAATATGCGGTGTTTGATGGTGCATTTGGCCATAGTGATGCACTGCAAATGGTTAAACTCGGTGGATTGCATCTGATTTCAAAATTGAAAAAGAACTCGGAGCTATATTTTCCTTATGAAGGTGCATACAGTGGGAGAGGGGCACCAAGAAAATATGGGGAAAGAATAAACTATAAAAATATTCCTATTAAATTCTTGATAAAGAGTACTTGTGAAAAGTCGATTAAGACTGACATTTATCAAATGACAATGCTGCATAAACTATTCTCTACAAAGTTGAATATAGTGATCATGGTTAAAGAAAATCTCAAAACCAAAGCCAGAGATTTTGTGATTTTATTCAGCAGTGATCTGGATTTGGACTATGAGAAGTTGATCGACTATTACAAGCTACGTTTTCAGATTGAGTTCAATTTCCGAGATGCAAAACAATACTGGGGATTGGAGGATTTTATGAACATCAAGGAAACACCTGTAAAAAATGCAATCAACCTTGCTTTTTTTATGGTAAATCTTTCTCATATTTTAATAAACAATGTTCGTCCACAGAATGCGGAATTTAGTGTTCAAGATCTAAAAGCACATTTTAGAGGCAGTAAATATGTCGATGAAGTATTAAAATTACTTCCGCAAAAACCGGATCCAATTTTAATTCAGCAAATATTTAAAGAAATAACGATAATAGGTGGAATTAATACGGATTAATGTCTAAGGTATTGGTTTAAGTCATATTTAAAAATATCTGACCGTTCATTTGCTTTTGAACGAATAGATAAGTATAACTAGCATAAGAAACTAACTGTATTTGATTAAGTGGGGATTATGCTGGGGTCAAGGGGTAAATTCAACCTCTGTCCTTCAGGCAGAGGTCCTTCAATGGCGTTTAATCAAAAAAACAGATGAGGAGTGTGAAATTGTGAAAAAAACTAGTACACAGACAGAGTCGTCTAAATCTGAACAAAGCAAACAAGGAATGGAATCAAAGCAAGAAATGAAGGGAACCGAAAGGAGCGCCCAAACTGCAACGCCATCTTCCTGGTGGAAGGATAGGTCAAAAATAATAAGACCAAAACCAGAAGAACAGGAGAAGCATTACAGGGAAGAACAGGAAAGATCAGAACAAGAAGAACGGGGAGAAGAATATAGACCTGGGGAGGAAAGAATTAGAGAAGAGGAATCCAGACCAGAGCAAAGATCAGAACAAGAAGAACGGGGAGAAGAATATAGACCTGGAGAGAAAAGATTTAGAGAAGAGGAATCCAGACCAGAGGAAAGATCAGAAGAAAGACGAGAATACATGTCGGAACAAGAAATAAGATCCAGACCCGAAGAGTCGGGAAGATACAGGCAGGAAGAATCCGAGAGATTCGGAAGTGAGTCACACAGATTTGGAAAAGGGTCAAGGGGAAGTAAGCAAGAAGAAGAGTCCTGGAGATTCAGGCAATAATCAGGGAAAATAGTTCGAAAATAACTAATAAACTTCCCCAAAAGTCCAAAGCGAGTACGGCAAAAAGGCAATTGCACCTAAAGAAATATTCCGAAAATAGGAAGATTTCTAAAGTCAAACGTTGCGCCAGCGCACCCAATCGCAGCAGAGCTGCGGGGCATTATTGCGCTGGCGCTTTGTAGTTTCGGGGTATGCTGAACCCCGAAGCATTGCTTTACGATGTCCCTTACTTGCATCGGTCTGTCCCAACCGCAGCAGAGCTGCGGGGTATAACGATTAAGAATTAATTATGGACTGGAATGCGTGGAAATCGGTATCGAAAGTGGATCTGAAGCCGTTTTGAAACGATGGAACAAGAGGACTACAGTTGAAATAAATAGGGAGGCTGTACGTGTCATGAACGAACTTGAACTTCAAATCGCTCTTGATTTCATAATGTTTGACTATGGCGTCAAAATGCCGTCTGTATTCTTTCTTAGAAATTGAAAGATAACATTTTTGTCATAGCCTCTGAACAATCGTATTTTTCTCAAATTTCCACAAGAAAATAAAAGAATCGATAGTGTAAAATACTAGTGTAACATTACACTAGTATTATGGGATTCGTCAGGAAGATAAAACAACGTGGTAAAACATACTATGCGGAAGTCGAAAATCAATGGATCAATGGAAAATGTGTTCAGAAACATATCAGATCATTAGGTCCTGATCCAAAGCATCCAAAGAACATACCCCTCGAACCAGTCCATT
>JAUSDC010000124.1 GCA_030650845.1 Candidatus Methanoperedens sp.
TCCGTGTCATCCGTGTCATCCGTGTTCTAAATCATTTGCCCCAATTTATACTTTAAGAGAGAGCGGAGTGAAAGTATTATCATTTAAAAATACTCGCCCCAGAGTCCCAGAGGTAAAGCCATGATTTTCAAGACCCAAACCTATAAAGACATCAGGTCATGAAATATAGGACAATACCGAACTTTAAGTAATGTAAAAGCTTAACAGCATTAGCAAGGAGTGAACTGGAATTCATGAATCTTAAAAAAAATGGATTTTCCACACGTGCGATCCATGCAGGTGAGAAGAAATCAGAGCTCAGAGCTATGGTGCCCCCAATATATCAGACCGCGCCTTTTGTATTCAACGACGCCGCCCATGGGGCAAGGCTGATGAGCGGGAAAGAGAAAGGTTATGTCTATTCCCGCGGTCTGAATCCTACGACTGAGGTGCTTGAGGAAAAGATCGCTGATCTTGAAGGTGGAGAGGCTGCGCTGTCGCAGGCATCCGGGATGGCAGCCATCAGCGCGGCTGTATTTGCTTCGGTAAAGAGTGGAGACCATGTTATCGCAGATGAAGTAATATATGGAAGCACATACGACCTTTTTGTTGACCTGGCAAAATTCGGGGTAAAAGTGAGTTTTGTGGATACCTCTGACCTCAACAGCCTTGAAAATGCATTCCTGGCGGAAACAAAGCTTGTGTTCTTTGAGACCCCGGCAAATCCAACCATGAAATTGACTGATATAAAGGCAGTTTCTGATATCGCACATGAAAAAGGAGCACAGGTAATGGTGGACAATACCTTCATGACCCCTTATTACCAGCGACCCCTGTCTCTTAGCGCAGATGTGGTAGTTCACAGCGCCACAAAATACCTGAACGGTCACGGGGACACGATGGGTGGCATAGTAGTGGGAAAATCCACGTTCATAAGTTCAACAAGACACACTGCAAAGAACATCGGTGGGGCATTAAGTCCTTTTAACGCCTGGCTTATAATCAGGGGAATGAAGACGCTTGCTGTAAGGATGGAAAGGCATAATTCGAATGCAATGGAGGTTGCACGGTTCCTTGAAGGTCATGAGAAGATTGAATGTGTGCTCTATCCAGGACTTATGAGCTTCCCGCAAAAAGACCTTGCAGATAAGCAGATGACAGGCTATGGGGGGATGGTAGCTTTTGTTCTTAAAACTGCAGGAGATGTCCCATTATTTCTGAATTCCCTGAAGCTGTGTACCCTTGCAGTGAGCCTTGGTGAGACATCGACCCTTGTCCAGCATCCTGCATCAATGACCCATGCTGTAATTCCGCGGGAGAACAGGTTAAAATATGGCATCCCTGACGAACTTGTGCGCATGTCAGTGGGGCTTGAGGATGTCGAGGACATAATTGCAGATGTAAAACAGGCTCTGGAATATATATAAAGGATCAGATATCTTATTTATTTTTCAGCTATTGGCACCTTTATGAAGAGGAAAAAACAAATATCAATATTTTGGTTTTTTGAAGAATATTTATACCATTATGCTTGAGCTTTCGCCATTGCATCTATTTCATATGCTGTGAATTTAGTGCTGACGATTTCTTTATGTTTGAATTGTTGAATTATTTTTTCAATTTTTTCCATAGTATTATAATCCACTATAGACTCACCGCAATGCTGGCACACTTTGGCTGGCAAGTTATCAATAACTAATAGTTCCCCATCTACCCATACATCTTCTCGAATCTTATCCTTTTTTAATTGTCCTCCACAAACAGGACATTGTTGAGTCATTTTCGTTTCTTGTGAGCTATCCATAAATCTTCATCTGGATAATAGGTTGTGATTATAAATAACTGTTTCTCAGATACAGCACATACCACATGTATATATTTTTGATCAAATATGGTTTTTATCCACGAATTTCGTGTTTTTCCAAAGCCAAATTGACGCCATGGTTTTCAAGTCCAGAGCGATCAAATGGTAAACAAGTCGATATTTATCATCAGAATTATAATGCAAATTATCATTTATGGCGCAACATTTAAATACATTATCATTATAATGATATGAGTAGAAGGTTGGACCGCAATGATTGATTGCGGCGATCCCAATCAAAGGAGATGAATAATGGCGAAGATCATGCACGTACAGACGGTTCTTATAGTAGAGGATCTCGAGGCTTTAAAAGAAAAGACTGGAGAGACTGCTACTAAAGATGCCCTCGCCAAAGCGGTCCATCATTACCTTGACTGCGAATATACGCAGGTTGAGGATATGTGGGCTAAAAAACTTGAAAAAGTCGTTAAGAGGAAACAAGAAGAAAGATAATCGGAGGAAACAAATATGAGAATATTTAATAGAAATGAAGATGCAGTATCGCCTGTCATTGGTGTCATATTAATGGTCGCGATCACTGTTATATTAGCAGCAGTAATTGCTGCATTCGTGTTCGGTCTGGGCGGGTCACAGCAGGCTGCACCCACGGCAAGCATAGTAGCAGCGAACAACCCTGATACACAGACAGCTGACCTGAAAATACAGCACAAAGGCGGAGAAATGCTCAAAGGCGGCGATTGGAAGTTGTCCGTTGTAAATATATCCGCACCTGATACTTCGCCTGTCTTTGTAACTTCAAATAGTACCAGTGCTATTGGGGATCTTGCAGTTGGATCACAGATCAAAATTGGAGACGTAACAACTGGCTGCCCTGCTCCCCCTACAGCTCTTTGTACTTTGTTAAACTCAAACTTTTCAAGGACTTCTCCTAGTAATCTAACAACAGGTCAAAAGTATGATGTTAAACTTGTACACATCCCGTCCAACGCAATGTTGCTTGACCAGGTTGTTGAGGTGAGGTAAATATTACCTCATGCCCTCTTTTTCTTTTTTCAGAGGGCATCTTTATTTATCTAATATTACCCAGCAATAGCAGAACGATCATGAAGGATGAAACAGCAGTATCACCAGTCATAGGAGTTATCCTGATGGTCGCGATCACTGTCATATTAGCGGCAGTCATTGCGGCATTTGGATTTGGATTCGGTAGTAGTATGAATCAAAAAGGGCCGACTGCGGTTATTACTTTAGGTAATGTACCAGACACTACCGGAATAATAGATTTGAAGATCGTACACAAAGCCGGAGATACATTAAGATCAGGGGAATGGAAGATTTCCATTGTTTCTGCTGGAGAAGTGCCTGCATATCAAACTTCAAGTACTGATTTTCAGGTTGGAGACCAGATAATAACCACTAATTTGACAAATGGTACTGGAGCTTATAATGTAACAAATAAGTTTATTGGTTACGCTGTTGGTACCGGCCCCACATTATCGGCAAACCATAAGTATGAAGTTAAAATTATTGTTATGCCTTATCAGACACTGGTAACTGATGCTGTTGTATCTGTAAGATAAAACACTTCGAACTTTTTTTGAAAAATAAAGATGAATTAACCTTCTTTTTCACCTGGCAAGTTCTAAAGCTTGTTTCAGGTCGATTATTTTTCTTGGGTTTTTTATTGGCCCAAAATGTCTCTGATCACCTGTCAGAACATGCCTTGTATTTTCAACTATACCAGTTTCAGCTATCAATGAATCTGCTGTGGGGACTTCATATTTCCAGTGCAGTTCGCCTGCACGTTCAGCAATATTCTGAGTCACATTTACAAAAATGATTTCCGATGACTTTAATTCCTCTCATTTTCTATCCGTGCATCATGCTCTCTATCTTCAATTATTTCTTTTGTCACCCTTATCTTCTTCCACAAACACCATCTCTCCCTGTTTGATGCTTAATTTTCTTCAACAACGTTCATCACCATCCCGCGCGCGGTTCTCACCTGCCCATTTTTAAAGCAGTCTTCAGGTTAATTGGCTTGATGAAATTCTGGATCGCATCAAAATGACCGTCGTCTGTTAAAACATGCTTGATATTTTCATTTATGCCGGTTGCGGCTATTAGAGAATCGCCAAGAGGAAGCTTATAGATCATGTGCAGCTCCCCTGCGCGTATTGCTATCGTCCGATCAGTATCTATGATCTCAAGATTTAATGAGAGCAATTCATTTATTTTTTTCTTGTAAACGTCCTCACCAAGGAAAATGAGCAATTCAGCCAAAGTAGTAACTGAAATTACGCCGGTGATCTTTTCATCATCCAGTGCCTGTGAAAGTTTAACATACGAATTATTTTTGCTTGTAAGAAGCTCCAAAATATGCATTGTATCGATCAGGATCTTATTCATCTATTCTATCTCCAATTCTCTCGCATCTCTCGTAGTTTCTTTCTCGCTTCTTCTTTGGTAAATAATGGCTCTACTGATCCGCAGATGTCTACCCATTTTGTTCTCGGTTTAATTATTACAAATTTGTCCTCTTCTATAAAGGTCACTTTCTCGCCTGTTTTAAACCCATATTTTTTCCTGAGTCTTGACGGTATTACTATCTGTCCTTTTGTGCTTACTCTTGAAGTTTCCATGTTTTACACCGTTTTACTATGTTTTACTTAATGGATTATATACCTTACCAGCCCCTTTATATCCCCAAATGCTTTAACCATCCTGTGGAAGGAATTTATAATAGCGATAATAATATAAGGTATCAAAGTGAAGGTAATAATCATGAAAAGGATAATCGCTACAATGGAAATATGGAAGGAAGGAAGCATGTTTACGGCTTACTGCCATGAGTTAGATATTGCAAGCTGTGGTCATACTCCTGATGAAGCAAAAAGAAACTTAGAGGAAGTTATAGAAATACAAATTGAAGAGACAGCCAAGCTTGGCACATTGAAAATGTTTTTAGCTGATGCGGGTTATATTATAGGGGATGAAGTGCTCAGGACCGATAAGAAGATGATGGGATTCGAGGAGCTATCACTTCCTGTAGGCATCTTGTGATGAAGATAAAATCCACTGATTGGAAAATACAGGTTAAACTCTTCGAGAAATATGGGTTGGAAGATGTTGTCTCGTTGAGATAAACTCATCTTACGCCTATTTTCTCAAGCAGCAGGTTCGAATCGCTTCAGGAATATGTAAAGAACGAGGAAGATATCTTAGATTTAATGACTCTGTGCCCTAAATTTGACGAGGGGTGACATAAAGGGGGAGAGTGGACAGGATACGATTTACTAACAAAGGACTTATATTTAATGTGAACAGATGTGAAATATATGAAATTCAATATCGTACTTGAAGAGGATTTAGAGGATGGGGGATATATAGTCCATTGTCCTGCTCTTAAAGGGTGCTGGTCGCAAGGCGATACGATAGAGGAAGCCTTAAAGAACATTAAAGAAGCTATTTCAGGATATTTGAAGACCTTAAATGAAAGAGCTATGCTTGATGTTAAAATTCAGAGTAAAGTTCAAATCAGAGAAGTAGCGGTGGCATAAGGTTTTGACTAAACTTCCTCGATGGTCAGGCAAAGAGATTTTAAAAGTGTTTAAACACGCCGGTTGGCGTTTGGATCGCATTGAAGGGAGCCACCATATTCTGGTGAAAGACGGAATCGATACAATTTTGGTCGTACCTGTCCACGGAACTAAACCTATCAAGGTTGGACTCTTAAAAGGACTGATAAATGATGCTGGATTGACAAATGAAGAGTTTTTAAACCTTTGTTATAAAAAAGGAAAATAATATGTAGGATTAGCTCGTCCTGTTTTTTCCGGTCTTAAATTTACATTTTCTCAAGCAGCGTCAGCGAGCGTATCCATTCTCCCTTTGGTTCTCTCGTTGTCCCCACCACAAGCCTCTTAATATCCCCCAGTGCTTCCACCATCCCGCGCGCTTCGATCCTCTCACCGACCAGAGCCTGCCCTGCGTACTTATGGGTATAGGAGAGCACATAGCTTATTTCAGGATGGTCAATTTTATCCCCAGTTGTGGTGTTAATTTAATATCTCGGTCAACTTTTATTTCCATAATCAGTTGGATTCCATGAGCTGCATTTAAGACCTGGTATTCGTTTGAAATGCTTGATGTTGTTTGTTATAAGCTCTTCATTTTTTGACATGACAATTCCTGCTATAAGAACGTCCTGGAGTTCTATTGGCTCTCCTGAATTTATCAGCAATACCTGAATTTCGGCTGCCTTATCAGCAGCAGGTTTATCAAACTGAAGTATTTCGACAGATTTCAATAATGAATTGATATCTGAGATACTTTCCTTTCGTTTTACAGAACGCTTTGCACCATAATAAAGTTCAAAAAGGTTTATGGTAGTCGTTTTCGGATTTGAATAATAGTCGGCTACTTCCGCAGCTTCCTTATTTCTAAGGAGATAGATCATGAAATTAGTATCTAATACGGTCATAACTTCGCTCTTTCCAATCTTTTGCTTTTGCCACCCCACTGATGTCTTATTTCAAGTGCTGCTTTTTCGAAATCGTCATATCCCGGACCAGCCATTATACCTGCAAACTCGCTGAGTTTTTTCTTCCTAAGAGGTGCAGTGATGCGCTTTACTAATTCTGTAAAGCTCTCTCCCTCTTTTTTAAGATTTGCAAGTGCTTCATACGCTTCTTCTGAGATTGTTAATGTTTTATGTGCCATAGAATTAACTGTATTCTTAAGTGTATTTAAAACTTTTCATCTCCTGATCGGCGACAGCATCTTGATGTTTGCATACTTCCTGAGCAGGATCTACTTCAATTTTATATGTTCTTCTCAAGCAGCGTCAGCGAGCGTATCCATTCTCCCTTTGGTTCTCTCGTTGTCCCCACCACAAGTCTCTTAATATCCCCGAGTGCCTCCACCATCCCGCGCGCTTCTATCCTCTCACCCACCAGAGCCTGCCCAGCATCAGAAAAAGTAATAAAGGTTCGAATAGTTACATGAATATCATAGTCTGATTCAATAGCATTTTGTATATAGGAGTGTTAGGATGGTAAATTGGGATACTATTAATTCTGGGGGTCTGGAATATGCACTTCGAGCGTTTAAACATGGTATCAGGAAACAAGAATACGAGGAATTATTCCGGCATCCTTTCTACAAAAAAAAGTTCAAATATAAAGGCGAGCTTCGCTATATCATCGTTGGAAAAGCCTTTGGAAGATATATCCTGGCAATTGCCACCCCCCGCAAGGACAAGATCAGAATATTCAGCGGACGGGAAGCGTCAGAAGAGCATAAAACCTTTTATAGGAGTAAGTATCAAAAATGAATGTGGCTAAAATAAAAGAATTCAAGGCAAAGAACGAAGAAGAGCTCTTAGATTTAGTGACGCTCTGGCCTAAATTTGACGAGGAATGGCATAAAGGAGGAGAGTGGATAGAACCAAAAGAGAAGGCGCAAAGGACAACTAAGAGTAAGACTGTTACAGCACAGAAAAGAGCTCATAGAGCACGATAGTGTTAAATTCTGAATCCTGTTTTTTTAAGCAGCGTCATCGAGCGTATCCATTCCCCTTTTGGCTCTCTCGTTGTTCCTACCACAAGCCTCTTAATATCTCCCAGTGCTTCGACCATTCCGCGCGCCTTGATCCTCTCGCCCACCAGAGCTTGTCCTGCGTAAGTATGGGTATAGGAGAGCACATAGCTTATTTCAGGATGGTCTATTTTATAGATAGCAGGGCTGTCAAATGAAAAATCAGTATTTGTGACTGTAGCTTCAATGGTAGATGGACCAATATCCATTCCCCTCTGGCAGGGTACGATATCCTCCCAGTCCCTTACATACAGAAGGTCAAAATACGTCCCATCTACCATACCCCGGTTCCCTTTCCTCTGCTCATGAACAAGGAATTCGTCAAAGGACAATTCGGGTCTGCGCTTATTATATATCTCATGCCACATCTCCTCGCTTATCTCTGTAATGGGGTCTTCTTCTTTTTTTGCCCGCGCCAGGATATCACGGGCAGTGAACCATGATCTTCCGTAAACGATAAAGTCGATATCAGAAGATTCGATCTGAAGACCTGCAAGAAGCGAACCAGTGACTCCCATGTTGTCAATGGATACGCCAGTCCTGAGAGTTTTCACAATGTCCCTGACTTTCCTGTTCTCCTTTGCGATAACTGGCAGTCTTTTATCAGGAGCCAGTATTTGTTTAACGTGTTCCCAGGGTATGACGTGGACATCCTTTACCCATTCGGGACGGGCAGTTCTCATGAACGTGAATGAGTCGTCAAAGTCGAACTTGCGGTATTTTTTATGCACGCCTCTTGAACCATTGGGGTCTGGAACATATCTCAGGATCGAACGAACACCATCATTATGACAGTAATCAGCGACTGCGAATATCCAGTCTTCATCTGTAATTATGAAATCGCGCAGCCTTGTTTTGAGCATTGATGCTAAATTGAGCCGGTTTGATATAAATTGATTGTTTTTTTTTTGACACGGATCAACACTGATTAACACAGATTTTTTAATATTGCATCAAAATTTTCAGAACGATAATACATCAATTTCTTCTTTCCAACAATATTTTTTTCAATAAGCCCATACTTTTCCAGGCTTATAATATCTGTCCTGGCTGTTTGATAAGCAGTGTTAAACCTGTTCTGGATCTCCTTTATTGTAAATGTAAATTCCGGTTCATCTGTTAATGATTTTATTATTAATATTTGCCTCTCATTAATGTTTTTGATCTTTTGCAGATCATATAATTCTCTTTTTTCCTTGATCTTTCTACCAATATATTCTTTTAAGCTATCAAATGCCAGACCCATTGTTTTTAGCTGGTAATTTATAAAATAAGTTAGATCATTTTCATCAAGTTCCGAGTATAAATAAGCTCTGGCATATTGTGCCCTTGATTTTATGATCATCCTGGAAATGGACACATATTCTATCAGCCAATAGCCTTCTTTAAGTAAATACCAATAAAAGATCGCTCTTGCAGTTCTTCCATTTCCGTCAGGAAATGGATGTATATAACCGATCAGGAAGTGTAGAATCGTAGCCCGAATAATTGGATGAATAAAATCTTTTTCATTTGATTCATTGGCAAAAATACAAAAATCCCTCATTATTTTTTCAAGATGTTCAAAAACTGGTGGGATATAAACAACTTCTCCACTTGAACTGACAACAACAATATCATTTGATCTTCTAAATTGTCCTTCCATGTCTGGATCAATTAAGGTATCTTTCGTAATAGAAGAGTGAATTTCTAAAATTAATTCTATTGTAAGTTTTTCACCTTTTAATTCGTTCAGTTTTTTTATCGTGTTATAATTATTCAGGATCATTTGTTCAGATTTGTTTATTGGCTTTCTTTCCTGTCTTAACATCTTCTTTGCTTCTTCTCTTGTTGTAGCAGCTCCCTCTAATTGACTGGAAGCAATTGCTTCCTCCATAATTGAACTGATCAAATATCGATCCTTATCACTGCCGGGAATTATCTCTTCTCCACCGAGTCTTCCCCCAAGATTTAGGTCAAATTCATGTAATTTTTGTTGAATATAAGTTGTCAGATTATATTTAAATTCAAATCCGGCTATGTCACTTATTCTGATTTTTTCAGCGCTTAAATTTCTATTTATTTTAATAAATGCCCATAATACTTCAGGTTCTATTTGATCGATGCCAGGTCTATATTTAAATTCAGACCAATATAAATATTTGTTAATAGCTTCCTTAATTAATCGATCATAAGGATCACTTTTTAAATATTTGAGTGCATCACCGATCTCATTATATGATATCTTTGGCGGGCTTTCTGGAATTTTCATAGATCATTTCAATTACTATTAATTACTAATTTTGTTAATATTAGTAATTAATAGTAATTAAACTTATTCCTGTTAATATTAAGTTTTCCCTATGGCGTCAAAATGCCGTCTGTATTCTTTCTTAGAAATTGAAAGATAACATTTTTGTCATAGCCTCTGAGCAATCGTATTTTTCTCAAATTTCCACAAGAAAATAAAAGAATCGATAGTGTAAAATACTAGTGTAACATTACACTAGTATTATGGGATTCGTCCGGAAGATAAAACAACGTGGTAAAACATACTATGCGGAAGTCGAAAATCAATGGATCAATGGAAAATGTGTTCAGAAACATATCAGATCATTAGGTCCTGATCCAAAGCATCCAAAGAACATACCCCTCGAACCAGTCCATT
>JAUSDC010000125.1 GCA_030650845.1 Candidatus Methanoperedens sp.
ACCGACAGGTTTAATAATACATATTATAATCATATCAGTCGATGGGATCGACTGTTTCGGTGGTATCAAAAATGATTATAACGGAGGCATGAACGATTGGATAACCATTCCATAACAGAGTTCGTTCTTTTATACAATTTATCCAGAGCCCGTGGTAGCGTGATTTTCAGTCCGATCAAGACCGCGGTCAATAACTACTCAGCCATGTTATATTGAGCAATTGCCATGATAAAAGGCATGGTAGAGATAGCTGAGCGTTTTTTGAAGAGGAACACGGATCGTGCAGATGATCCGTGAAGAACCGATAAAAAAACCGCAGATGAACGCCGATGAACGCAGATTTGTTGCATGGTTTACGCGTTCATATGACCAACAATCAATGGCAGAACAATATAATCACATAATCATTATAAAAATCTGGCGCTCAAGCGCTCCTCCAATCATCCTAAATCCTCACGCTACCCGATGAGATTTTCGAGCATGTCTTCTAGAATATTTCGGAAAAAACCACAGAGTTCGTATTGTAAAATTCAAAATAACAAATGAAAACTCTTAATCAAGATCGACATACTTAATAATCTCAATAATCATAAAGTGCTAAATGGATTGACATAACGATGGTATCAAAAACAAGCATGCAAGAATCACAAAAAAGCAACCCCTCCATCTCCATCATAACCCCCACATACAACTCCGCCAAAACCCTGACATCCTGCCTCGATTCAATCAAAACCCAGGACTACAAAGGAGATATAGAGATCATCATCGCAGACGGCGGCTCAACCGACAGCACTCTTGTTATAGCTCAAAAATACACTGATAAGATCTATCAAAATCCCCTTAAAACAGGTGAAGCAGGCAAATCTGCGGGTGTGAAACATGCAAAGAATGAGATCATCGCTCTCATAGATTCTGACAATATCCTTCCTTCAAGGGACTGGCTTTCCAGAATGATAGAACCATTCCAGGACAGGGAGATCGCGGGGACTGAGCCGCTATATTACACTTATCGAAAGGAGGATGGGTATATTACGCGATACTGCGCCATGCAGGGGATGAACGACCCGCTGTGCTTGTTCCTGGGGAATTATGACAGGATGTGTATGGTAACTGGTAATGGAATGAGATGCCTGTGCTCCAGGAAGATAAGGGGAAATAGATTTCAAATAAATTTATAAAGGATATCTTACATAATAAAATTGATTTCATATGACAGAGTTTCTGGTAAAAGAAGGGTTAAATTTTTTAATTCCTAAATATTTTAAAAATAGAGCTGAATTACTGGAAGAATCCGTAAAAATAATATTGCGTTCTAATCAGAGTATGAAGAAAGAATTAGCTATATATTTATATTTAAATGATAAAATATCAATTTCAAAGGCAGCGGAAGTTGCTGGGGTAACCACAGTTGAATTTAAAGAGATTTTAGCAGAAAGGGGCTATAGAAGGGTTGTGGAAAGTGAACCTATTGAAGAGATCGATAGAAAAATCAAAGAGGTTTTTGGATGATAGCGGTTGCAGATACCGATATATTGAGCATGTTCGGTAAGGTCAAATCTGCAAATTTGTTAAAGTCACTTTTTCATAAAATTTATATCCCAATGGCAGTTTATGAAGAACTGCTGAAAACAAAAGAGATGGGATTTTCCTTCATTGATGAAATATTAAAACACGTCATAGTAATCAATTTTGATGAAGAAGAACATAAAGAATATCTTTTTTTACTCAACAAAGAGAAGTATCTTCACAAGGGAGAATTGATGTGCATCGTCCTTTGCAAACATAGGAAATGCATTTGTTTGACGAACGATAAACATGCCAAGAATTTTTGTCGCGAAAATGGAATCTTGTTTTTTGACGTTAAAGGCATTCTCAGAGCGTTCTTTTTACAAAATATACTGAAAGAAAAAGAAATTCGAAGATTAGTTTCAGAAATTGAAGAGAAGGATAACACCTCAATAAAAGGATTTGAAGAAATATTTTCTAAGTTGAAAAAGGCTTAAATTTTGACAACCCCAATCCTCGCGCTATCCGGTGCATTCTAGATCTCTTACTGAGCCAAAAAAAACAAACAAATCAAACACCGACAGGTTTAATAATACATATTATAATCATATCAGCCGAAGGGATCGATGGTATCAAAAATGAGTATAACGGAGGCACGAACGATTGGATAACCATTCCATATCAGAGTTCGTCATCTTATTCAATTCATCAAGTGCCTCTGGAAGTTCGATTTTCATTTACATCAATACCACGGTCAATAACTACTCAGCCATGCTGTATTGAGCAATTGCTGTGATAAAAGGCATGGTAGAGATAGCTGAGCGTGTATTTGATGATGCAGGAAGATAAAAGATCGAGTTACGAACCCAGAGAACAATATAATCACATACTCATTATAAAAATCCGGCGCTCAAGCGCTCCCCCATGCAACCCCAATTATCGCGCTATACGATGCGATTTTCGTGCATAAGTTGATTTCTTTGGCTTTCAATAATCTGTGTTAATCTGTGAAATCAGTGTCTTAGGATAGTGCTTTCCCATACATTCCCTGTTATAGCTTATGTTTTTAGACACAGATTAGCACTGATTTACACTGATTTAATGCTAAATTTTTTTTTGTTCAAAAACCACAGAGTTCTCAGAGAACACAGAGATAATAATTCAAAACACAATCGACAGGCTTAATAATCATAATCCAGCCGGGACTGACATAACGATGGTATCAACAACAACAATGCAAGAATCACAAAAAAGCAACCCCTCCATCTCCATCATAACCCCCACATACAACTCCGCGAAAACCCTGGCATCCTGTCTCGATTCCATTAAAACCCAGGACTAGAAAGGAGATATAGAGATCATAATCGCAGACGGCGGCTCGACCGATAGCACTCTTGAAATAACTCAGAAATACACTGATAGGATCTATCCAAATCCCCTTAAAACAGGTGAAGCAGGCAAAGCTGCGGGTGTGAAACATGCGAAAAATGAGATCATCGCTCTTATAGACTCGGACAATATCCTTCCATCTAAAATTCTTCATGGCGAACATCACAAGTAATATATACCTTGTGATAATTATGATAATAACGAAAGATTACGTGGTATCTAATCTTAAGTAAATAAAGGAGATGTATGAATGGGCCAATCAGCCATTTTTAAATGTAATTTAGTATCGAATAGCAAAATTGAGGGGAGTAAAAATAATGCTCACAAAGGTTCAATTTCTGATTATAAAGATGAATCAAAGCGTCCTTATTTATCAATAGTGATCCCGGCTTATAATGAAGAAAAAAGGATTGCAGGAACATTGATAGAAACATCTGCTACGATGGATTCGTTTTCAATATCTCATGAAATAATAGTCGTAAATGATGGAAGCAGCGATAGGACTTTTGAGGAAGCATCAAAGATCGCAGAAAAGCTCAACAATGTAAAGGTTGTACATTATACCCAGAACGGCGGGAAAGGAAATGCCATAAAATACGGCTGTAAATTCGTGACCGGAGATCTTGTTACATTCCTCGATGCTGACCTGGAACTTCATCCAAG
>JAUSDC010000126.1 GCA_030650845.1 Candidatus Methanoperedens sp.
CACCGAGTTCGTTTCAGTTCGTACCAGTTCGTTGCTTTTTTCTCAGTGTTCTCTGAGAACTCTGTGGTTTTTTCGAAATATTATAGAAGACATGCTCGAAAATCGCATCCGGTAGCGCGAGGATTTAGGTTGCCTGGGAGAGCGCTTGAGCGCCAGATTTTTATAATTAGTATGTGATTATATTGCTCAGCTTATGATTTTTCCTTGTCCCTTAATTTCTATGAGACGCTCAGCTCTCTCTACCATGCCTTTTATCACAGCAATTGCTCAATATAGCATGGCTGAGTAGTTATTGACCGTGGTCTTGATCGGACTGAAAACCGAACTGCCATAGGCTCTTGATAAATTATATAAAAGAACGAACTCTGATATGGAATGTTTATCCAATCGTTCGTGCCTCCGTTATGCTCTTTTTTGATACCACCGATACAATCGATCCCATCGACATTATAATATGTATTATTAAACCTGTCGGTGTTTGATTTGTTGGTTCAGTTGAGGATCAGAAATGCATCGGATAACACCAGGATTGGTGTGGGGACACGCAGGCGCCGGGAGTTTTAATTAAATATTTTATAATATCAATTCATTCATTTCTTCATCACAATTCAACAACTTCTCCTGCCCTGATATTCCAGGAATACCCCCATTTCAACTTTGATACACCTTTTTTATCCAATTCTTCAACTAATTCCTGCTTTTTCCTTTCTAAAAAGAAAATCGGGTCATAAAGAATGATCCCATCTTCAAAAGCATCAAGGATATATCCAGCCTTTGCTTCTATATGTTCTTCAAGTTCCTCTGGCTTCATCCAGATTGCCTGTATCCGCGACCTTGTCCCGGCTTCAATATCGATTTTTTGAAGCAACCGTTCTTGAAGATCGACAGATAGATCCTTAATAATTATCAATAAATCAACATCACTTTCATAGCTATTATATGGCTTTGCCTCCCCTCTAGCAGCAGAACCAAAAAGCATTAGTCCAAAAATATCAATTTTTTTTCGCACTATTTCAAAATAAGAATTTATCAATCCCAGATATTCTTTCTGTTTAATCAATTCTGTGTTTTTCAACATATTCTTCAACTCCCTTAACCTCATTTTCTAATATCTCATCCATTTCCCTTAGTCGATAAAAAACACAGCATTTAATAAGTTGTTGCATTGCGTTTTCAAGCATCATTCCTGAGATTTCTTCCTTATATATTTCATCAGGGGTTATTATTCGATCTTTTGTCTCCCAGCCATATCTGGGCATAGTACCTTGCTTTTCAAGCGGAGAAGAAAGTGTAGCGATATCTATTAAGATCCTTACATCATCCTCTGAGAGCCCTGAACCTTGAATAATATCAGGTTTCTCAAGAATTTCTTCGACAATATAATCAGATGGATGATGAGTTTTTTTTAAAACAAAACCCAGATATGAAAGAATTGATTTGCAAACTCTTTCTGCACATTGTTGTGAATGCTGGATCGATTCGCTATTTCTCCCAGCTAAAAAATCTCCATTTGCCGCTTCAAACTCTTTTAGCGCCATATGCAGCCAATCGCGGGCTTTATGCATGTTCAACATTTCAAATCCTCTTAGACTAGGTTTGATATCCAATTTCTATTTGGTTCCCTTAGTCTTAAATATTTGAATACCTCTGTCCTTATCAAACATAACCTTATCTGCCTGTGATAAGATTCATCCCTAGCATGGCGCAGTATCGCGTAATATACCCATCCTCCTTTCGATAAGTATAATACAGCGGCTCAGTCCCCGCGATCTCCCTGTCCTGGAAGGGTTCAGTCATCCTGGAAAGCCAATCCCCTGAAGGAAGGATATTGTCAGAATCTATGAGAGCAATGATCTCATTTTTTGCTTGTTTCACACCCGCAGCTTTGCCAGCTTCGCCTGTTTTAAGAGGATTCGGATAGATCTTATCAGTGTATTTTCGAGCTATTTCAAGAGTGCTGTCGGTCGAGCCGCCGTCTGCTATGATTATTTCTATATCTCCTTTGTAGTCCTGGGCTTTGATGGAATCGAGGCAGGATGTCAGGGTTTTAGCGGAGTTGTATGTGGGGGTTATGATGGATATGGAGGGGTAGCGTTTATTTGAAATATGATGTGTTTGTTCGGTAATAGGATTATGCCTCCGGGGGATCTGAATTGAATGTATCTGCGGTCTATTGTTTCTTAATATTGTCATT
>JAUSDC010000134.1 GCA_030650845.1 Candidatus Methanoperedens sp.
ATTGGAGAAGTGGTTGGAGATGAGATTATAATCAAAATGAAGAAGAAGGCAACAACACCTATTTTCAAGTCCAATGATGTTTTTCAGAAATCGTATGCCATACCCTGGTTAGGCAACAAGAGACTTCGCTTTGATTGGATATCCTGAATAGGGTTCAATTATGAGACATAAACACTTGACGAAAATCGGTGATTAATAAATATTATTTATCTGGTCTGTGACCAACAAATTAATGTATCGACATTACATATTCAATAAGGGGGTCCACAATGAAAGCAAAAGTAGTTTATATTGAACATGAAAAAGCACAACGGATCAATGAAATTCTAAAGGCTGAAAAAGAATTTTTAGCAGATAATAAAACTTCAAACTTAACAGTTAAACGCAAATAAACGCACATTCATTATCGCAACTCCACTGGCACAAGCCATATATCACGGGTTGCGCCCATTGAAGACGCGTTCACGTATGACCGTACGCTGGCATACTTTTTTATCAGCGCAAAAAAAGGTGGTGGTTCCGAAAAAGCATAAAGTATTAAATAAACCTAAATCAATAATCATGTAGCAATAAGTTATTATTATTAAAGGGCGTGAATGATTGTTCAGAAGATTTCTGGAAGCATATATAGAGGTCTGCAATAATATCGTTACTGAAGCCGCGAATTCAGTATTGATGTTTGAAGCGGGGGAACAGGCTGCAGTGAATCTCAAATATGATCGGATCGAAGACAGCTGCAGTGAATTTGAAAAAGTTGAAATAAAAATATCTATTGAAAAATCAGAAAAAAAAGTTCTATTCAGGGTAAAAGGACTGGTTTTAGATAAAAAATGTAAATATTGCGATCTATTAAGGGGGTTTTTCGGAGGGCTGGCTAGAAAACACTATGATCCAAGATATTATTGCAAGAAAGGAAATGAATGTGCTATTGAAGGAGCAGAGGAATGCATTTTCATCGCGGAGTTGGTCGAATGAACGGTTCCATTGCAAGGAGTATTACTTTCCTGGTTTTTAATTGATGCCGTGACTAAAGGTGTTAAATGTCAAAAATCCTGAACGTAACCCTCAGCGATATTGAATACGGTATCCTGAAAACAATGACTTTAGTTGATGGAGATGAGGGGGAGAAACTAAGAAACCTTTTGAGGTATTATATTTCAAATTTACCTGATCTCAAGTCAGCAAAATACGCATTAGAAAGGGTGGAAAATAAGGAAGAAATTGAATCATACCTTCGTGAAGTATGGGCTGCTTACGAGCTTACGGATAACCCAACTGAAGTGTGGAATGAGGAGAAACTAAATAAATTAACTGCCGATCTGATCGAGTTAAATGTACTTTTGAAGACCGGAGAAAAACAATATGCTCCATCCAATAAATTCAGAAACCTGTATAAAATGCTTCTTCATGATATAGCAACTGAATCAAAGGACATGGACGAATATTCGGCATCGAGCGTTGCGACAATACAGTTGCTGATGGAATTCGGGGCAGGAGTATTGAGTAAAGATATGATCAGGGATGGGACTATTTTTCTTAATGAAGGCTGGTTGTTCGTTTATGCCACAGCCATGAAGAAAGCAAGAGAATTCATGAAAACAAAAAAAATTTTCCCTGAAGCGCCCACGATCACCGCTCCGACTAGGCTTTGGGACAATATTATTCCGTAGACAATCCCAATGCCATACAATCTTCTTTTGAAAGCTCAACTACTCGAATATGATATTGTGCAGATTGTTTTTCTAAAAATTCTATTACCTGGCTAGCTTCATCACTTTTCACAATAATCACCCCTCGTATGAGTTTATTGTGAGGTATTTTATCCAAAATACCATTCCTGTGATACTTATATTTTCCGTGATGTGAACTTGTTTCCTGCCCATAGAATGCTTTAACAAACGCACTAGATTTAGTTTTGTTTTTTCCTGAGGGCACTGAAAATGCAATGAGAATTCCCTTCATTATGGGCGTATACGCCCGTAAACTATATAAACTTAGCGCCCCATTAATCCATATGCCTTCGAAACATGCTGGAGACGAACTCAGAGCGACCATTAAGAGAATTCGAGATGGCTCTTTTCAATATGAGAACCAAGAGCAAGCTAAGACTGACTGGGCCAAATATGATTCTGCTCAGATCAGGGAGATGGCAGACTACCTGGACAATTTAAGGGATATTGTCGATGAGGCAGATAAAAGAATAAAAAGTAGAACTTTACCTAAAAAACGTGGTCCGGGGAAACCAGAAAAAAATCCAGCTGACATTGCCAAAACACTTCTATTGCAGACTTACACAGGATCCCCCAATAGAATAGCTGAAGGATTGTTACTTCTATTTCGAGAGAAATTAGGCATAGGTGAACACTTTTCCTACAAGACAATAGAAAGGGGATATGATCGAGAAAAAGTGAATAAAATTCTGGACGAAGTCGTTGCTATAACCAACGAATGCGTTGAAAATGAAGAAAAAACATGTTCATTTGATGGAACCGGTCATAGTGCTTCAAACAAAGAAAACTATGCTGATAAACGACAAAAGCAAAATTCAAAAAAGAATCAAAAGAAATCACAGCATGCGGATCAAAGTCATGATGGTTTTCCGATAACAAATTTAACTTCTAATAGAGGTTTTTCATATACTGTAATGGGTATTGGAGTCAAGTATAAGCTCATTTCGGGAATGTCCGTTTGCTCCGACCATTCAATTGGGGAAACAACTATGTTTCCGGAAGCCTATTTCCAGACGCTTCGAAGTTATCCGAATCTAGAGAATGTCCTTGGAGATGGAATCTATGCAGCTCGTTGGATTACAGATCTTGTATCAAAAACTCATCTTACTCCGTACTTTTTGCCTAAAAGTAATGTAACCTTCCAAAGTAAAGGATTTTCTGGATGGTATGATATGCTACATTCTCTGTGGGATGATCCCCAAAAATGGTTAGAACAATATCATATGCGTTCGATATCGGAAACTGTAAATTCAATGATAAAGTGTCGGTTTGGGGCAACTTTAAGGAAAAAACTTGATCCCAGAAAAGCAACCGAAACTAAGCTGAAAAATGTTGCTCATGATATCAGAAGGATTGGCTACATCGAGATTTTAAACGATATTAAACCGAAATGGCCAAGGAAGGAGTGTAGTTGAATATTGTCCAAAAGCCCTCCGACTAAAAAAGTATAAATATTATAATAATTATATACATAGTTAAGTTCGGAGGGATATAATGATGCGAACTATAAAGGATGAAAGAAGGTATTCCTGATGCCTTCACCGGATCTAAATGAGATGTACAAAGAATTGACAGGTTTTGACATATCAAATGCATATGAGATACCTGTAAGTAATGAGATCGATATGGAGATAAGCAGTTTTGTAAAGAAAAATACTTCTTTATCAGAGAATGACATTTCTGATTATGCAAGATTTCTGACCTTCAAACATGGAGGAAATGACAGATCAATTCAAAAAGATCTATTAGAAAATATATTCAGCAGGGTAATCCTGTTGAAAATGAGAAACCATTGATCCCCATTAAAAGGGGTCACCCTGGTTTTCTTCATCTGGCAAACTATTTTATCTCTGGAATCTAATATGGATAGAAATAGTGAATGCATACTAAAATTGCTAATATATCTGAGGGGATATAACCATGGATGAGATAACGCTAACTGTTGCAAAAGCATACCCGAACGATTCTGGAAGAGGGATTGCCCGACTTGACCCGCATACGATGATGATCCTGCAGCTTACGCCAGGCGACATAATAGAACTTGAAGGAAAGAGAGCCACATCGGCAAAAGTATGGCGCGCTGACCGTATTGACTGGGACCAGGATATTATACGTATCGATGGTTTTATCAGACAGAACTCTGGTGCCGGGATCGGTGACCACGTCAAGATAAAGAAGGCTGATGTTAAAATAGCTAACAGGATAGTGCTTGCGCCCCCTGAAGGTACATCCATACAGTTCGGCGGCGAAGCTGAAGAGATGGTGAAGCGCCAGATAATGAAACGTTCCATCATCAAAGGAGATATCATTCCGGTTATGAGCACAATGGCTCACCCCTTCCTTGGGCGGGTTGTGACAGGTCAGACCATCCCGCTTGTTGCGATCGAAGCTGAACCGGATGGCATACTGTCCATAGCAGAGTCAACTGAGATCAAACTCAGGGAAAAGCCAGTTGTTCTGGAAGTGACTGGCACTGGTATAACGTACGAAGATATCGGCGGTCTCTCAGATGAGATACAGAGGCTTCGAGAGATGATCGAACTTCCCATGAAGCATCCTGAAGTATTTGAGAGATTGGGCATCGGATCTCCAAAAGGGGTTTTGATGTTCGGTCCTCCGGGAACAGGTAAAACACTCATTGCCCGTGCTGTTGCAAATGAGTCTGGAGCCAACTTTTTCTCCATAGCCGGACCTGAAATAATGAGCAAATATTACGGTGAGAGCGAACAGAGACTTCGTGAGCTTTTCGAGCAGGCAAATAAAGAGGCACCTTCTATTATTTTCATCGATGAACTTGATTCAATTGCACCTAAAAGGGAAGATGTGACCGGTGAAGTGGAACGGCGGGTAGTAGCACAGCTTCTTACCATGATGGACGGGCTTGAAGAGAGAGGTCAGGTCGTGGTGATAGGTGCCACGAACCGGATAGATGCCATTGACCCGGCGCTGCGTCGCCCGGGCAGGTTTGATAGGGAGATTGAAATCGGTGTGCCGGACAGGAATGAAAGATTCGAGATATTGCAGATCCATACACGGGGCATGCCGCTTTCAGATAACGTCAAGCTTAATGAAATTGCAGACAGGACACACGGGTTCGTAGGCGCTGACATATCAGCCCTTGCAAGGGAAGCTGCCATGAAAGCACTTCGCAGATATCTTCCCCAGATAAAACTGGATGAGGCTGTTCCGCGCGAATTACTGAGCAGCATGCAGGTCACCGTCTATGACTTTGAAGCAGCTCTAAAGGAAGTTGAACCATCAGCAATGAGGGAAGTGCTAGTGGAGATCCCGGAGATTTCCTGGAACGATGTTGGCGGACTTTCCGGAGCAAGGCAGGAGATAATAGAAGCAGTTGAATGGCCGTTAAAGAGACCTGAGAAATTTGAGAGGATGGGTATCAGGCCGCCCAAGGGCATACTTCTTTATGGTCCACCCGGAACCGGGAAGACGTTACTTGCAAAAGCAGTGGCGAACGAGAGTTCTGCTAATTTTATAAGCATAAGAGGTCCCCAGCTTATTTCCAAATGGCTGGGTGATTCAGAGAAAGCAGTCCGTGATATTTTCAAAAAAGCACGTCAGGTAGCCCCATCCATACTGTTCCTTGATGAACTTGACGCTATAGCCCCGATAAGGGGAATGGACATCGGTTCGAAAGCTTCAGAGCGTGTGGTCAACCAGCTTCTCACAGAACTTGATGGGATCGAGACGCTAAAGAACGTTGTGGTAATAGCTGCAACGAACAGACCTGAGATCGTAGACCCGGCGCTTATCCGTTCAGGAAGGTTTGACAGACTGGTTTTCGTTGGACCACCAGGCAGGGAGGGAAGGATCGAAATATTCAATATACACCTCAAGAATCTTTCCAATGAAACCACTGTTTTCAATTGGGCGAACGTCCCGGGGAACGATAACAATACACTCATAAAATTCCTCACTGAAGATCTCGGTATCGATCGTGTAGATTATGTGAAGATCACCAGGAACGAAACTGAGAAGATCATCCGGGTAATCAATGAAGCCAGGTCAGTGGAGATAGCGCTTGATGAAAATAAGGAATTTGCGACATTCAAATTCAATGATGGACGAATGTATGAACTGCATGTCAGAAAGGACAACGATCAATACATAATATTCGATGAAAAAAAGCTTTCGGATGATGTTAACATCGAAGAGCTTGCAGACCAGACTGAAAATTACGTTGGTGCTGATATCGAGTCCCTGTGCAGAGAAGCTGTAATGCTTGCATTGCGCGAAGATTTCAATATCAAGAAGATCGAAATGAGACATTTCCGCGCAGCACTCAAGAAAGTCAGACCTGCTCTCGTAGAAGGAATGATAGAATATTATGAAAAGCTGCAGGAGCAGTTCAAAGGCGGGACAAAGCAGGAACAGAAGTCTTATATAGGTTATAGATAAAAATAGCAGTTTGATGAACATTCCAGTTCATTAAGGGATTACTATGGCGAAGATACTTGCAAAAAATCTATCAAATAAAAGAGTTATGCTCACGGATGGGTCAGAACTCGGCACAGTTAGCAACGTGATCATGGAATCAAAAACAGGTCAACTTTTGTATCTGATGGTAAAACCCAACACCTTTGTTGACGTATCTAAATACAAAAACCAGGCCAATTATCTATTGATACCTTTTGAGGCTGTCAGAGCTGCAAAAGATTATGCGATCGTAGATAAAAAATTGATAACTGGCAGCGATTTTGATTGAAATGATCAACGTCTAGAAGGCAGTGGTTTGACGAGGGAGGTAAAAGTAACAGTAGTTTGTTCAACTCAGGACAGAGCCAGTCAGAATATCAAAAATAATCTTTTAGCTCTTCGAAAATGGGAACATATCAGTTCTGAGTTATATACTGTTTTTGAATTTAAGAATTACAGGCTTGTAGAAATTCAAGATCCTCTCATATATCAGGATGGTCTTGACAGGAAATTGCAGGGATCTGGATTTCCAGCCAGCCTCATCATATTTGCATCCAAACACAGAAGCAAAGATGCAAGAGCTATTCTAACAGTTCATTCCACAGGTAACATTGATGAAGCAAAATTCGGCGGACTCAAAAAACATCTTGCAGCTTCATCGCCCCAGGCTGTGCGAACACTTCTTCGCTCGCTTAAATTGCTTTCTGAGAATGAAGAATACGAGGTAACACTTGAATGTACGCACCATGGGCCCAGCGAAATTGATGTGCCATCGGTATTCATAGAAATCGGAAGCAATGAAAAGCAGTGGATCGATGAAGTGGCAGGCAGGATCGTTGCTGAGGCAATCCTCTTGTACAAAGAAAACGATTCCCCGGTTGCAGTCGGGTTTGGAGGGACTCACTATGCACCCAGGCAGACCGCGCTCATTCTTGAAACTGACGTTGCTTTCGGCCATATTTTTCCATCACATGCTCTTGACTTTCTTGATGAGGAATTGATACAACAGGCATTTATGAGATCAAAAGCTGATTTTGCTTACATCGATAGAAAATCCATGAAAGCACAACAGCGCGAAAGACTCAGTACAATCATTGAACAAGCTGGTTACGAAGTCCTCAAAGAAAGCGATATCAGGGACATGGATGGAGTCCCGTGGCAGTTCTGCAGACAACTGCGGCAGAAGGTAAAAGAGGTGTGCCCGACCGGTCGCGCAAGGATCACGGACGGAATAAAATGCGAATGTCACAACTGTATTTGTCCCAGGGTAAAAATTGCGCGGATCAGCCCTGCCCTGTTATCTGAAGCTGAAAAAATTGACAGGGAAAGGCTTGAAATATTCTTATCAGATCATAACATTGCATATATCGAATATGAGGACGGAAGGTTCGCTCACGTTCTTATCGGGCTGGATAGCAATTGTGCAAGGCTGGCAGCTGAGGAATTAACGAATGAGTGTATTGAAATTATCAAAAATAAATATGATGTTAAAACGAATAATGGAGTACTACAAATAATCGAAAAAAAATTCAGCACAGAACGTGCAAAAGCTCTCGGATTAACAGAGGGCCCTCTCTTTGGAAGACTGGCAAGGGGAGATTCAGTTATTCTTGATGGAAAAACTATAAATCCAGAGATGGTATATGAAATAAATATTAGAGCCATCAAGTTAAATTATGAAAAGGCGATTGAGGAGTAAAATATGGAATCAATTATAAATGAGGCAATGGCAAGAGCCGGAGAATCAAGAATGCCCACAGTGGGTGAAACTGATGAAGAACTTCTGCAAATATTGCAGGAATTAAAAACGAATATCGTTGTGATAGGATGTGGAGGTTCTGGTTCGAACACCATTCAAAGAGTGTTCGAAGAAGGTATAATCGGGGCTGACATGTATGCTATCAATACAGATGCCCAGCATTTGCTGAATATCAAGGTGAGGAATAAGATCCTTATCGGAAGATCCAGGACCAGGGGGCTTGGAGCTGGCAGCGTACCTCAGATAGGACAGGACGCAGCACAGGAGTCAAAAGCCATGATCGAAAAAGCTGTGGGAAATGCTGATATGGTTTTTATTACATGTGGTCTTGGCGGCGGAACTGGTACAGGATCCGCCCCGGTTGTAGCTGAAATTGCTCGGGATGCCGGTGCTCTGACAATAGCTGTTGTCACACTGCCCTTTTCTGTAGAAGGCGCGATACGAATGGAGAATGCGGAAGCAGGGCTTGAGAGACTGCGCGATGTCGTGGATACTGTGATCGTTGTCCCCAATGACAAATTACTCGAAGTAGTCCCTCATCTGCCGTTGCAGGCAGCATTCAAGGTGTGCGATGAAGTACTGATGCGTGCTGTCAAAGGAATCACTGAACTCATCACAAGACCCGGTCTTGTTAATCTTGATTTCGCAGATGTGAGAGTTATTATGCAAAAGAGCGGTCTTGCTATGATCGGCTTAGGAGAAGCAGAAGGCGAGAACAAAGCCTTAGAATCAGTGCAGAAAGCTCTTAGAAGCCCGCTTCTGGATGTAGATGTTTCCGGTGCTACGTCAGCTCTTATCAATGTGGTTGGAGGTCCTGATATGACAATAGCAGAAGCCGAGAGCGTGGTTAACGAGCTTTCCGCTCGCATCGACCCCAATGCAAGATTGATATGGGGGGCCATGGTAGATCCTGACCTTGAGCATATTATCAGGACTATGATCGTGGTTACTGGTGTTAAATCACCCCAGATCCTCGGAAAGGGTACCAAGGGAAACATTGCGACCGCAAGATACGGGATCGACTTTGTGAAATAACGTCCCCTGATGCAAGCATATATCGAAGAAGTTTTTAATTCCATACAGGGAGAAGGCATTCATGCTGGAACGCGCCAGGTTTTTGTGCGGTTCCAGCAGTGCCAGCTTCATTGCCTTTATTGTGATACTCCACGGAGCAGAACAGTAACAGGTTCTTGTAGGATAGAAAAAAAATCAGGAACCGGTGAATTCCATACTATAAAAAATCCTGTCAGCAGAGATCTTCTTATTAAAGCTATAGAGGAATTATGGTCGCCTTCCACAAAACATATTAGCCTGACGGGCGGTGAGCCGCTGATACATGCCGATTTTATCAGGGAAATGGACATCGAGCATCCATTATATCTTGAAACCAATTCTGGACTTCCGGATGAGGCGCGAAAAATTAAGGATATCATTGCGATCGCCTCATGTGATATAAAATTGCCAGAGCATAATCCGGCATGCCATTATGAAGAATTGTTAAAGAACGAACTTGAGACCATCGCCATCCTAAATGAATCTGCAGAAACTTTTGTTAAAATAGTGATACTTCCTGAAACAACAAAATCATCTTTGACGTCTGCGATAAATGGCATCGCTTCGATCGATCCCTGTATCCCGCTAATTCTCCAGCCTGTGACTTCAGTCAACAGAGTTCCTGCAGCCCGGCTCTTTGAACTGATGGATTTTGCTGCCGAAAAATTAAAAGATGTGCGGGTTATCCCGCAGACTCATAAAATGTTGGGGCTGCTCTAATAACCCGTTGCTGAGGCAAGAACGACCACAGGGTTGACATCGGCGAACGATCCAACCTGGATCAGATAACCATTTTTCGCCCAGATGAGACTATAACGCTGCACAGTCTTACCATTCTCAATTCTGAATCCAGTAAACTTTGTGGCTGAATGCCCATTTATGGTAATCTCCTCGAACGGATCATATTCTGCCTTGAATGGCGCCCTCAGGTCTGCTTTATATTGAGATAGCAGAGCCTCAGGATCGTCGTTTTTGATCGCAATTATGTATATATCATCTTTGCCATATCTGTAAATACCTTCGAATCCATTCACAGTAGAATTGGCAATATTTAGGGTAGTTTCATGGATCCCCATGTAAGTGAATCCTGCAGGCAGGTCAGTTTTTGGGATAAAATCAGGTCCGATACTTTGATTCGCCTTTGAATTATTATCAATAAGACAACCAGACGAAAATACTGATGCGATTATCAGGATAGATAATAATATATATTTATTAAACATTATTTATATCTCCTTTAACCTTTAATGCGATGCATACTTAAAAAATATTGCGGTGATTTCGAATTTATTCGAAGTCTAACCGAAAATCATTCCCATACCGCTTGCTGCATTCTCTTCTTCAGCTTTAAAAGCTGCTGTAATAATATTATTTTCCTCTCCTTTTAGTTTTTCAAACTTAAGCCCTTCGAGCTTTTTCTCAGCCCTGTCGAGTTCTTCTGAATTTGCTTTCAGGTAAAGGAAATAACCCTTACGATCAGAACCAAGAAGATTGCACTCCCTGACCGTGAAACCTATGCGCTTGAAGAAATCATCCTCTTCGCTTTCAAGTATCTTTTTTACATCTTTGCTGACCTTTTCTTCATAGAAATATACATTTTCCATTATTCTTTCCTCGGTACCCTATTGGAGTCAGCGGTTATTAAATAATTCGCATAAAAAAGTTCAGCAAGGTTTTTATCTTATCATGCTATTAGTAGGTCACCCCACGGGATAGTAGGGTAGCCTGGTCCATCCTTGAGCGTTTGGGACGCTTAGACCGCGGTTCAAATCCGCGCTATCCCATTTTGTTCTTAACTATAATGTGGCGTTGTGATATGGTTTCACCGTCATACACAATAACCTCTCCCTCATACCCATGAGGCAGTGGGACAAGTTCAGACAATCTTAATTTTGTTCCCATCCAGGAGATAATGCCGATGTAGTTCCTGATTTTTTTCATCTCATACCGCTTCACCAGAAGAGACCTCTCCCTGACCATCTGTTTCGCCTTCTCCCCATGGGCAATATTATTTTTCCCCTCACAGTGCATGACCTCGATCCCTTGCTCACCAATAAAAAAAGGGTAGCATCTGCATATCATAGGCCGCCATTCATATATGCTGCAACCGCCATTCCTGTAAAATACGCAGTTGCTATTGTCGCCGCGCTGCATTATCCATCCGATCAAACGGATGTTCTTTCCATCGTCAAGGCATGAATAAATATCTGGCTGGGCGACCTCATCCCACTGTAATCCTTTCCCTTTCATTATGCGCCTGATATCGTCTGGAAATACAGATATCGCATTGGATGGGCGCAAGATATTTTTCGTGATCCTTATATTGAAATTCTCACGGCAGCACCAGCCGCACATCGCGCACGAAAGACCTGATCCAAGGATCTGCTCTTCAAAAACAGAAGAATGCGTATGCACAAGGTAATCGAGCCGCTGTCGAAGGGAAGCGATATCCATGAATAACCTTTGTGAAATCAGGATATAAACACTTCTCTCAAATCGAGTATTATATCGAATATTTTTTGAACATCATGACCTGTGTCTGGCTGATCCTCAAAATCTTGGCCAGGAACTTTAGATCGTTCTCATCCAGAGGAAACTGAGCTGGCATCGCCTTCCCCTTTAAATAAATCGCGCCCCCTTTCATATTCGCCCCCACATATCCTTTTGCTTTTCCTCTTATCACAAGGTTCCCTCCTTTCATATATGCTCCTGCGAATTCTTCTGTATCGCATACGGTCAGCACCCCTCCCTTCATTAGCACTCCTGTATTCATTCCAGCGTCCCCGTCCACGTTCACTGTCCCGCGTTTCATCAATATGCCAGTACTCATCCCTGCGTTCCCGTCAACGGTGATACTCGCATCTGAATCAAGCCTTGCTGCAATAGTGTCCCTGATAATTCCGTCATTTATACATAGAGTTTCCTTTGTTATCACATTGGGACTGAGAACGGTTTCATCGGATATGTTATGCATCAATCCAGTAATGGAGCAATACTTGCGATATCCTGAACGGTCGGATGCCATCTCTATGATATTACCAAGAGGCTGTTGCACCTGCCCACGGACATAGATCGAACCCGATACCATACTTATGCCCATTCGGGTATCTACATCCCCATCCACGATGATAGAGCCAGTTTTCAGCGGCTTTCCAGTTCCACCGAAAAATACAAGATCAATTCCGAGACTGCTTCCAAGCCGCTTTCCCACGTTTCCTTTTATACATACATCTTCTCCCTTCTTAAGACTTGAAACAAGTTCTTCGTAGGTATATGAAGTCCCCTTCTGGCCAGGTATTTTTTCCGAGGGAACAAGTCTTTTACCCATATGCTGCCAGTAAAAATCAAAGGTGAAATCGCACAGGCAATCAACAGGAGAAGTAAATTCAATATTCATTGGATGTCCTTTTCTCTTTGATCGATATATTGATTTGGTAACAATTTGGGTATAATCTTGGGAAATCCCTTTAAATATTCAACTATATTATTAGATTTAGAGGAACCTCATTTCCTATCCTATCAAATCCAAAATTCTTTTTTTGGTTCCTCATATTCTATTATTTATTTTCTATTTTAGATCCTTTCCGTATCCTCGCTTCCACACTGTGGACATAGTATTGGAATAAAATTAGGATCTGCTTCGAATTCAAAGCTGCAAACATGACACCTGAAGAAAACAGCTGATTGGTCTACTTCTTCCATGCTTGTTAGATATTATCATAACTTAATATAAATTTTTCGCCATCTAAAAAAAGAACTGGCTCTTTAATGATGCCATCAAGATGGATGCCGGCGATCACATCCCCGCCAAAACAACTGTTATCCCCGAGGGCTATATGCACAGTGCCTCCTACTTTTTCATCCTCCAGCACATTCCCGATAAGCCTTGCTTCTGGATTGATACCGATTCCAAGTTCAGCTATATTTCGTGCTTTTTCGCCCACAGCATCGAGCATGGATATGAGTTTTTCCGCATGTTTTCCTTCGATCGAGGTTACATATCTGTTCCTGACAGTGATCTTTATGGGTGAATCAAGAATTCCAAATCCGCTCATAGAGCCATCCACTACAAAAACACCGTTCGCGCCCTTCGGAGCAATATACATCTCTCCTGCGGGAAGGTTGCTGCTGCATCCTTTTTCCTGGCACATGCCCGTGTCCATCATCCATGTGCAGCCCTCAAGGTCAAATGTGATATCAGTCCCTGACTTCGTCACCACCCTCACCTCACGGACATTCTTAAGCCGCTTATTCCACTTCATGGCAAGATCATTTATCATCATGCAGTCCGCTGTTATGCCACCTGATCTCATCATATTTTCAGTTATGCCTGGCATGGAAGCGATCCTTACGCCTTTTGTTGTGGCATTGATCCTTGCCTGTGTATGAGTAAGAGACATGGTGGTAGGGGCGATCACCACATCAGAATTTAACATGGCTTCAGAGACAGCCCGGGGCGGTTCTTCCCCGTGGCGCGACCTGGGAATCATGGTAAGGATAATTACTTCACAGCCCATGTCTTTTGCTGCTTTGAAAAGGCTCTTTGATATTGAGGGGGGAGTTGAAGTATCAACTACGATGAGCACGCTTTCCCCTCTTTTTACGCCGAAACATTGCATTACTTTACTTGCGCCTTTTGTGGTCATGCTTAACTTAATAATGTTCAAGAGGTATTAATTTTGACTTTGTCACATTTCAGAGAGCAAATGAGTTATTTCAGACAGGATCGACAGGATTTACAGGATTAACTATTAAAATCGTATCCTGTCGATCCTGTTCATCCTGTCCGATATTAAATTATATTTTCCTGGGGTCTTTTATCTCCCCGTAAAGCGCGCTTGCAGCCGCGGTCGCAGGAGAGGACAGATACACGAAAGCATC
Source organism: Candidatus Methanoperedens sp. (assembly GCA_030650845.1). Lineage (GTDB taxonomy): Archaea > Halobacteriota > Methanosarcinia > Methanosarcinales > Methanoperedenaceae > Methanoperedens. Next base: position 13,858 of record JAUSDC010000134.1, read on the forward strand.
AGGGCTCCCCTGCCTGCCTTTGAAATTCCTGTTCGATGTGGAAAGACCCACTTCTCCTTTTCCAAGCAATCCGAACGAGCCTCCCATGCACGGTCCGCAGCAAGGGGATTCAACGATGGCACCCGCTTCCATGAACTGCTCAACGTATCCAGCCCTCAGGGTCTTCATGTATTCAGTATGAGAGGCTGGAATGATTAGCAAGCGAACGCCTTTTGCCACCTTTTCACCATTCATTATTTTTGCCACTATCTCTATATCCTCAAATCTGCCATTGGTGCATGATCCCACGAACACCTGGTCTATCTTTATACCCTCCACTTCTTCCACTGATTTTACATTATCAACATTATGCGGGCATGCCACCTGTGGAGAAAGGTCGCTGACATCATACACTTTTGATTCAGAAAATACAGCGTCATCGTCGCTTTTCCACTTGCTATTAAACTTGAGATCAGGTATCCTCTCCCTGAGATATTTTTCTGTGACCCGGTCAGCCTCAACAATACCTGCTTTTCCTCCCATCTCGATAGCCATGTTGCTCATTGTCATCCTGCTGGGGATATCCATATCCCTGACTGTTGTGCCGCAGAATTCTGCTGTCTTATACCTGGCTCCTTCAACCCCTACATCTCCGATAAGATGAAGTATAACATCTTTTGAGTGTACTCGCCCCGGGAGCTTCCCGTTCACCTCAAATCTCATTGTCTCGGGCACGCGGAACCAGAGTTTTCCTGTGGCGAACACGAAAGCCATGTCAGTGCTGCCAATACCGGTTGAAAATGCTCCAAGCGCCCCGTAGGCGCATGTATGCGAGTCTGAACCCACGATAAGGTCGCCGGGTCTAACATGCCCCTTTTCAGGCATCACCTGGTGGCATACGCCCTCGAAAACATCGTAATTCAGGATGCCCTGCTCTTTTGCGAACTGGCGAAGCATTATGTGGTTAGCAGCTGCAGCAAGGGAATCTGCCGGAACCTGATGATCAAAAAGTATCACTATTTTTTTCGGATCCCAAACTTTCTTTCCCTTTTTGTCTTTAACGATCTCCCTGAAACCATCCACTGCCAATGGTCCAGTGATATCATGGGTCATGGCGCAGTCTATATTAGCAAGGACAAAGTCTCCTGCTTTTACTTTCTTACCCGATGCCTTTGAGAATATCTTTTCTGAAATAGTTTGAGACATGTTCCCCTATTCATTGCATCGGATTATTTAATCTTTTGGAGTTAAAGCAAGGCTGACCCTGCCATCATGCTTCCGGCTACATAACCCAATATTACTCCACCATTGAGGAATGGAAGACCTGCCTGGGGTTTACCTTTGATCACAAATCCCATAAGCACAGCAAATCCCAGAAATGTTCCCAGAATTGCACCGATTACAGGGATTTTCATTGCTCCCAGTAGCGGCAGGGTGTAAGAACCTGCTTCCACAAAATAGTTGGCTGAAACCACAAGAAGCGTAGGCATCACAGCATCCCCCAGCCCCATAAAGAACGCCTCACGCTCTTCTTTATCAAATTTCTCTTTAAGGAACGAATACTTCCAGTGCTTGGGGATAACAAGTAAAATTGGCAGCCGCAGGTCCATCACACCTTCAGCAAGTGCGACCATATGTTTTGTCCTGTACACCGCAATATAATCATAGATTGCCAGGACAACCAGTAGCAGCAGAGTGGGTAAAATAGCAAGAGATATGCCAAAAATGGCGGCTGCTCCAGCTCCCAAAACCACTCCTACTATGTCTATTACATACCACTCCGGGAATTTATAAAGAACTAATCCAAGACCGATTGAGATGCCAAGAGATAAAACAATTTTTTCTTGTTCTGATAAAATCGATACGAAGATCGCTTCAAAGACATAATATAATGTCCAAACTACAGAAATGAGGACGATAGCCTGGATCATCCATTTTTTATTCAACTTTATAACAAGGAAAATAAATCCTGTAAAAATAAGGATTATTGCTACCCACACAACAACATTGAACGGATCATCAGGATTCGAAAATGCTTTCTCAAGCGGTTTTTGACTGAGAGCAACAGCGATCAACTGCACAAGAAGAAGCATGAACCCCATGCCAAGGAATGGAATATATTCTTTAAACTTCAAAACTATCAGTTCATATATGTGTGAACCATTTATAAAAGTTTGCAAAAGTACGATCTAAGCCTGCGTATGTATGCTTTCAACCGTGCATATGATTCCTTTAAATTTTCCATCTTCTAAACGCGGTATCAACCATCCGGAATAATATTTCGGTGATTTCCCTGTGACAACGAACGGAACTCCCTCATAATGAAATAGCTCCAGGGTTTCCTTGGCCTTCATATAATATGGTTTGAAAAACTCCCAGATGGTCATTACCTTTGCTCCCGTGATCAACTCAGGGAAGATCGCTCTCATGCCTTTATTGGAATAGATTATATCATCATTATTATTTGTGACCCATACCCCGGTAACTATTCCTTCAAGGATGCCTTCATAAAATTCCTTGCTTTCCTTTAGTTCCATCTCCAGTTTGTGCTTATAAAGCGACATCTCAATAGCTATGTACAGTTCACGGTCCTTGAATGGTTTGATCAGGTACCCGAAAGGGCTTGTAATTTTTGCTCGCTCAATGATCTTATCATCGCAATAAGCAGTTAGATATATAACCGGGATATTGAATATCGTCTGGATCATTCCAGCGGTCTGGATGCCGTCCATCTTTCCGGCAAGCATGATATCCATAAGGATAAGGTCGGGTTTATCCTCTTTGACTTTTTCAATGGCTTTTTCTCCCATAGATACCACTGAAGAAACAACATAACCATTATTAATCAGGCTCATGCGTATATCTTCTGCAATAATGCTCTCATCCTCAACTATCATTATTTTATTTCCTTTCATTATTTCACTTCCTTGAACTTTATATGGAACTGCGTACCTCGATCTCTGATAAGCGATATCTCACCATGAAGCTGGTTTTCTACCAGTATTGTAACCATGCGCATACCCCATGATTCTGTATTTTTGAAATCTATATCTTCTGGAAAACCTATGCCGTTGTCCGCAACAATGAGTTCGAAATAACCATCACCAATAGAATGTAAAGAAATACTCACTTCCCCGGATTTGCCATTCGGAAAAGCATACTTCAGTGAATTGCTTAATAATTCATTGATTATTAATCCACATGGAATAGCGGAATTTATTCCCAGGGAAACATTTTCGACATCGATTTTAGATGTGATCTTTCCAGTAATTATATCATAGGAACTAAATAACCCGTAAGCCAGTTCCTTGATATATCCACCCACTTCGATTTTCGCCAGATCCTTGGATTGGTATATTTTCTCATGTACAAGGGCCATGGTAACGATCCTGTTCTGGCTCTCCAGGAACATATCCTTATATTTTTTCTCTGTAATATATCCTGACTGAAGTCGTAACAGGCTTGAGATTATCTGCATGTTGTTCTTCACCCTGTGATGGATCTCACGCAACATCACTTCCTTCTCTTTCAGGGAATTCTCTATTTGCTCATGCGCCCGTTTGCGTTCACTAATGTCCCTAAAAATACCTGAAAGACCTACAACATTCTGTTTTTCATCCCGCAGAGGTGAAAACGTCATACTTACGTCAATACTTGATCCGTCCTTACGCAACAGGACGGTCTCGATCCCGGAAACAACACCGCCGGATATTGCATTACGTATTATTTGTTCATTATCAGATTGCAGTTTTGAATCAAGGGCAAGAGGCAGGAATTTCGCCCCAATTATCTCTTTTTCAGTCCATCCGAATATCCTCTCTGCGCTCTTATTCCATGATGTGACCCTGCTTTCAAGGTCAGTTATTATGATCGCATCGTTGGCACTATCAAACAGATTGCGATATCTTTCCTGCACCTCAAAGACTCTCTTTTCTCCTTCCTCACGCATAGTATTATATGGAAGATCCACGGATTTTTTAAAAAGCCCCATATAAAAGAAGTAGTAACCCGATGCTTTCAATAATGCTCCCGGATAATCTAAAAAGATATACACAAAGTCGCTAAAAGCTGTTATTACAAAACCGTATATCAAACAGACGATAATTATCTGGCCTTTTTCACCCATCTTAAGGGTATACCTATAGCTTGAATACAGGATCATAAGTGCTGTTACGATAAGCATTACCATCTTTTCCTTTGTTGGGCTGCCATTAACAGTCAATAAAGGAAAATATTCTTGAAAGGTTCCTGTCATTAGAGACACGAACGAAATAATTCCAACAGAAACAGAAGCTACAAGAAGAGGCTTATCACGGAGTAATGGAAACGTTTTGTCATTGACATAAACACTAGCGAGGAATAGGAAAGCTGAAATTATTCGCGCTTCAGCCCAGTAGATCTCTGACTTATGTGAAGAGTTGGCTGTGATAAAATCCGGCATGAAAGGATAGGAAAGAATGTGATACAGCTCAACAATTCCAATAAGACAAAAAGTCAACCCCATGAACAGTGAATGTGTATCCCTGTTTCTCTGAAATACGAACCATGTCACCACAAATATCGAAAAAGAAAGGACAAGAGGCAGTAGTTCAGTTGAAATTTGAAAATAATCACGAAGTTGAGCTGAGCCCACTCTGATGGATTCAAGAGCATATCCTATCAAGAATACAATAATACAGATTATCAGTATCACAGAAACATGATTGGTTCTTGCCATTCTTTCCCCTTATATGTTAAAATATGTCATAAAAACATAATAATATGATAATAATCATTATTATTTAAATACGTTTTCATCATTTAACAGGTAAAAAAGTATTTCTTCTGCCTATCAATATATAGAACGGATGATTATCGGGACATTTGGACCTGAGGGCTCATACACGGAAAAGGCTGCAAAACAGTGGAACCGGAAGGGTGAACTTCATTACTACGATGATATCCAGGATACAGTGGAGGCACTCATTCATAATGAAGTGGATTGCAGTGTTGTACCGGTGGAGAATTCTCTTGAGGGATCTATCCCGCTCACTCTTGATCTCCTGATGGAACACCAGTTGAAGATAGTGGGCGAAGTAATCGTCCAGATAAACCATTGCCTCCTCGCAACTGGAAGGCTTTCCGACATCAAAGTCATCATGTCCCATCCACAGGCATTATCGCAGTGCAGGAAGTACATAAAAAGTCATTTCAGGAACGTGGAGTTACGTCCCGTTCTTAGCACATCTCATGCAGCAAAACTCGCTTCAGGATCAGGGGATATAGCTGCTATAGCATCCAGGGAATCTGCGAAGAGATACGGATTGAAAATACTGGATGAAAACATACAGGATGTGAATGAGAACTATACAAGGTTCATAGTTATAGGTAATGAGATCCCGGAACCAACTGGCAATGACAAGACTTCAATAATCATATATCTTCAAAAGAACAGACCAGGCGCGCTATTTGAGATCCTTGAGGAATTCGCAGACAAAAATATCGACCTTACCAAGATAGAATCCCGCCCCACAAAAAAATTCCTGGGGGATTACCTCTTTCATATAGACCTTAAAGGGCATATCGGGGACAGGCACATTAAAGAAACGCTTGAAAAGATAAAAGGAAAAGTCGGGATGTTAAAGATACTGGGTTCATATCCTGCTGCCTGATCGTAGGATCCTGATTGTGTAGTCCTGATAAAAACCTTTATACCAATATAAACTCATATTTGAGATGCAACTCAAAAATGAGTGATCTTATGGATATAAATTATCTAAAAAAACTTGCACTGATGGGTGCGCACAATAAGCCTCTGGAAATCTCTTCTGTGGAATTTGCATCCCATATGGATACAAGCCCCCAGACCGCTGCAAGAAAGTTAAAAGGACTTGAAGATGAAATGCTTATCACTCGGCAGATACTGCACAGCGGGCAGCTTGTCAGCATAACAAAAAATGGGCGTGAAGCGCTGCAGAAAGAGTTCAATGACTATCAGGCGATCTTTGGCAATGGGCATAAAAAATTCCTGACAGGAAAGGTGATCACAGGGCTTGGGGAAGGGCAGTACTATATTTCACTTGCTGGATACAGGATGCAGTTCATCAAGAAACTTGGATTTACTCCTTACCCGGGGACGCTGAACATCAAGCTTGACACCCCAAGTATCGATATCAGAAAAAAAATAACCCCAGATATAAGAATATCAGGATTTACAAAAGATAACCGGACTTTTGGGAACGGCTCCTGTTTTAATGTTATGATAGAAGACATAAGAGGTGCTGTTATCGTTCCTGAACGTACACACTATCCTGAAGATATAATCGAAATAATCGCACCTGTTAACCTGAGAGAATATCTAAAAGTCAGGGACGGGAGCAATGTTGAAGTTGAGGTAATAAAATGAGCCTTGAAAACGTAAAAGAATCTCTTCGAAATGGTAAAATGATACTCCTGTACGATGCAGATGATCGCGAAGGTGAGACCGACATGGTCATACCTGCGCTCAATACCATGCCAGCTGATGTCGCACGCATGCGCTGTGATGGCGGGGGGCTCATTTGTGTTGCAGTGCTTGGAGATGCGGCAGATCGACTGGGCTTGCCTTTTATGACAGATCTTTTAAAAAGTGTTTCAATGAATGGATATAACTCATTGCGCTCGCTCGTTGAAAAGAAGGGCGATATCATATACGACTCAAGATCATCTTTCTCTTTGTGGGTAAACCACAGGAAAACTTTTACCGGAATAACAGATAACGATCGGGCATTTACGATCAATAAGGTCGGAGAAATAGTTGAGAAAGTGATGAACGGGGAAAAACTTGATTTCGGAAAAGAATTCAGGTCTCCTGGTCATGTTGCCCTGCTTCGCGCAGCGTCAGGTCTTCTGGATGAGCGGCGTGGGCAGACTGAGCTTTCAATACAACTTGCCCTGATGTCAGGTATTACTCCATCGATGGTGGTATGTGAGATGCTGGATGGAAAAACAGGAAAAGCGCTCTCTAAAGAGGATGCAATGAAATACTCTATAAGACATAATATGCCTTTTATAGAGGGAAAGGATATTTTATAAAATAGAAAAATATGAGGAAGAGCCTGGTTTTTTCTTATGTTAGCAATTTAAAGGGACCACAACTCCTCAATATTAAATTATTTGCTTAATTCTTTAAGGCGTTTGATGCTTGCCATCATAGCCAGTGACTCCTTTTTCTTCTGGTTCTCAAGATATTCAATTATTGCTTCAATGCTTGTCTTGAGTTGATAGATCTTATATGGTCTGCCTTTTCCGGGTTTCTTCTCTTCTCTCTCCGCGATCCAGCCAAGTTCTTCAAGTTCACGCATTGCTATGCTGACCTCGGGCTGACGAAGGTCAGAACCCATTTCAAGGTCCCTGGAGGTAACTTCTTTAACGTTTTTCAAATATGTTAGAACTTTTGCCACATTTCTTTTTAAACCCAGATCAATAAGCGTATCAGCGAATTCTTCATCAGATTTATCAAGGACATTTACTGAAAGACTTTTCATAGTATTTCACCCAGACTTTTAAATGTATTCATGGAATATAAATCTTACGTTTTAATATTAACCCTCAAAGAAAAGTAGAATCCATAAAAACACGCCTCTGCAAAATGAAATGTGGTTTTATTATAATTATGTTTATGCTAATGATGTATATTATATATTAACATTTTATCATTATACCCCATGTTTCAGGGAATCTAAAGTTTTATGCACTGGTAATCAAAACACATATATCGTTTGTTTTCCTTAAGGAACTGGGATTCTCATGGACCAGTTAATCTATATCAATGGAAAATTTGTAAAAAAACAAGAGGCTAGAACCTCAGTTTATGACCATGGTTTTTTATATGGTGATGGGGTTTTTGAAGGAATAAGAGCATATAACGGCAGGGTTTTCAGGCTTGATGGACACCTTGACAGGATGTATGACTCTGCAAAAGCGATAGACCTTAAGGTCCCGCTTTCAAAAGAAGATATGAAGAAAGCCATCATAGAGACGCTGAAAAGGAATGGGTTAAAGGATGCATATATACGCCCCATCGTTACTAGGGGTGACGGCGACCTGGGTCTTGACCCCAGGAAATGCCCTGTGCCAAACGTGTTCATAATCACACAGGAATGGGGAGCTATGTACGGCGACCTGTATGAGAAAGGTCTGACTGCAGTTACTGTGGGCATAAGGAGAAATGCGCCAGAGGCTCTTCCCCCCAATATCAAATCGCTGAATTACCTGAATAACATTCTTGCAAAGATCGAGGCGAACGTGAAAGGCGGAGATGAGGCCATAATGTTCGATGTCCACGGCAACGTATCAGAAGGTTCAGGCGACAATATTTTTGTCGTAAAGAATGGCAAGATCATTACGCCGCCGACACTTAACAACCTTCGCGGCATCACGCGTGCTGCAGCAATAGAACTTGCCATAAAAGACAGGATACCTGTATCAGAGATAAATATGGGTCTGTTCGATATCTATACTGCAGACGAGGTTTTTGTGACAGGTACAGCAGCAGAGATAGCTCCTGTGACAAAAGTTGATGGGCGCATTATCGGTGACGGCAAACCCGGTCAGATAACAATGAAATTAATGGAAGAGTTCAAGGAATTGACAAGAAAAGAAGGTACACCTATCGTTTAATTATCTTGCATCTACGAAGATAGCAGGAAGTAGAGATTGTTCATATTGATGAATATGTACATAAATATCATTCCTGCCATTGAATTTTTTGCAAGTGCGTGGCTTTTTTCAGGTATAAGGGACATTGTGAACATTATGAGTAAAACCATTGTGAGCTTGAAAGGGACGAACCAATCCTGACCATAAAGTGGATTTATTTCTCTTACTTCAGGATTTTTTAGGGCATTCTGCGTTAACATAAGATCCGATATCTGCAAAATTGTAAATATTGCTCCAAATATAATTATAAATTTTATGTATCCCACAGAATTTATCCATTTTTCTTTGAAGTTGAGCATATTTAATAATTCCAACTAGAATCTAGGTCTACATAAATTTATCGAAAAGTTAATATAATAATAATTATAATTATTATGATGTGAACAATAGATAAGAAGAGAATAATTTTTCAAACAATAAATTATATCATCAATGAAACTGAACATTAGTGTGATCATGAATTTCACGAACATACAGATCTCTGCAGATTCGAAAAGTGATGACATTGCCCCTTTTGCGCTTGCAGTACACGAATTGCTGGGTCTTCCTGTTACTATGAGAACCCTAAATAACAACGGTGTGAGGATAGAGAAGGGTAAGATCCTTGATACAGATTATACAGGACCTGTACTTGAACAGGTCTTAAAAGAGAATAAGCTCATACGAAAGATTCCAACAAGTGGCAAATACACAGGAATACCTGTTGTGGTCGTCCCGATAAGGAATAAAGATGGCTACGGGATCGCAGCTCTTGGAGTTGTGGACGTAGTGGGCACTGTAGACCTTGGTCACGTGTTCGGTGATTATCCTGAAGTCGTAAAGCAGGTACAGGAATGCGTAAGGTCGCGCGTGGCAGTTCCCTGAAACCTGGCATTCGTCCTGCTAAAAAAGAGGACCTGCCCGGTATTCTGGAACTTGAGAAGATTTGTTTTAAGGAAGAAACATTTCATAAGAAGCAAATTGAATATCTGCTCCTCAGGGCAAGATCTCTTGTCCTTGTTGCATCCCTTGAAGGCAATATTGTTGGTTCTATTATTATTCTGTTAAGAAAGCAGATCCAAAATGCCAGGATATATTCACTGAACGTGCATCCATCTTACAGACGCATTGGCATCGGGGGTTCACTGATCGATAAAAGCGAAAATTTATTAAGAAAGATGGGATATAGGAAACTTACTCTTGAGGCAGGTGTTAATAATATTGCAGCCCAGAATTTGTATACCTCAAAAGGCTTATCAGTGGTACGAAAAATTGAGAAATATTACAAGAATGGGGACGATGCACTCCGTTTTATAAAAAAATTATGATGCAAGTGCATTAATTATTTTCTCGTATATGTCTCTGTCTATCACATCTTCATAACCGTCGTATATACTGGGGTTGTCATTGATCTCTATGACCCTGTATCCATCGTTTGTTTCCTTGACATCAAGCCCATACAATCCATCACCCACACATTTTGAAAGTCCTATGCATATATCTTTTAATTCCGGGGGGATGGAATCCCTGGACACTGCGATCGTATCACCCCATACGTTCTTTCCATCTATCTTCGATCTTACTTTCCAGCCTCCTTCAGGGATGCAATATTTACATAGATAAAGTATCTCTCCGCGCAGTACCCCTACGCGCCAGTCAAAATCCGATCGTATGTATTCCTGTACTATGACCACTTTCGATTTTCGAAGGAATCGTTTTGATATCTCGATAAATTCAACTCTATTATGTGCTTTCTCAACATGCGAGGAAAAACGTGTATATGGTGATTTTATAATTACAGGTGTCCCAAGTATGTCGAATAGTTCGTCAATATTCTCTTCCCCTGTGAAAAGGACAGACTTTGGAGATGGTATATTGTTTTTTATGAACAGGTCATGAAGTATAGCCTTGTTCGAACATGTCCTGATTGAGTGAGAGTCATCTATTACCTTCAACCCATATTGTTCCGCAAGCCTGGATGCAATATATGCTGAATTGCTGGGGTCGGTTGTGGCTCTTATGAACAAAGCATCGTACTCAGGGATCTTTGAAATTTCATCTTTAAAGATAAAATCAAATGAATGACCGATGGACTCTGCGGTTGTTTTAAATTTTGAAAGAGCGCTTCGTTCTGATTTGTCGTTGAAGTTATAAGCTTCAACAAAACATGCGATCTTCATGAAATATTAGATCAACTTCCTTAATTCATGCACTTTTTCGCGAACCACATCCCATTCCACTTCTTTTTTTGTTGCAGGTTCACAATGATTCAATATTACATTCCCGTCATCTATCTGCACTATTAATTTGCATATCGGAATGTTAAATATCTTATAGAATTTTCTCGTGAACTCCGATGTTTCATCATCTGTCGATTCACCGAACATCTGAACGATTTCATGCACTTCCCCTGAAACAGGGTGCAGTGATACCGGGAAACGTGCATTCATGCTCATTTTTTTTATGATCTCAGGAAGTTTAGAGCTTGATCTTACTATCTTCATAG
>JAUSDC010000144.1 GCA_030650845.1 Candidatus Methanoperedens sp.
AATAGGTGTGTGGATGCATATCGGTGCCCGGTATCCAAGGTCTGGCAAACCTTCTCTTGCAAGCATGTGGATCTTTCTCTGGTCTATGCCGCCCACTGCCACATCAACACCCAGATGGGCGATATCCAGAGCCTGCATGATAGGATATATCATCTGTGATACTTTGGGGTTCTCTGCATCCCTGCTCACCTCATCCATGCTACGCCTCGCCCGGTTCAGTGTGGTGCTGCGAGCAAGCTTTAGCACATCCATCATGTATTTCTGGTCTAACTGGTATGATGAGCCAAGGACAAAGTTCGTTTTCTTCTCGTCAAGACCAAGTGCTATGAAACATCTCTTGTTGTAATCTGCGATCTTTCTCACTTCATCCATTGTACCCTTTTCGTTGAGATAGGCATGGACATCTGCAAGGAGTACTGTTATCATGAAACCTGCCTGCTGGAGATCGAGGAGTTTGTTCACAGTTAGCACGTGACCCATGTGGATCTTACCACTTGGCTCATAGCCCACGTAAGCGGAACATTGTTTATCTGAATTGACAAGTGCTTCAAGTTCCTCTTTTGTAACTACCTCTTCCGTATTTCTGGTGATAAGCGCTAATTTGTCCATAATTGAAGGCTCCTTAGGTTCTGCGGATAATGTCAGACTAGCACATAAATCTGCTCAATAAACCCCTTTATTTCTACTGGAATATATATAATTAAATAATATACATTTAGATAATTGCTATTATGAATATGATCATAATGTACATTTTATGTGCAGTTATTTGCTGTTCTGAATTACTTCAACCTGTTTAACAAAGGGTCAGTCACTCTTACAGCATCAAAAGCTCTCGCTCTGCGAAGACACGACTCACATACCCCGCAAGGTCTTTCCTCACCAAGGTAGCACGACCACGACCATTCAAGCGGTGCACTTATCTCAATGCCCTTTTTGACGATCTCAGTTTTGCTCATGGCTATGAGAGGTGTGTAAACTTCGGGATGCGTAAGGGTGCCTGTTGTAAGCATCCTGTTGAAGCTCTCCACGAACTCAGGTGTGTTATCCGGAAAGGTCGCTGCCTCTTCTGCATCAAATCCGGTGACTATGATGTCGAACCTGAAATTTTCAGCAAGTGCCGCCCCGATCGAAAGAAAGACCACATTGCGGGCAGGTACCCAGACCTGCTGGGCTGTTTTTTGAGTAACTTGCGCATTATCAAGGTCAGAACTTGAGATTTTTGGCATTTCCCCCCCGCCCGTGAGCGCGCCGCGAAAATTTCCATACCAGGGAAGTTCTATTATTATATGCCCGACCCTGAACTGTTCGCAGATCGCTTTTGCGAATTCTATCTCTTTCTTCCTGGCTCTCTGTCCATAATCAAATGTAACGCACATAACTTCATCGCACCTGTCGAACGCTTCCTTGAATGCTACTGTGGAATCAAGACCAGAGGAGAGAAGGACAATAGACTTTGACATAATGTTAAAGCCCCATCTTCTGCACGATCTCCCCGACCCCTTTCATCGCTGCTGAATCCTCAGGTAGTTCTGCAAGAGGTCTCCCCTCAAGGTCAAAGCTCGCAAGCATTTCATCAAATGGAACGATCCCAACAAGATCCATTTTCAAATCCTTAGCATACTCCTCTATCCGTACACGGTTCTCAGGCGTGACTTTATTCGCCACAACATGCATTTTCTTGATATTAAGGTTCAGCGACTTTGCCAGCTCCCGTATCCTTTCCGCCGTCTGCAAGCCCCGCCGCGAGCCATCAGTCACAACGAGCAGCTCATCTACATCCCTGATGATACGCCGGGATAGGTGCTCAAGCCCTGCCGCAGTATCTATTATAGTCAGGTCGTAATTCTTAAGTATCCTGTCCATTATCCCGCGCAGCAGATTATTCGCAAAACAGTAGCATCCCGAACCCTCCGGGCGACCCATTACGAGCAGATCGTAACGCGGCATCTCTGTCAACACCTCATATACCTTTGATTCAAGCAGCGCTTCCTTATTGGTATCAGGCGCCATCTTATCGCGCTCCTGCAGCATGAATTCGCGCATGTCGCCAATTGTCTTATCCACTTTCACTCCAAGCACGTCTGGAAGGTTGGAGTCGGGGTCTGCATCGATGGCGAGAAGGGTTTTTTTGCCTGCTGTGAGATGTCTTATCAGCATTCCGGCAACTGCGGTTTTTCCGGTGCCGCCTTTGCCTGTGATCGCAATAACTTTCATACGCACTTCCGTCCGATCATCGCACCTATCACTGCGATTACTGCTCCAGACATTACATTGATCATACCCAGAAAGAGTAAAATAATAACCAAATCGAGTTGGGATGCAAAACTTATTCCAAGAACTGGTTTATGAATGGTCATTCCGATAAATAGACCAAGGTAAATTGTAATAACTGCGGCAAGAGTTACAATGCCGCCTTTTATCGCAGCTTCTTTGAAGCCAAGCCTTGAAAAAATCCATCCCGTATAACCAATAATTACTATGTGGGCAAGTAGAAACAACGTGTTGAACGAAGAATTGACAGATAAAGGAGGCAAAATCCCGCCAAGGATCAATCCTGCTCTTATTCCTGTTAATGCAATCATGAAGGCAATGATGCGAATCTCTTTCATGATCTCTATAATGATTTTTTGTAATGCTATATATTAACCCGCAGAAACCGGCATGCTCAGGTTATCCGCAGGCATTGCGATATTAAGGTGGCTCACTAGTTCTATTTTACCAGCCCATGTAAAAAACCGCTTTAGCTTGACCTTCGAAATTTCAACTGTTCCGGTCAAACATTCGTTTTGCTTATCCATAATATATCTATTCACATCGGTCTTATCCCACTTTTCAAGCGATTTGACCTTATCGATGTTCTTTAAAAATCTACTATAATCCTTAAGAGTTTTCTCTGCAGTGCCACTAATTTTGAGGTCATGCAAGAATTTATCGATATTATTAACCATGCTACTTAATATGTACTTACTAAGTAATAAAGACACGGTCTAAAAAATTTAATAAATTTTAAATGGATTTTAAACTCATTTCTCCTTACCCTTTAATACGATCCTATCGATCGTGATCTTAGCGTTCTTAAGAGTGATCTTAACACCCCCGCCGCCTCCAAATTGCATCTGCGGCATTGCAGGCATCCCGGATGGCATCATGATATTGGGTGCAGGAACAGACCACCCGGGCGCCGATGCAGCCATACTTCCTGCTTCTTCTTGCGTCGCTTGCGCAGCCTCTTCTTCCTTCACCCATCTTTGAGTCACTGGATGCTGCTTTTTCTCGAGGAAATCGCGCAGTGTTTTCAGGTCGCTCGCGTCATCTTCAGTCGGGACCTTGTCAACAAGTTCGGGCGGGATATCGGCTTTTATCTTATCTTTCAGGTTCTTGGGCATCCAGACCACTCTGTTCCATCCACCATCAGGCTGAATGAACTTGGGCGAGCGGAAATAATTCACACCAACTCCAAGGAAACCGATGATCTGTTTGCCGCCACCGGTCTGTCCTGCCATCGTGGAGAACGCAAGACCATTGGGTGCAGTACCAGTATAGTCCCGGTCTACCCAGCCAATGCCATCCACTTCAGGGATGTAGAACCCAACAACCTCAAAGCATCCACAACTTGTGTGCGGGTAATCGAAGAACGAATGTATCTTGATGCGTGAATATTCACCGCCCGACAGCGCCACAGCTTTCTCATTGACGCCCGAATATTCACCGCCTATCTTATCAATTATCTCGCCTTTGGGAATGGCGAACTGCGGACCCTCAGGATCGACCTTTGCTGCCGCACGCCCGTCGAACCAGTTGATGGCGCCGCACAAGGATATCCTGTCAGGTGTGACAACGCATACGTTGGTTGGAGCAAAGCTCTGGCACAGAGTGCATCCGTAGAACACATCAACGTCCTCGTCATGAAGACCACGTGTGCGCGCATCCCTTGCCTCGTAGACTTTCAAAGCTTCTGCTCTTTGCTTCTCAACTTCCTCGAGGTCTGTGATGTATGTCGCCTCTATCTTCTCGATAAATGGAAGTTCGTTCTTGAAAAGCATCATTGTGGCTTTTGCTATCTGCTCGAATGATGTGAGACCTTTTTTTATCGCATCCTTGTTGATCCGTACCCAGACATCATATCTCTGGTTCAGGTGCATGTATCCCTGTATGTAATTCTGGAAATCGTGATTGCGCCGCTCAACAATAGCTTCAAGGTCAGGTTCTACCAGTTTTCCTGCAATGCGGTAGATCATCGCATAGGGGTGGCGTGATCCTTCCTTCATAGTGGAAATATCTGGTCCAATGAGGGTAAACTTACCATCCTCAATCTCATCTGATCCCGCAGCCCTTACAAGCTCAAATCCCCGGGACTTGGGGCCTGCAAGTTCAACGAACATATCATCTTTTCGTACGCGTTCACCCTCGAACATGGGTGAGATTTCAAAGGGAAATTCGTTTGCCATATTTTTTTCCTGTATCCCCGTATTTCATATGGGGATATATCTATCTTTTTGGTAACTCCTTAATAACTTCATCAAGAGCTGCTATGAAAACATCATCCTTGAGATTTCCGAATGACATATCAGCATTCGGGTGATAATATTTGTCTATTGAAATAACTTTGATATTCGAAAAATTCTTGAGCGCAGATATCGCCTGAGATACATAATAATATGTTATCCCGAAGAACACGACTAGATCGTATCCGCCTTTTCCATCAAGACCCTTCCAGTTCGGGTCACATAGGTATGATGCCAGAGCATGCATATTTATATAGTGGACGTCAAGCCCTTTATCCCCAAGAGATGTATAGGCGTTCCCGACCGCAGCAATCTGGATACCTGTTTTTCCTATCGCAACAGCTCTTGCAAGAACATCTGTATCGTGGACTTCTGAGCCTACTATCAGAAGCGGTCTCTTTGCTCTTGCAAGCATTTTTCCCGGCACAGCGGGCATGACAGCCCTTGCCATCTTAGGCCCCGGGATGTTCGCGGTGTCAAATGGGACTGCGGATCGGGTCGTGTCTATGACCTTTTCTGCCGCAGGTTTCACTTCCTCTTTTCCAGAAGGCATTTCAGAAGGTTTTTCAAGATTCTTTTCAACAGGCTTTTCTACATTTTTCTCCGAAGGTTTTCCCGCCATCTTTTCTCTTTTAACTGCCTGAGCTATTTTCGTCATTTCTTGACCTCCTTGCAAAGGCGTGGGACATTTGTAGGCTGGAACGAGACATCCACTTTACGCAGCGGTCCCTCGGTGATCTTTTTCTTCTCCCAGTCTATCTTCCATCCTCTTTCCTCAAGCAGTTTCATGAGAGGCTCTCTTTTTGCCACAGGAATATCCTGTTCGCTTCTCACATAGACATGCCAGTCATCTGGCATCTTTTTGAGGTATTTCTCGCTCAGTTCGATATAATGTGTGAGTTTGATAGCTCTTCCAAGGCTGTTATCGCTCGGTCTAAAGCACATCTTTGCCAGCAGCGGCATCAATTCTTCTTTTGTCTCTGCAGTGATCATAAGATGTTCAGGAGCAGGCTCAACATTTACGACCGAGCCGTCTCTTCCGTCCAGCACATTCCAGTCATCTTTCCTGTACGGTTTCCCGATAAAAGCGCGCCTGTATTTAGTGCCGTGCGGTCCTGCAACAACAGGGATGCCGAGCCTGTTACAGCCCGTGGCGATGGCAAATGCTTTCTGTGAGTATGCGCCCCATGCAATGCCTACCGCTCCAATGCGGTTGAGGACATAGTCAGCTATCTCTTCCCAGTTCCCTTTTGTCTTCCTGCCTGCGAAAATGGATGCCACTTTTATTGTGGTCGCGGCGATATGCGCATTTGAAACACATGAACCTGTGTTGAGCAGGTTGCCTTTGATGAACCTTCCTGGATAACGCTCATACAGCGTCTTTCCTTCCTTATCTTTGTACATCCCGATATCCATCGCGGCGCAGCCTGAAGAAATAATGATGTAACTGCGCTGGATCATCTCTTCAACAATATCATAAACGTCCTTCGTGCCGTCAGGATAATTTCCGCACCCGACAAATGCAAGCACTCCTGGAGTAGTGCCAAGGACAAGATTGCGTCCTTCCTCGCGGATCTCAGGGTCGCCTATCTGTCCCCTTCCTATTCGCATTTTACCCTTTTCTTCACGGATCACGCGCTGTGCGGCTTTTTCTATGACGTTGAGCACAGGGATGTCAACAGGACAGCTGAAATCGCATCTCCCGCAGCCAACGCATTTGTCATGGAGTATTTCAAACGGCACAAGATCGCCTCCTGCGGCTGCAGCCATCGCATCCCCTATAGGCAAACTCTGGGGGCAGTCACGGGTGCACTGGAGACACTTCGTGCATTTTGCCACAAGTTTCTTGAAATCTTCCTCGTTCGGTAGCGCTGTCAGTCCTTTTGCTTTTCTTATTGGTCCGATCTTCATCGCAAGCTTCGGAATAAGTTCTCCTACTTTTTCAAGATCAAGCAATAGAGCACCATCCTGTTTTCCACTTACAAGGTCGTCTATAATCTCATCAACGCTATCGTTTGACCTGTCAGGCAAGCCGTATGTGATCTTTTCATTGGTAGCTATTACTGGGATGTGAAGTTTCTTTGCTTCCTTCAGGATGTCAGCACGAACGCACTGCTCATCAGTGACAAGAACATCTGGTATTCCTGAGCGGATGTATTTTAGTTCCTTGCTCATGGAACCTATTATCTTCGCGTTCCTGTTATACCGGGTCATATCCTGCGCAGTGCAACAGAGCCCAGCGATCTCTATCTTATCGAATTGACCGTTCTTGTCCATATAATCGAGTATGTAAGCCGGGGCAGCGATATTATGTCCCACGCAGATAACGACAGGCTTTTTGGGGTCGAGGATGCCCATCCCGATCTCTGCCATTGGCGTCTTTTCATCGGATTTAGGAAGACCCATACAGGATATCTGGATGATATCAGCCACTTCCATTCCCAGAAGGTCAAGCATACCAGCGTGCAGCGCCTTGGACTCAAAATCGCGGGATGAGCCTTCCTGTCCAGTATTTGCAGCTGCAAGAAGCTGAGTGAGCTGTTCTTCAACATATTCAAGCACCGGGAGAAAATCGCCAATGGTTTGCGGCTGGATGCCCATTATGGTCTCTGTTAGCGGCGCTTTCAGGTTGCTTGGCCCGACATCTATGGGATGATCTTCACCGTACTTTTTTATAAGATAATGCAGGAGATGCCGCCCATGAGCGCTGTGGCATGCTGCGCCCATTACACTGGTCATTAGAGCCTGCCGCGCTGACTGTCCTTCAAGGTCTATGCCGCATGCACCTTCTTTGTTACCTGTCAGGTCGCATTTCCCGTATGTACAATAATCGCACATGTCGCTTGTTGGTGTATAGACCGGGTTATACCTGTCAAGGAGGCGGTAGTCCCAGTTTCGAAGGCTGATGATCTCAGGTCTTGGGGTTGGTCCTTCCACTACCTGCTCTTCTTCTGCTGTGATTTTCCCTATATTTATCTGGACGTTCTCCAGTCCTTCAATGACAAAACTTCCTTTCTTGACTTTCATTTGATAGATCAAATCCTGCATTTCTCACTAATTTGCATTAATGTACTTAAACGTTTTTGTATTTGTCATTATCGTCCATTATATTTAAAGCCAAAGACTTAAATAAATACACAGCGACATTATTCACAGGAAAAAGTGTTGTAACCGTTTTACATGATAGCAGGAATAGACGAAGCAGGAAAAGGACCTGTTCTGGGTCCAATGTGTGTGGCAGGCTTACTTCTGGATGAGAATAAACTTGGAAGGATAGCACAACTTGGTGTTAAGGATTCAAAAAAGTTGTCGCCAAAAAAGAGGGAAGCTCTTTCGGTTGATATTAAAGAACTTGCAGACAAGATCTTTATCCTTGAGGTTAGCCCAGGGCAGATAGATGAACTCAGGAAAGTGATAACGATGAATGAAATAATGGTTGCATGCTATGTGAAAGTTTTGGAGGAACTCAAGCCTGAAAGCGCCTTCGTGGATGCAGCTGACGTTATCGCGCAACGTTTCGGAGATAACATAATGAAGAAATATTCTGGCGATCTGAAGATAACTTCAGAACATAATGCCGATGAGAAATTTCCGATCGTTTCCGCTGCTTCCATACTTGCAAAAGTGAGAAGGGACGAACTTGTCAGGAATATTGAAGTAGAAAATGGTATTGAGATCGGGAGCGGTTACCCCTCAGACCGCAAAACCATAAATTTCCTTGACAATTGGGTTAAAGAACATGGCTCGCTCCCTGATTTTGCCAGGAGTTCCTGGGAGACATCAAAAAATATTATTGAGAGATCCAGGAATATCCAGAGAACAATATCTGACTACTGATCTTCTTTAATAGAAATTAATATATGAAGAGTTGCTATGAATTCGCAGAAGCTCAAAGAAACGTGATCTTTAATTTTTCCCGATCGTCACTTTCAACATCTTATCACCCTTTGCGATTTTTTCCACCACGTCCTGACCTTCTATGACCTGTCCGAAAATAGCATATTTCCCGTCAAGGAATTTTGAATCTTCAAGAACAATGTAGAACTGTGAGCTCGCACTATTTGGATCATTTGAACGCGCCATGGCGACAGCTCCCTTTTTATGAGTCAGGGTTTGAGCAATCTCAAGAGGTATGGTCTTGCCAGAACCTCCTGTACCGTCTCCCTTTGGATCGCCGCCCTGGATCACGAATCCAGGCTCCACTCTGTGGAAAGTCAGTCCGTCATAGAATCCTTTCTGTGCAAGTTCAATGAAGTTCTTTGTGGTGATAGGGGCATCTTTTTCATATAGTTCGAACTTTATAGTCCCTTTATCTGTTACAATAGTTGCGACCCTATTTTTTCCGGTCTCACTTGATACAGAGATTTCTGATTGCGGTTTGCTGCCGATGCACCCGAGAGTTATCGAAAAAAGAATAATAAATACTATACATATGATTGTAATTCTCATACTATTGTTAATAAAAAGAAGTATCGATTATATCTTTACTTCTCCTCTTTCTTCTCTTCTTTTGCCATCTCTTGATCCATCTTGTAGTCGTCGTAGCCCATCCATGCCACAATCAATCCTACGAACAGGAGGAAGAGACCGATTGAACCCTCTATTAAAATCAGAAGTTCATTCCAGAAACCCGCGAAATACCCTGGTATTCCGCTATACCATACTACTCCAGCAACCAATATTACTATTCCAATAAGCATTTTTATTATATTTCCTGCCGATGACATATTATCACCCATCTTTAATTCATTTACTCTATATTAAGTTTTTTTATAACCACAGGAAAACTTATTACTCCATTCATTAATAGTTATCACAATGAACGGAACAATCTCCCAGGTATCAATAAAAGGAGTATACCTCCTTGAAAAGAACAACGGTCCAGTTCCTGTTGTGCTTCTTGAAGATGAAGCAAAACGAATCATGCCAATATATATTGGATTATCTGAAGCTATTTCAATAAATTCAGCTATAAACCATGAGATCCCGCCAAGACCAATGACCCATGACCTATTCATATCTCTGCTTGAACAAACATGTTCCCAGGTAGATGATATTTTGATAGATGAACTAAAAGATGGGATTTATTTTGCCAGATTGTGTATTTCTATGGATGGAAGGCAATTCGAGGTAGATGCAAGACCAAGCGACTGCATCGCAATAGCGCTTCGATGCCGTGCGCCGATCCACGTCAGGGATAGCATAATCAGTGAAGTTGCGATCGATAAACAGGAGATTGAAGGCTTCATGTCCCTTGAAAGCTATCTTTCATGAACTATTAGTTTCACACTGCTAACACAAAGCAGATAGCAGATAAAAGCTATTTTGAATAATATGTCAGGTGATCTAAAGGGTATCTACACAGTTCATGAATTCACCCTCGCTGTGAAAGGAATACTTACAGGAGGGCAGTTCAATGACGTCTGGATACGAGGTGAGATATCAAATTTCAAGAACCACACATCAGGTCACCGTTATTTTACTCTCAAAGATAAGAACAGCGCCCTGCAATGTGTTATGTTCAAATGGCATGGACAGAACCTCAGGTTCGAGCTGGAACACGGGATGAAAGTGCTTATTCTGGGAGACCTTGATGTTTATGAACAAAGAGGGCAGTATCAGCTAAAAGTAAGAGCAATTAGACCTGATGGGATAGGAGAACTCTACAAGGCTTTCGAGCAGTTAAAGAATAAACTGGCAATGGAAGGGTTGTTTTCTCCTGAACATAAGAAAGCTCTGCCGCGTTTCCCAAAAAAGATAGGCATCGCGACATCTGAAACCGGGGCTGTGCTTCATGATATCCTGACCGTCCTCAAGAGAAGGTACCCTGTCAGCGTATTGTTCATCCCTACAATGGTGCAGGGAGAATCTGCCGCAGGCAGTATCGTTCATTCTATTGAACTTCTCAATCGAACTGATGTTGATCTTATTATCCTTGGAAGAGGTGGCGGCTCACTGGAAGACCTGTGGGCGTTCAACGAAGAGATAGTTGCGCGGACGATCTTTAATTCAAAGCTTCCGATCATATCAGCTGTAGGACATGAGACAGATTTCACAATTGCTGATTTTGTGTCAGATATCCGCGCCCCCACGCCATCTGCTGCAGCTGAGATCGCAGTTCCTGACAGGCAGGAACTCTATAATCAGGTGATGAGGTTGAGAGAATTATTGATCGAAAGGCAGAGGCGAAGTATTCAAGACAGTTGTCTTCGAATTGATGAACTCGGAAAGTCCTTTGACCCACGTGTATACAGGGAAAAGCTCTCTGATAATATGCAGTATCTCGATGATATGGCACAGCGCCAGATTCTCAGTATGCACAGAATGCTCGAGATAAAAACCTCGCATTTTGGGGCATGCGCTGGAAAACTTGATGCTGTAAGCCCGCTCCGGACTCTTTCAAGAGGTTACAGCATAGCAATGAAATACCCCGAAAAGACAATTGTTCGATGGATCAGCGATGTGGAAAAGAACGATGAGATACAGATCCTGGTAAATGATGGAAAGATAAAATGTGGTGTACATGATAAAGAGGAATGCACATGGAAATGAATTTTGAAGATAAGCTTGCAGAACTTGAAACAATTGTTGAGAAACTTGAGAAGGGGCAGCTTCCGCTTGATGAGAGCCTGGAACTTTTTGAGCATGCGATAACTCTGTCAAGAGAATGCAATAACATACTGAAAAATGCAAAGCAAAAAGTGGAAAAATTAATAGAAGAAGATAACGATTTGAGATCCGTTGAAATGAGCCTTAACTGAACAGCTCTTCGACAGCAGGAAGGGCTGAAGGCAATGCGAAAATGACCACTTTGTCATCAGGAAGGATCATATGATTGCCCCCTGGTATGATCACATCCACATTTCTCACAATGTCGCTCAATTCAATGATCTTTCCCTTCTCTCCTTCAATAGGAACAAGAGATTCTATGCCGATCCCCATGGTGAATTTCAAGACCTCGTTGACAGTAGCCTGGATAGGACTGATAGCCACATCAACTCCTACAATTTCGAACAAATCTGCATAATCAGGACGATCTGCTCTTGCAATTACCCTTTTAGCACCAAGCCTCTTTGCAAGAAGCGCACATAACAGGTTTTTTTCATCACTATTTGTGACAGAAATAACAGCATCCATCGAACCGATGTTCTCTTCTTTCATCAGGGAGATATCTGTTCCATCTCCATTAATAACCAGGACATTTGGAAGCATCTGACCCCTGTTACTGCAACAACAAGTTCTGTTTTTTCAATATTCGCCTTTTTTAACAGTTTAATATCAGCCCCGTTCCCCTGGATGACCTGGACATCCAGTTGTCTTGCCCTGTTGCAGACCTCTTCAATTTTCTCTATGATAAATAAGGACTAATGACCTCTGGACTATTATTTAAAATGTTCACATAATTCATAACTCTTACCCTCCGATTTGGAAATCTTTCTTCAGATCAAGATATTCATTAACCAAGGAAACACTCAAATTTGTAATAAAAGCAAT
>JAUSDC010000164.1 GCA_030650845.1 Candidatus Methanoperedens sp.
GTCGCTCGTTTGAATGCATTGATCTTGCTCGGCTCCTCTGGCATAAAATCCATTGGTATCTTTACCTGGGCGAAAAGATTCCTCAAATCTGAAGTTTTGATCCTGGACTCCTTTACTGAATACCATATCAGATGTCCAAGGATAGGAACCTTCTCTCCGCCATGCCCTATAGCCTGATCTGCTGTAGCAAACACCTTATCTGAAAACTTATTATCCATTGTTGTTAACCTCCATGCAGTAACCTGCATTTGGTGATTTTCGGTTTTTGAGCATCGTAAGTAATGGATTCGCATGCCATTCTTTTGAAGTATGCGAAGCCTTTCTCTGGTTTGTTTGCCTTTACTGCGATGCGAGTGCTCTCTTAGACTACGCTGAGAGCGTTGCTCGAAAAAAGATTCCGGTATAAAACTCTCATGCGGACAAGGTGATGCTTACCCCTCTACCCCAAAGTCAGTCTCCTCAGAACATGTATTGTACTCTCGAAACGAGACAATAATATGATCGAACACTTACCGGAACTTTTTACCTGGATTATGTGGTTTGATAGCTTTCACCGGGCGCCTCTCTTCATTCATCTTTCTACCCCCAGGCTATGTCTATCTCGCCGTTCTTTTCTATCTCTTTCAGGATATATTCTACGCTGTCCGCATTATCCGTGTTGGACTTAGCATAACTCTTTAGCCTTTCTATCCGGTAATTATCATCCATCGATAGATGCATTCGGGTCGGCGTGACATCGCTGGCAATCGAATCCAGAAAGTCCGCGAACTCTGAAGTGATACTACCAAAGTATGTATACTCCACTTTGCTTAATGTTATTGACATATTATACCTCCGAATCTGACAAACTACCCTTTCCAGTCCCAAACAGCGTTACATGTCGAAGGAACAGTCCCTTTACCTTCTAGTATCTTACACCGTCTACCGAGCTCTACCGCCTGCTTCCTCGCAGAGTCTGTATAAGCCCACCTGAGGGTGAAATGCTCTATCTTATTACCCTTCCAATAGACGAAGCCCTCGTGGTCTATTACCATATGCTCTACGCCGTGAAACCAGGGGCGTTTGTATGTTCCATTTGTGACATCAAGATAGAGTCCCTCGAATTCATCCTTTCCCACGTTGTTCAGGTTTCCATTCACCGCAAGTTCAACCAGACCCAGGAGTTTGGGATCGAGTTTATCGCCATCTTTCGTTCTTTCCAGGATTTTTATTGCTTTGTCTATATCTGACCCTTCGCTTGTGTTCATCTTCTGTTTCCCTCCTCTTCTTTGAATATGTTATACTGATCATCGAGGAATCCCGTTAAAGCATCTTCTATAAATAAATAGAAATCCTCTGTCCGCTTGTCAAGGTCTAGGTTTGGCTTAACGGATAAATCATCATGCTCCATACGATCAGTCAGAGCAGCTCTTACTTCCGCTTTATCAAGCAGTATGCCTTTCCGGGTGTCCTTTGTCACTACACACTCACCCTTAGCTTCTTCGAGAATAATCTCATCGTCTCCACACTGTTCTTCAACCAGCTCTCCATAAGCCTCGATTATCTTCTTATCGGCGGCTTCTCTTGCTATATCCCAGTCATAATATACCGTAACCTCATGGACTATCCCTTGAAACAGATGCACAACGGCATACATTTCTTTTGTCATATTATGCCTCCGCTGCTATTGGCTCAAGTATCTTTACCTTCCTTGTGCATGGTACTTCCATCTCTACCACTCTGTAATTATCACAGACCGACTTGAATATCTCAATACAGTCATCTACCATCTTATCAAAAGATTTGACTAGATCGTATCTATCCTTGATATAACCAAGATCCCACTCATCCTCATTTTCGAAATCGGCGTCCTCATCTGTACCGATACCTTTTGTATATATTCGTTGATGGGGGGTAGCAAAATTCTTTCGTGCAAGTGCGCCACATTTTCCACAGGCAGCGTCTCCTGAATATTCTGCCTTCTCTGCTCTGACCTCTTTGATTATCTCCAGAACTCTTTCTGTAGTGAGACCATGTTTGATGATATCTTCCTGCTGGATGTATACATCCGGCACCCACCAGTTCTTAACCCGGATGTAGTTCCTGACTTTATCCTCTGGAGTCTCTGCGATGGGCAAGACTTTCTTATAGTTCATCTGACCGCATTCGGAACAATAAGACTGATATCCACTCGGCTCCTTGCCGCCCTGTAACATTACTATGTACCCGGAGCTACTGCCATTGAAACAGGCTTGATATCTATAGCCGTTCTCTTCACTAAACTCCCCTATCTTCTCATTTATTTCAAGGAACGTATCCTCAACATAGATCAAATCATATGCACGGGACTCCTGTTCTCCTGTGAGGCCAAGATTGTGTATTTTTACTCTCCTGGCGTAACTCGTTGATCTATTCCACGAATTCATCGTATAATACCTGAAATGACCTCTCAGAAAAGCGATCATTTCTTCTCTTGTTGGTTGCGTAGCGTCCGCTACATCATTTGTTTCATTCATAACTAATGCTCCTCTATCTCTTCTTTAGTCCCCTGTAATCAGGTCTCCCTTATCGGCATCATTAGACCAATCTCA
>JAUSDC010000169.1 GCA_030650845.1 Candidatus Methanoperedens sp.
GAGCTATTTTTTATTTCAGACATTTATTCAACCCCTTTATTTCTATTGGAGAAATAAATAATAATTGTCATCATTATCATATAAATCAAAATCAAAAAATTCGTTCTATACTTCTTGATTATTGTAATATGCACTTCAATATTTATTCTAATTTTTAATCAATTTAAAATATTCACATATTTTTTAATGAAACAACCAATGTTTCATATGGAACAATAGGGAGATAGAGAAAAATATAAAACCTGAATAGCTCCATTTAACAAAAGAAGGAGAAATACGTATAATATCTATTGAAAACCTCTCGAAATCGTTCGGAACCAATATAGTCCTGCGCAACATCAACCTGAAGATAGAGCAGGGTGAATTCCTCACCATATTCGGGCCCAATGGCGCAGGAAAGACGACCCTTATTAAAATATTGTCCACTCTTGTAAGTCCGAATTACGGCAGAGTGGTCATTGACGGTATTGACATAAAAGAGGATGCGATCGAGATAAGGAAGAAGATCGGAGTTATTTCGCATGAAACCTATCTCTATCATGAACTCACAGCAGCTGAAAATCTCAGTTTCTTTGGGAGGATGTATGGTACATCTGACCTTGACGAACGGATAAAAGATCTTCTCCAGCAGGTTGGCCTGGGCTACAGGAAGAACGACCGGGTGAGGACTTTCTCCCGGGGCATGAAGCAGCGCCTTTCGATAGCCAGAGCCCTTATCCACGACCCATCTATATTATTCCTGGATGAGCCATACACAGGTCTTGACCAGCACGCAAGCGCAACGTTTGACAGGATTCTCTCTGGAACCAATGCGCATGATAAGACTCGCGTACTGATCTCCCACGACATAGAGCGCGGCATCTCGATGTGCGACCGTGCGATAATCCTTAATGGGGGACAGATAGCACATGAGATGAGCCCGGGTGAGATAAAAGATCTCCTGCAGTGCAGGGCGATATATGATAAGTTTGTTGGGGAACGGACATGAAATTCCTTGAGATAGCAAAGAAGGACTTGTTGCAGGAATTCCGCACCAAGCAGATGCTAAATTCCATGGTGATATTCTCCTTTCTTGTAATGGTCATTTTCAGTTTCGCCTTCGGTAATGAGTCTATGATATTCATAAAGGACATCAATAAAAAGGTAGTTGACCTGCTTGCTCCGGGGATGCTATGGATAGCTTTCACTTTTGCTGGAATGCTTGGCCTGTCAAGGTCATTTGCAGGTGAAAAGGAGGAAGGTTGCCTTGAAGGATTGAAGCTATGCCCTGTTGATAGAGCGGAGATATACAACGGCAAAGTCATTTCAAATGCAGTGCTGATGTTCCTGATGGAAATAACCACAATTCCGATATTTGTCGTGCTCTTTAATTATGAACTTAAGAACATTCCAGGTCTGGCACTTGTGATCATACTCGGAACTTTGGGTTTCATCTTTGTGGGAACGCTTCTCTCGGCGCTCACTGTAAATACAAGGACAAGGGAGATCCTGCTCCCGGTAATATTGTTCCCTGTACTTATTCCCGTGATACTTTCTGCTGTCACCGCGACCGGGATATTGCTAACAACAGGTGATATTTCCGAGATATCAGGCGAGCTTCAGATACTTGCCGTATATGATATTATTTTCTTTATAGTGGCCCAGCTTGTTTTTGAATATACTATTGAAGATTGAAAAGTTTTATAAACTCAACCGCCCTACATTTTGATCGACCCAGTATGTTCGTTGAATACGACAGGATACAAAACCGGAAAAACTACGATAAACTTAAAAAACCAGAAAAAATCAAAAAAAATGTAGATTCATTTATTAAATATAAGATATATCTGCGAATTAAGGAGAGCCTTACACCTTCCTTTCCTATCCCGTCAATTGGCTCTCCTATCCATTTGGTCAACGAAATCTTAAGATTTGAAAAATTATTTCCCCCTCAAACCACCACATATTTATATCAAGTAAACTTTAGTGAAATCAATTTTAATTGATTAAGAGGACGCAATGCATATCTCAGACGGTATCCTGGAACCGCAGTGGATATTATTCTGGTTCGCGATATCCGCGATCTTTATAGCTCTCGGGATTCGGATCATCAATAAACGCATTAAGGAAGACCCGTCTTACCTTCCCAGAATATCTCTCATCGGCGCCGTGGTGTTTGTCATCTCGGTATGGCACATTCCCGTTCCTGTAACCGGTTCATCATCACATCCCGTAGGGACGCCTCTTGCGGCAATAATTATTGGACCTTTTGCGACTGTCGTGATAAGCACGATCGCCCTATTTTTCCAGGCGTTCGTGGCTCACGGGGGCTTAACGACCCTGGGCGCGAATACATTTTCAATGGGTATCGTTGGTGCATTTTTCGGTTATCTTGTTTACAGGCTGCTTAAGAATATATCTCCTCTGTGGTTCAGTGCTGGAATGGCAGCGTTTATTGGAAGCATCCTTACGTACCTTACAACCGCGCTTCAGCTGGCGCTCTCCCTCAATCCTGGCAACGTGATGTACTACTGGAAATTGTATTCAATTGGCTTTATTCCAACCCAGTTGCCACTTGCAGTTGCAGAATTCGCATTTACAGGATATGCCATTAAATACATAAGCCAGACAAAGGCCGAAGTCATAGATACTGGACACAACTTTGACAGATTCACAACAACCGCTCTTGGCATGATGTTCCTGATCGCAGCGGTGATCGCATCAGGCGCATATTTGGGTTATATGAGCGGCGGGGATATGTCAGGCACTGATGGGACCGTGGAGGCGGGTGCCGCGCCAGAAGCCGTTTCTGACGCCATCGGTGTAAGGCTGATGGCTCGCTTTGGCGAACCTGTTGGTTTTGCTCTTGTGGGAATAACAGGCGGGCTTGTCACAGGATATTTCTGGAACTCATGGAGGAAAAAATGATTCCTGAATGGCTCACCCGCGATCCCCTGAACGGTCTTGTGATAACTATTGCTTTTTTTATATCATTGGTCATAGGAAGATACCTGAATGAACGAATGGTTCATATTAAAGACAGAGGAAAAATTATCGAACCTAGGATCAGGCTCATCCTTGCGTTCCTGCTGATAATTGCAGTAACTTTGATGAAACACTGGTATTTCCCGGCAGCTCTTTCAATTATCTGCATCTTTACCGCATATAAACTCAAAGTGTTCCGTGATTATATCAAATACATGATCTTTCCACTTTTAATGGCGCTTTTCATCCTTGCAGTCCAGGGTTTCACCTATTTTACAGGTACGACCGAGCCAGGAATTATTCAGCTCAGATCATTCGGTATTGAATATGGTTTGTTGATCTTTGCAAGGATCTTCGCTTCAGCTTCAGTCCTGATAATTCTCATACTTTCGACTTCAGAAAGCGAGCTTATTGGAAGCCTTCGCTGGTTAAAGGTTCCTGCCACCATTCTTGAGATCTCTTCATTCATGAGCCGATACATTAATACTTTTTCACATGAAGGAAATAAACTCAAACTTGCTCAACGATCACGCCTGGGACTTTCAGGGAGCTTCTTGAAAAAGATGCAGGATACTGCGATTATCTTTGGTTTACTTATCACACGCGCCTTTGCAAGAAGCGAAGAGATATACAGAGCCATGCTATCCCGCGGCTGGAAGCCTGAACTGCGGTACTCGCATGACCTCTCTCCCATAGGCATGACTGATATGATTCCGATCATTCTACTTGTTTCAGGGTTACTGGGCATTGTTTTTCTTGACAGGTCCATATGAGGTTACAATGAAGGCAATAAAAACCACAGGTCTTATGCATATCTATCCAGACGGGACAAAGGCTCTCTCAGGCGTGGATTTTGAAGCAGGCTGCGGTGAAAGGGTTGCAGTGCTCGGTCCTAACGGAAGCGGAAAGAGCACGCTGTTCTATCATTTTAATGGTCTTTTTAAACCCACGGGTGGTGAGATAAAAGTATTTGGTGATGACATCCGTAAAGATAACATGGATCTGGTAAGGAAAAGGGTCGGTCTTGTATTCCAGAACCCTGATAGCCAGTTGTTCGGACCCACTGTTTTTGAAGATATCGCCTTCGGTCCAAAAAATCTTGGACTAAAGCAGCAAGCTGTGAATGAAAGGGTACTTGAAGTGATGCACAGGTTCGATATTGAGGAACTGGCGCAAAAAAATCCTGCCAACCTTAGCGGTGGGCAGAAAAAAAGAGTGGCCATCGCTGGAGTTGTTGCAATGGAACCTGATGTGCTTGTGCTTGATGAGCCAACAGCAGGTCTTGATGCAACAGGTGTCACAGGAACGATGGAACTCCTTGACGAATTTAATGATGAGGGAAAAACAATAATCATATCCACACACGATTCCGATCTTGCAGCATCATGGGCTGACAGGGTTTATATTCTTAATAAGGGAAAGGTTTTCAGGTCTGGTGAGCCAAAACACATCTTTGCAGAAGAAAAATTGATGGCAGAAGCAGGCTTGAAGCATCCAGTTATAGTTCAGACGTTCAGGGAATTCCGTGCAAGAGGCATTTCTAAAGGGGAAACTCCTCTATCAGTCCTTGAACTGATGGATTCTGTGGATATGAACGTAATGACTATCAGGTGCGCTATAGCGGG
>JAUSDC010000002.1 GCA_030650845.1 Candidatus Methanoperedens sp.
CGTTGATCAGTGCCCAATCGAAAGAAAAATTCGTTGTTTCAAATCCAGAAGACATAGAAGAATTTAATAAAATAATAATACATATAATAAAACAATTTCCCCCCGGGACTATAGTATTCGGGTCTCTTTCCACCATAATGGATCTATGTGGTGAGAAAGAAACTATAGGAGCTGTCATTGAATGGAATAAAATGGCAATGCTGCATGATCATATTATAGTTTATAATTTCACAGCATGGCCATATTCTGAAGAAACCTTAAACTTAATAAAAGGAAATCTTTTCAGTGCAGTCATAATGATCGGAAAAAATTCAGACCAAATATTTTTAGGACAATATTTCAAATTATTAAGATCAGATTGGATAGAAAATAATAGGGACTTCGGAGGCAATTTGGTGGCACACCCCTATTATATCAGCATATAGCGTATTGGAGTAATTACAGTAGCACTTATATCAACCAGATGGAGCAGAAAATTGAGAAGTAGATAATCCATTGAGCACACTTTTCTTGAAATCCACAAATCTATCCTCCAGTATCGCCTCCCTGGCCTCCAATACGATCCATTGCATGAAATGCAGGTTATGGATCGAGGCTAAACGCAGTGCAAGCAGTTCTGACTCCTTGAAAAGATGATGTAGATACGCCCTCGTATAGTTCCTGCATGTATAGCAATCACAATTTTCATCGATGGGAGATAAATCCAGAGTGAATTTAGCACGGGCAATGTCAATATTTCCCCTCGATGTCATCAGGGTCTGGTGTCGTGCATTTCGCGTGGGGAAGGCGCTATCAAAAATATCTACACCCGACTCGATAGCGGTTAAAAGTTCAACCGGTGAACCAACGCCCATGAGATAGCGCGGCTTGTCTTCAGGCACAAGCGGCACGCTTGACTTTAATACCTCGTTCATTATTTCTTTGGGTTCACCAATGGACAGACCCCCTATCCCGTAGCCGTCAAAATCCATCTCTACAAGTTCTTCGGCGCATTTTTTGCGTAATTCTGCGAACGTTCCGCCCTGGAGTATCGCAAAAAAAAGCTGACCTGAGTTCGCCTCAATGCTCTTTGCCCTTTCTGCCCACCGAATAGTCCTCGCAGTTGAAGCTTCAATAGCGCTGTGATCGCTGCCATATGCAGGGCACTCATCAAGTATCATGGCAACGTCAGTGCCAATGATCTTCTGGTTTTCAAGACAGGACTCTGGAGTATAGGAATACTTTTTCCCATCGCGCGGATTCTTGTAGGTAAATCCTTCATCCGAGATCTTGAAAGGGAAATCCTTGCGTATCATCTGGAAACCACCACTGTCAGTGAATATAGCCCGGTCCCAGTGCATGAACTTATGAAGCCCTCCACTTTTCCTTATGACCTCCATGCCCGGAGCAAGTAAAAGATGAAATGCATTGCTGATAAGCGCCTGCGTGCCCATTTCACTCAGCTCTTCAGGGATGATGGTCTTAACAGTGCCTTTTGTCGCCACAGGCATGAACGCCGGCGTATCTATTATCCCATGGTTAGTCTTGAGTTTTCCAACCCTTGCTCCTGTATTTTTATCTGTATGGATAAGTTCGAACATGATACCCTATCTGAAAACAAGCATCGCATCGCCGAAGCTGTAAAACCTGTATGAATTCAATATGGCTTCAGAATAAGCGGTCAGAAGCCTTTCCCTTCCAGCAAATGCGCTTACTAACATAAGAAGAGTGGATTTGGGAAGATGGAAATTCGTGATCAATGCATCGATCCTTGATCTGAACCTGTACGGAGGATATATGAATAGCCTGCTTAATTCTTCTTTTGCTGCGATCCTTCCGTCCACGCATGAGCTTTCAATGGCTTTTGCGGAAGTGGTACCTGCTGCTATGAGTTTTCCTTCCGTTCTGTTTATAATATCTGCGTTTTCCTGGCTGACAGAAACATACTCAGGTTCCATGATATGCTCTTCTATATTCTCGGCTTTAACCGGTGTGAATGTTCCCGGGCTTACGTGAAGCGTGACACACGCCACATTGACGCCTTTTTTCTTTATCCTGTAAAGAAGTTCGCCCGTAAAATGAAGACCTGCTGTGGGTGCTGCTATTGAGCCGTTCTCCCTTGCATACACTGTCTGGTAGCGCTCCCTGTCCTCCAGTTTTTGCTTTATATAGGGTGGCAGCGGCGCTTCGCCTACTTTTTCGAGGATGTCATTCAGGTTCCCGTTGCAGTTGAATTCAACAAGGTACCTGGCGCCTGAGTTATCCATCTTAACTTCAAGAACAGTAGCTTTAAGTTCCCCGAAATGAAGCATTGTTCCTTCATGGATGTTCTTTCCCTGTATGAGGCACTCATATCCGGCGCCAGATTTCGAGACTACGAGCGCTTCAACACGCCCGCCCGTGCTTTTTTTTCCCTGGAGTTTTGCAGGGATAACACGGGAATCGTTCAACACAAGGGTATCACCATTTTCAAGATAATCAAGGATATCTGAAAAACAACGATGCTCCAGGGTTTTTCCAAGCACCATGAGCCTTGAAGCATCCCTTGGTTCGATAGGAGACTGGGCTATGAGTTCTTTTGGCAGGTGATAATCGAAATCACTTAGTTTCATCTTGTGCTATGTTCACATGCTGGGTTAAGTAATTTTTCTCAGGTTTAGAGATACCACAATCACTGCAGCATCGTTAAATTAATAGAACATTAGTGCATTCAGGATGTCAATGATCCCAACAGTGCTTCAAGATTACCAGACTCACACTACAGAGCGCCAAAACAAAGGCATTCCCCCACTGCAATTATCAGCGCCTCAGGTATCAGCTCTTTCAGACCTTGTATTTGATACGCCCACGGGAGAGCAGGAACAGATACTCAAATTGTTCAAGGAGCACGTCCCTCCAGGAGTTGACCCTGCTGCACTTGAAAAAGCAAATGTTCTCAGATGCATAGCACTTGGTGAAAAACAGTCCCCGATTATCTCACCGCGAGATGCAGTAAAGATGCTTGGAATGATGAAAGGAGGGTATAACCTTGAAACACTTATTGAACTTCTTGAAGATAACGAGCTTGGAGGCTTAGCGGCAGAAGCACTCTCAGATACGATACTTGTTTTCAGCTTCTTTGACAAAATTCTCGAACTATCAGGATCAAATCCACATGCCAGAAAAGTCATTGAAAGCTGGGCGAAGGCTGAATGGTTCACTCGTTGCCCTGGACTTCCTGATTCAATGAAAGTAACCGTTTTCAAGGTGCCAGGTGAGGTAAACACAGACGACCTATCTCCTGCATCTCGGGCTACAAGCCGCCCTGACATCCCGCTCCACGCTCTCCATATGCTGGAGAACCGGTACCACAACGCTATTTCTGAAATTGAAGGGCTTAAAAAAAAGGGGCATCAGATAGCTTTTGTAGCCGATGTTGTCGGAACTGGCAGCAGCAGGAAATCAGCCATGAATTCTGTTATCTGGTGGATAGGCGAAGACATTCCCGGAGTTCCGAACAAACACAGGGACGGCATCATTCTGGGAAGCCAGATAGCTCCGATATTTTTCAATACTGCCCGTGACAGCGGCGCCATTCCCATAAGATGCGATGTGTCTGAACTGAAAAGCGGAATGATAATTACAATAGATTTTGTTCGGCACATTATACTTGATGAAAAAGGGAGCAAGATAACGGAATTCAGGCTTGAACCTGAAACACTTCCTGATGAATACAGGGCAGGCGGCAGGCTTTCACTTATTATCGGAAAAGAACTCACAAGAAAAGCCCAGGTTGCACTCGGAAAAAGAAAAGAATTGTTCATCCAACCCGCAGTACTGCAGGAATCCAGCCGAGGATACACCATGGCGCAGAAAATGGTCGGGAAAGCGTGCGGTATTGCAGGCGTCCGTCCAGGTCAGTCATGCCTTCCGAAAATTACCACAGTAGGTTCTCAGGACACCACTGGTCCCATGACCGCTGATGAGATCAAAGAACTCGTCTGCCTTCAATTCGGAGCACCTCTTGTGATGCAGTCATTCTGTCACACCGCAGCATATCCTACTCCAGAGGACAGGAAGATGCATATTGATCTTTCGCAGTTCTTTAAAAACAGAGGCGGTGTGGTGTTAAAGCCGGGGGATGGCATAATCCATTCCTGGTTGAACAGGATGCTCCTTCCAGATACGGTTGGAACAGGAGGTGACAGCCACACGCGATTCCCCATCGGCATTTCTTTCCCGGCGGGAAGCGGTCTTGTGGCTTTTGCTGCTGCCCTCGGCTTCATGCCCTTAGATATGCCTGAAAGCGTGCTTGTGCGGTTCAGGGGAAAACTTCAGAAAGGGATTTTCCTGAGGGATGCAGTGAATGCCATTCCCTATTTTGCATTGCAGCAGGGAAAACTTTCTCTCGTTAAGAAGAATAAGAAGAACGTGTTCAATGGAAGGATAATGGAGATAGAAGGACTTGATCTCTCTGTTGAGGAAGCATTTGAGCTCACCGATTCAAGCGCTGAACGTTCGGCTGAAGCAGCGGTGATCGCACTTTCAGAGGAAAAAGTCTCCCTGTATTTGAATGACAGCATTTCAATATTGAATTCACTATCAAAAGGGGGTTATTCTTGTGCTGCTCTTGAAAACCGGATAAAGGAAATGGAAGAATGGCTTTCTCATCCAGCGCTTATTAAAAAGGATTATGATGCGGAATATGCGGATACAATAGAAATCGACCTATCAGAGATCAGAGAACCACTGCTTGCATGTCCCAATGATCCTGACTACATTAAGCCCCTCTCTGAGGTGGCGGGTGAAAAGATAGACGAGGTCTTTATTGGCTCATGCATGACGAATTTAAGTCATTTCAAGAATGCTGCATCGATAATCAGGAAAGAGGGTAAGAGCGCATCGAAGCTATGGATCTCGCCACCCACAAGACTGGTTGAAGAAAATCTTAAACAGATGGGTGAATATGACGTATTTAGAAAGTTTGGAGCACGAATGGAAATACCGGGATGCAGCCTGTGCATGGGTAACCAGGCAAGGGTTGCGGATAACGCATTTGTTTTCTCCACGTCCACGCGCAATTTTGATAACCGCATGGGTAAGAATGCGAAAGTATATTTAGGTTCGGCAGAACTGGCAGCTGTTGTTTCAACATTAGGGAGGATACCTTCGAATGAGGAATATTTTTCAAAACTCAATGGAATTGTGTGAAATGGAACAGATAGAAACTCAACAACCATCATCTATATTATATGCATTATCGGCATCATCCGAATCATTCTCATCATCTCAAACTATATATAACAGTTCTGATAATTATTATAATGATGAGATGATTATGGAAGCTGTCACACTGAGCCCTGCCGCCCTACAAAAACCAAAAAACATGGAAGTGTTTTCAAAAACACGAAAAACAACTTCTGGTACTAGAGATCTAACTCTTCTCACCACAGCAGCAGTTGAGATGGCATACGACCTTAACGCTTCAGCAATCATCACATTCTCAGAAGAACCTCTGAAAATACCATCCAGCATCCCTTTTTTTGTATTCACACCCAGAAAATCCACGATGATAAACGAGCTCACCCGTTACATCGAAGAAAATAATACCAATATTTATGATAAAGTTGAAACCAGGGCACGTGGTGCGTCTAATGATATCGGCGATGCTGCTGTTATCGCTTATATAAATAATCTGCTTGATTGCGGTGGTCTTGTTGTTGGAATAATAAGAATGAATGACAGCGATGCTATCGTAATATACGACCTTTCAACGAACAAGATAATGAAAAAGCTCAAGGAGTGCACAGAAAGGGTAGATGCAAGCGTTCTGAGGTCTGTTCTGAATGTCGCACTTGAAATAGCAAGCCAGGGACATGAAGGAAAATCATTCGGAACAGCTTTTATTATCGGGGATTCGAACGAAGTGATGCGGCGGTCTCACCCTCTTGTGATGAATCCATTCGAAGGGCAGACTAATAATTGCAATATTGTAAATCCAGAATGCTGGGAGACTGTGAAAAGTTTTGCCCAGATAGATGGGATCTATGTGATCACTGGTAAAGGAATGATACGCGCAGCAGGCAGATATCTTGATATCGATGCGAAGGACATGTCCGTGCAAAAAGGGCTTGGAGGAAGACATACTTCAGCCGCAGCCATTACGCGGGATACAGAAACAATAGCTGTTACTGTATCTTCTAGCGGTGGCACGATCCGCATATTCAAGGATGGTCTTGAACTATTAAAGATCGAGCCAGATATCATGCTGGTGCAGTAATGAAGTTGTGGTTCCCGATTCTTCTGCTATCTATTTTTACAGCGGGATGTATTACTTCTGAGGTCCCTGCCGGGGCTCCAGGGATGTATGAGCTTCCAGGAATTGATAACTCAACAATATACTACCTCAATGCATCTTCAGTTAAAGTGGTGGACAGCGTTTCCAACGAAACCACGATCAAATACATGCTCGACGACAGCACAGAAACGAATTTCAAAGATCCTGTGGCTGTGAATTATTCTGGAATGAATGTGACTTTCAATGTAACTTCAGAGCCTATAATGGGAAGGAGTTATATCAGGTTCGATTTCAGTTCAGAATTTTCTGGCTTTGTGGCCTTCACTCAATCCGATGGTCTTGATTTCGCCAGAACCACAAAAGAGAACACAAGCGTCAGAGTTGTTCTGCCTCCGGGTCATACCACGGGTTCAAGGTACCTGGGCATACCTACTCCAGAACCAGATAATGTTACAACCGACGCTATGGGAAGAGAAGTTTTGATATGGCAAAACCCGTATCCATACCAGATATCGGTAAAATACTACCAGAAAGATGCACCAGTTTTAATGTATTATTTTTCAATTATAATGATATTATGTGT
The DNA here is from genome assembly GCA_030650845.1 of Candidatus Methanoperedens sp. Classification (GTDB taxonomy): domain Archaea; phylum Halobacteriota; class Methanosarcinia; order Methanosarcinales; family Methanoperedenaceae; genus Methanoperedens. Next base: position 6,840 of record JAUSDC010000002.1, read on the forward strand.
TGTTGTGATCTCAGGTTATTATTATCTAAGTATAAGGTCGTTGAGGAAAAAGCGCGGCGGGATAGAAAACACTCTGAAGAAAAAATAGTAACAGATTGGAATTAACAACGAAGGTATGCGAACTCTTACGAACTCCAGTGGCGTGAGTTCGTATCGGTTCGTACCAGTTCGTTGTTTGGTCCTTTCTTTTTCAATTACTCATCAAGTATTGCTTCTGCGGTTTCCCTGTATGCATTCATAACATATGGGATACCTGAGATCTTTGAAGCTTCTTCTGTGAGCGACATGACATCGTTCCTGTTTATGGTAGAGAGGTTGAACCGTCTCGATCCTGCCATAAGCTGTTGCAGTCCTGTCCTGAACCTCTGGGCGTATGTGTAGATACCCAGCGCGCCAAGCGGGAGGTTCTTCATGTCGTCGCCAAAGCGCTGTGAAAGCTCTTCGTAGCACACGAATATCTCCTCTGGTCTTGTTCCGAATTCAGAAACTGTCTTGGGGAGGTCATTCTCATCTATCCATTTGCCGATGTTCTTGCCCACGAAACCGGGTATCATCAGAGCGCGTCCCATGCAGACCGCTTTGAAGTATGGTGAACCCATTGCAAGAGCCTTGTACACGCCGTCCTCGCTTGAGAAACCGCCTGCCATTGCAAGGTCTGGTACTCTCTCTCCTTTCTTGCTCAACTTTTCTGCGAACTCATAAGCAAGCGACTGCAGGTAGAATGTCGGGATGCCCCATTCTTCCATCATTGGCCACGGGCTCATGCCTGTTCCGCCAGGTGCGCCGTCAATGGTCAGAAGGTCTATTTTTGCCTCTGAGCAGTATTTGATCGCCATTGCAAGCTCGACCATGGAATATGCGCCCGTTTTGAGGGTCACTCTCTTGAATCCAAGATCACGGAGGCGGTCTACTTCATCCATGAATCCATCTTTTGTGACAAATCCAAGCCTTGAGTGTCTCTCGAACTCTTTTATCGCTGTTTCTTTATATGCAATTGCTATTGCCGGATCCTGAGGATCGGGTGTTACGATGTATCCTCTTTTCTTGAGTTCAATGGCTCGCTCAATAGTATTTACTTTTATTTCGCCACCTATGCATTTTGCGCCCTGTCCCCATTTAAGTTCAATGGTATCAAGGTCGTGCTTTGATGAAACATATTCAGCAACTCCAAGCCTTGTATCTTCCACGTTCATCTGGACAAGTATTTCGCCATATCCTTCATGATATTTCTTATAAGTGGTGATTCGCCTGTCCATTTCAGGGGATGCCTTGATCTTCTTGTGGCCGTCAAGAACAAGTCCTGGGTCAATGCCGCACACGTTTTCGCCACAAACGAGCGTGATGCCTGAGATGGCAGCGCCTGCTGCGAAGTGTTCCCAGTTCTTGCGTGCGATCTCGGTCGATCCAAGGGCGCCAGTGAATATGGGCACTTTCATACGAACTTTCTGACTCCAGCCGTACTCTGTTTCTGTGTTCACTCTCGGGAAAATTGCAGTATCCGGATTTGGATCTTCTCCTTCCGGAAGCCCGAAAGCGCCAACAGCATATCCCTGTATGTTCAGGTGAGAATAATCAACAGGGTAGTTCTTGTCCGCGCCTGCTGTAATGTTCCCGAAAGGTCCGGGATATATTACTTCGCGTCCTCTGAATGAGGATTTGAATATTTCACAGTTGCCGCGGCATCCATCCAAACATCTTGTGCATATCCCTGACATCGGGGATACGCTCTTTGACCGATTATAGGTCTGCGACACTTCATTCGCATTGGGTTGTCTAAGATTCATAATTCCTCCAGATTGGGTCTTTTAGAGCATTATTTGCTCTTCTGTATTTTAACAATTTATAGCGTTATTACACGCTCGGAAGCGGAAGGGAGTTTCCTTTATATAAATATTGCGTTAAGGATACGGAAAGACCCATTCTACATTAGCACTGCTGATTTTTCAGATTATGCAAACCTTATTAACTTTAAAGATATATCAAATAATCATGGTGGAGAATGAAACATGATTGTTAAACATCATGAAAGAATACATTTAGACGAAGGCAACCTCTGCAAGAAATGCATGAGTGAGCTAGAGAACCTGTATATTTACCTAGAATTGTCAACAGAAGAACTTGACCTCCTGGATATGCCCAGGCGTTCATTTACAGTTCATTTTCCCGTGCACATGGACTCGGGGAAAACGAAAATGTTCCTGGGGCACAGGGTACAATATAATGATGCAAGAGGTCCGACCAAAGGAGGAATAAGGTTCCATCCTGAGCTGACGCTTGACGATGTGAGAGACCTTGCATTTCTTATGACACTCAAATGTGCAGTTGTGAATATACCGTTCGGGGGATCAAAAGGCGGGGTCGCTGTGAATCCCAAGGAACTCAGCAGGAGAGAGCTTGAGCTGGTGACACGTGGTTACATACGTGCGATCTCTGACTACATAGGGCCCTACAAAGACATACCAGCTCCTGATGTTTACACTGATGAGAAGATCATGGCCTGGATACTGGATGAATTCGAACGGATAAAGGGGGAACACGTTCCCGGGGTCGTGACAGGAAAACCTATCGAACTCGGGGGAAGTAAAGCCAGGAGCTATTCAACGTCTTTAGGAGGCATCCATGTCCTTGAGGAAGCCATGAAAAAGATAAAAATGAATAAGGCAAAATCCTGCATAGCGATACAGGGTTTCGGGAATGTGGGCGAGAACGCGGCGCGCATACTCCATCAGACCGGGTATAAAATAACCGCGGTAAGCGACTCCAAAGGAGGTATCATAAATAAAGACGGTCTTAATATAACTGAAGTGATGAATCACAAACAAGAAACTGGAAGCGTTGTAGATTTTCCTGGCAGCAAAAATATCACGAACGAAGAACTGATGGTCTCAGACTGCGACATACTCATCCCTGCCGCACTCTCCGAGCAGCTCAATGAATATAATGCAAAAGATGTAAAGGCAAAAGTTATCCTGGAACTTGCCAATGCCCCCACAACGATAGAGGCGGACGGGGTATTCCTGGATAAAAAAATACTTGTCATTCCCGACATCCTTGCCAATGCCGGAGGCGTTGTTGTAAGCTTTTTTGAATGGGTCCAGAACCTGAACAACGATTACTGGGAGGAAGATAAGGTACTGGAAAAGCTAAAGGCAACCATGGTAGCTTCTTTCAATGATGTATATGGAATTTGCACGCAAGAGAGTGGCAGCATGAGGCGCGCAGCATATCAGCTCGCTGTAAAAAGAATACTGCACGCGGAAAGATTGCGTGGGAACCTGTAATTTACGGGAGCCGTTTGGGCAATGTCAAAAGGTTCAATATTATCGTTCTAATTTTTTCCCCGTGGTATCATGCACCCACCACTCGCCTTCAAGAGCATGCTCTTTCTTCCATATGGGAACTTCCCTTTTGAGCCGTTCTATTGCTTCACTTAGCACGGGGAACATCTGCTCCCTGTGACATGCTGCCACAACAATATATACGATATCCTCCCCCTTCCTGATGATGCCTGTCCTGTGGTGCATCAATACATCGGTGATGCCGTCTCTCTGTTTTAGCTGGGCGCATATTTCATCCATTTTCAGGTGTGCAACTTCGCCGTATGACTCAAATTCAAGGAATTCTGTTCTTGCATTCTCTGAAACCGCCCTGACTATGCCTGTGAACGTACCGATAGCTCCTGCTTTATCGATATTTCCAGAACGTCTGGTCTTTTTTACAAGTGATTGAATTGTATGGAACTCCGGCTGCTTCTGCACCAGATCAACAATAATATCAATATCTTCATTATCGATCTTGGCGTTCTCCTGTCTGTCCAGCCTTAGTATGATATTCGGGACCCCAACATCACCAAGAGCGATTTTCGGGAGCGTGCTCTCCTTCCATCCCTCAACAACAGCAAAATCCATACCTTCATCTGCAAGTTCAGAAAGGGCACGGTCAAGGCTGTTATCATTAGAGAATTTTACAAGCTCATGCGGCGTTACCCCTATCACAACATCAGCTCCAGCTCTTGAATGTTTCCAGGTATCAGTATCCGGCGTGTGCAGGCTGTGTTCTTGCATGTGCTTTATCGTGCCTACTGTACCGTGTTTCTTGAGCGCCTTTATAAGCCGTTCCACTAATGTGGTCTTACCTGTTTTTTTATAACCCACGACAGAAATTATTTTCATGAACTACATTGATTCAGGTGCAACTATTCCAAGCGTGTCAAGGGAATTGGCAAGCACGATGCGTGAACATTCCACAAGCGCAAGCCGCGCTGCTTGGAACTCCGGCTCTGCGCTTATGACAGGGACATACCTGTAGAACTGGTTAAATGCGTCTGCAAGTTCCCTTGCATAAATTGCAATAAGGTTGGGCTTAAGCTCGCGCGCAGCTTTATCGATCGCGTTCTCAAATACCGAAAGCTTCTTAATGAGCGCTGTCTCCTGATCTTCAAGCAGGATACCGGCATCAAATTCCTCGAATGTGATGCCTTCATCCTTCGCGTTCTTTATGATGCTGCATGCTCTGGCATGAGCATACTGGATAAAAGGCGCGCCCTGCTTTTCAAAGTCAACAGCTTCAGCCCAGTCAAAGGTCGTGGCTTTTTCAGGGGAGACTCGCACGATATCGTACCTGACAGCACCGATGCTAACGAACTCTGCCACTTTTTGCTTGAATTCCTCGTCTGTATCAGGACGCTTTTTGCTCACTTCAGAATATGCGGCTTTCTTCACTTCATCGAGCAGTTCGTCGGCAGAAATGAACACACCGCGCCGCGTGCTCATCGAGCCTTCGGGGAGTGACACGAACTCGAAGATAACGACTTCGGGTTCCTGCAGTCCCAGAATCCGAAGAACTGCTTTGAGCTGTGATGAAATGAGCTTGTGGTCTGCTCCCAGGATATCTATCATTCTGTCACACTGGGTTGCTTTCCATTCGTGGTATGTAAGATCACGTGTTGTATAGAGCGATGTGCCGTCAGAGCGCTGGATGACAAGGGTTTTTTCGATGCCTGCCTCTTTCAGATCAACCATGAAAGCTCCATCTTTAAAAATGGTATTATCGAGTTTTTTGACGCGGTCCATCATCCTGTTCACTTCGCCTGTGCGCACGAACTGCGATTCCCATACGAACTTATCGTGATGGATGTTCATGCGATCAAGCGTTTGTTCTATCCCTTCCATGGCTGTATCGATGGCGTCCTTGAATTTCCGGTTGGTATCTGCGTCCCCGACCTCGTATTGTTTCATTATTGCGTCAACTTCGGGTGAGTGCTCCTTTTCATCAACAAGTGTCTTGTTCGCTGCGATATACACGTCTGCTATGGCGTGGTCTTTCTTTTTCGCTGCGTCGAACTTGAAATTCATAAGTCCCCAGACCACAACCGCGATCTGCCTCCCCATGTCGTTGATATAATACTGGGTCTCTACATCATAACCTGCGCGTTTTAATATTCGGGCAAGTGTATCCCCGATCACTGAATTCCTGATATGACCAATGTGCAAAGGGCCGTCCGGGTTGGCAGAGGTGTGCTCAAGTATGACCTTTCCTGTGTTGTTCAGGTTCCCGAAATTTTCCCTGTCAAGCATGACTCGCAGCACTGTCTCGTTCAGGTAAGCACGGCTTGAAAAAAAGTTGATGTATGGTCCTGCCGCCTCTGCCCGATCTATATAAGAGTCTGGCAGTATCTTAACATGCATGTGGATCGCTTCGCATATCTGCTTCGGGCTTTTCTTGTATTTCGGCGCAAGCCGAAATGCAACTGATGATGAAACATCTGCATGAGGCGATTCGTCCAGAGCAAGGTCGTCTGCCTCGAAACCGGCATCTTTTAGCGCTTTTGTGAGTACTGATGAAACTTCGTCTTTGAATTTGAGGAACATAAATATGGCTTAACACTATGGTCTAATACATAATTATTTTCTTCCATATTTTTTTCAAAAATATGATAACGAATATGACGTATACATGGTAACATATATGGATACAAATATGATAATAAAATAGATACTACTTTATCATATTTGATAACAAACCGGATAAAATATAACAATTATTGTATCCAGATGTGGTGTGAAAAAATATTATATGCTTCAGAGATCAATTGATATGTTACAAGGAGACGGCTATGCAAGAGATACAAATATATTCGACTGCCAATTGTCCAAATTGCAGGGTACTAAAGCAATTTCTCGAAAACAAGAATATACAGTATAAAGAAGTTGACATGGCTACTCCGGCAGCGCTTACCGAATTGCGTATGAATGGCGTGTTCACTATGTCCGCGCCCGTGCTGCAGGTCGGTAGCAGATTCTTTACGACAAAAGAGCTTTTCAGTCAGGAAAGGATCGATCAAAGCAGGCTGGAAAGTCTACTTAAGAGCTAAGAAAAACGGGTATGTCTCCCGTAAACTAACACAAGGAGGAATACGATGGGCAAATATGTTGAGGTTCAGATATCGAATCTTCTCGAGGAGAACAGAAATGAAGTTACTGAGGCTTTTCTAAGGGCAAAGACCAAAGTAAATGAGCCGGTTAAAGTCCAGGTAAGGGAAATCCAGAGAGTTCAGAAGACACTGGGTGGTTATTCTGTATCAGTTATCCCGAAAGTAAGGACGACTGACGGGCATCTCATGGAATGGGACAGGAATGCCATCGTAAGCCAGCTTATAAAAGAAACAAAGCTTGGTGAGCAGTTCCTCCAGAAACCTGCCATAACAGAGGAAGAAGCGAGAGATATTGCCAAGGAAGCCGAAAAAAGAATAAAAGACATGGGCGTAAAATTCCTCTCGGGCCCTCTTGTGCGCGAGCTTGTCAATATTATACTTCTTGAGCGCGGTCATACTGAATGGCGAAACATCTCTACAAGAGTTGGAACCCCGGTCTATGATGCCTATAAGATAGATATGGGCACTGGCTTTGAGGCTAACGACAACGCCAACCTGCAGGAGAACGCGGAGACAAGCCACAAGAAGAAAGCTGACAAGATGAGCAAGGAACAGTATCTTCTGATGCTGCCGCCAAAGCTGGCTGACGCGCATCTGAACGGGGACATACATATCCACGACCTGGAATACCTTGGCACACGTGCTTTTTGCCAGGATTGGGACCTCCGCTACTTCTTTTACTACGGTCTCATGCCCGACGGCAGTGGCACAAAGGCCAGCGTAGCAGGCCCTGCCAAGAAAGCAGAAGTGGCTATTCTTCATGCAGTGAAAGCCCTTGGAAGCGCGCAGACCAACTTTGCGGGAGGTCAGGGATTCTATAATTTCCTTACCTTTATGGCGCCTTATTTTGAGGGCATGAGCTATGACGAGATAGAGCAGCTCATGCAGATGTTCGTTTATGAGATGACACAGATGATGGTAGCCCGCGGAGGGCAGCTTGTATTTTCCTCCGTGCAGCTGTCCCCGGGTATACCAAAGCTCTGGCGCGACAAACCAGTTGTGTACAAGGGTAAGGTATGGGATGGCACACAGGCGAAGCTGCGCACTTACGGCGAGTTCGAGCGGGAGACGCGGCTGGGTTTTGAGGCGCTCATGAACGTGATGCTAAAAGGCGATTACTGGGGCAAACCTTTCAATTTCCCCAAGCCTGAGATAAGTATCGAACCAGATTTCATGGAAGAGGATGCCGAGTTCAACCGGGCGCATCCTGAGATACTGAGCTATGACGAACTCTACACAAAAGCGTTCGAGCTTGCGGCAAAGTTCGGCGCGCCGTATTTCGACAACCAGCTTCCAGAATACCGCGGCTCTGGGAAGGGCATAAGCTGCTACCAGTGCTGCGCATACAACTTTTCTTCCTCGCATGAGAAGGACAGCGAATTCGAGCAAAAGCTGTACTTCAAGGATGGGAAGCATTTCTCGATGGGAGCCTGGCAGGTTGTTTCCATCAACTGCCCGCGCGCTGCTTACAAGGCGAATAAGAGTGATGAGGCTCTCTTTGCTGAACTGAAGCTGTTGATGGACAGGTCTATTGAACTCTTCAGGGTGAAGAGGAAATGGATGGATAATATTATCAAGAGCAACAGGATGCCTTTTGCGACACAGAGACCCAAGGATCCAATAACGATGGGACGCGGCGAGATAGCTGTTGACCTGAAATCACTTGTCTATACCATAGGAGTTATCGGGATCAACGAGATGATTCAGCACCATACGGGCAAGCAGATATACGAGAGCGAGGATGCGCGCAGGCTTGCCATCAGGGCGATGTTCGAAATGAAATTCTACGCAAAGGAATTGAGCGAAAAACATGGCATGGAGATAGCCCTTGCCCGCACCCCGGCTGAGACAACGGCGCAACGCTTTGCGGTATCTGACTTATTGCACGCTGAATATAAGAAGTGTGCAGAGCCTATAATCAAAGGCAATGTGCCCGAGGCGCTGCGGCGCATCCACCAGACGCGCGACCTGCCGATATACTACACCAACGGCACGCACGTTCCCCCGAGCGCAGAGGTGTCACTTCCGCAGAGGATCAAACTTGAGGAGACCTTCTTCCCTATTGTGGACGGAGGCAATATCCTGCATATCTGGATGGGTGAAGCTGCACCTGACCCGCACGGGCTCAAGGAGTTCGCCATGAACATTGCGAAGAACACGCAGGTGGGTTACTTTGCTTTCACGAAGGACATGACGGTGTGCATGGATGATTTCCATGTGGCGTCAGGGCTGCTGAAGGAGTGCCCGAATTGCGAGAGCGAGAATGTGGAGCATCTGAGCAGGGTGACCGGGTATATCCAGGCTGTGAGCGGATGGAATGAGGGGAAGAAGCAAGAGCTGAAGGACAGGAAGAGGTACGGGGTGGGGGTGTGAGTCTGAAAAATGCAACAAAGTAAAGATCATGAAATAACTAATTGTGAAGAAGAGTCTCCTAATGCCGATATTCTAGTTAGATTATCGGTACTCACAAAAGGACCATTACTTGAACGTCGAAAAGAAATTCGTAAATCATTTGTGCTTGCATCATTATCTACATTCAAAGCTGAATCTGAGTTTGAAATAAAAGACTTGTCAAAAAGCATAAAAAATATCACAAAGTGTGAAATTGAAAATGAAATAATAATAGACATTTTAAATCAATTGGAATCAGAAGCCATTATTCAACATATTGATGGATTGAAATACAAACTAAATCAAAAGATAACACTTCCAGATTTTGGTGACTTAACCAAATCAGTTTGGGGAGAATTCTTGATTTACTTGAAGAAACAATACAAGGATTACGATCCTTATATAGATAGAGATGCAAAAGAAATTTTTGATCTAACATTACTTAAGTTGCTAAGAAGATTTACGATTTCATCTAATTATTTGGCAAATCAAATAGAGTCTCTTCCTATTGATGATTTTAAATTAGTTATAGAAGAATGTGGCAGTAAATCATTCTTATCAAAAAATTTATCTAAAAGGTATTCCGAAATAGTTTATTCTTTTCTCGGTTTAAAATCTTCGCATCTTTTAAAATTTATATTTGACAATTATTCTAAACTTATTAACTTAGATTTATTGATGCGTGAACAAGAGATGCCAACTATAAATTTTTTAGAAAATATAAAATTTTTATTAATTGATACATCGTTCTTAGCGGCTCTAATGTGCAAAACGGATCCACTTCATCCATTAGCGTCTGCGGTGGCAAAGCAATGTTCAAATTCTAATATTCCTCTATATTTTGCACCCAGAACAAAGCAGGAGATGTGGAGGGTTATAAATGGTTCAAAACATGAAATGGACAGTCTCTATCAATCAAAGATGCATGGAATTATAAAAAGTCAATTTGTATCAGATTTCAGAAGGCAAAAAATTATCTCCTGGCATGAATATATCTCTATTCTTGATTTATGGGAACAAATGCTAATGAATCAATTTAGAATTAATTCTATTCCAGAAGATTTTGATGAGACTATAGACGAGGAGGTCTTTCAATACGTTAGAACAACTCTTCCTATTCTGGATAACTTTAGAAATGAGGGTAGAGCAAGAAGTGACCCGAATTATCAACCTCGCCATAGGGGAGATTTACAATTTGATCATGATGCTTTTTGTCTCGGCTTAATAGCAAAAAATAGAAAAGGTCTGGAAGAGAAAAATGGAAAAAAACCCATTGGTCCATGGTTTCTAACTTTTGATAACTTATTATCGGTTTTGAATGCAGCGTATTTCAGGAAAGATAGCGATTTAGGGTTAATAATTCAACCCCGTACTATATTGAATTACTTAGTTATATATTCTAAAATACAATTTAAAAAAGAAGATACTGAATCTGTTGCAGAGGCAATTCTCAAGTTTACTGCTCGAACTCCAGATCCAAAACTTTCTTTTGATGAATATACACGACTTGCCACCTATAAAATTGGTTTAGATGAAGCAGATATTGAAGTTATAAGAGAAATTTTTCTCGCATCGCCTCTTCGGGCAGAGTTAGAGAGAGCCGTGGAATTAGAGCATGGAAAAGAGGCAGATAATGTTGTTTATACAATTATTACTAATCAACCGTTTGTGGAAACCATATTAAATGAAAGAAAAACCAATGAAAAATTTAAAAATATGGCAAAGGAGTACCATAAAATTAAGGAAGAGTTAATTAAAAAGAATGCAGCACTTGAGGCGCTAGAAAGAATTGAAAGACCAAATATAATAGTAACCACCAATGTAGTAACAAATATAGATGTGAATATTCAAAATGAAGTTAAGACTTTGATATCTCTTCTAGAGGCTGAAAATGCTTTTAAGGATGGCTTATTAGAGAAGCCCTCAGATATTTCAACAATAGAAAAATTAAAAAAATGGTTAGATAAAACCAAAGAAATAGTTGAAACCTCTAAAACGGTTAGTGATGGAATAAAAGCGCTTTTACCATTTATAACATACTTGATAGCGAAGGCAGGTACATAATTTGGAAATATATTGCATTAATATGTAGAGAACAAACGATTGCGACACATTCAGTCTGATGGAAAGAAGAGGCGTGAGACTGAGCAAATAAGATGCATCCGTGGTTGAGGATGATAAAAAGAATAGGTAGCAAAGCTGGAGATATAATATGCGAGAAATCGTTGGCGGTGTAGTCATTAATGAAGTTGAAATGGAACCACTCAGTGACTACATTGTTGATTTTTTAAAATCGCAAAATAAGGAATGCCCTTATCTAGATTTTAAAAAAATAATATCTACTAGGAAAGATTCATCCTTCCCCGAATTAGCAAAGGATATTTTTGCATTTAGTAACTACGGAGGTGGATGGATTTTAATAGGCTGGGAGGAAATTAAAAGCAATTTATACCTTCCAGTAGGACTCCCAGAGGAATATGAAGTAGATCAAGCTTCTCTTCAGGAAAAATTTAATTCGTTTACTGATATACCTATTGAAATCTCTTATAGAGAATTTCATAGGGACTTTAGAGGTTTATTTTCTAGTTCAAAAGAAGAAGTAAAGGAAAAAATCAATTCAATATCTAATAGATTCGCTATAATTTACATATCTCCTTCCTACACTGAATTAAAACCAAATAAAGAAGGCAAATACAGAAAAGGAGATAAAGAAAGACTTGTTTTTTCAAAAGACGAACTGTTTTATCGCCGTGGAACGCAAAGTACACATCCGAGTTCAAATGAACATCAGTTAATTAAAAAAAGGCTAGAAAAAGAAGAGTATCGTATATCTGTTTTAAGTGGAGAGCCAGATAAAATCGACGAAAAAATACATAGCAATCTGTTTAAAGTAACAAAACTGCCCAAGTATATATATGTAGGTCAGAAAAAGGACTTTGATGATGTTTCAATAAAGGTTCTTCTCAAACAAGAAGGCGTTTTTCCAGAGTGGATGTATAAATTCAAAATTTGGAATAATAGTATAGTGACGTTCGAAAATTTGACAAACGGCGATAATATTTATAGAAAGCTTGTCCTCCCAGAAACTATCAGGAAAGAGCCATTGGAAATTTGGATAGAGAACGAGGATAAGAACAGAATTATCATTGAAATTCTTAATAGAGAAATAAAGCATTATGCCATCGCCAAAGGCATGTATTATTTTGATAAATTTAATAAATTTTACTATGCTTTAGAGAAAGATAGCAGAAAAGAGAAGTGGCAGAGTAGGTACAAAAAGGCCACAAAAACAGTAGCTGCCAAAATGTATGCTGAACAATTAGAGAGATTCATTTATTGGCATGTTGCATTTTCTCCTGAATTTATTCAAATAGGAAAAGATAATTTTCTTTTCAGGATACTTCCCACTTTTATTATTACAGATGATGGAAAAAATCCTATTGTAGGATCAAAGGAAGGAACTATCATCACCAGACTTTCTTATAGTAGATATAACAGTAGCTATCTAAATACTGTGCTTTTTTGGATGCATCAATTAGGCGATAACGGAAATATTCAGATAAGCGATTATCTTGAAATTAGCTCTGATCCTTTAACTGTCGAACTGCCAGTAGGAATAATTTACGACATACCTTCCTCAGAATTTAGATTAGAAATCGAAGAAAAATTTGATGAAATAAGTTATGGAGAGGATGATTCTGAGAAAATTTGAGGCTACTTATCTAGAAGAGCAGAATCTTGTATTTGGAGGCATGTACGAAGAGAAAGATCCACGTTTAGGTCTCAAATATTTTGGACCATATCATTTTACAACAGAAAGTTCGCTATTAGAAAAGGTCAGACTTGGTCTCGTAGGCAATAAATCTGCCATTGAAAAAGCAAAAAAGATAGTTGGCTTAATCAGCAACCCCATAGAAAGTAATGAAACAAATAAATGGCTTTTTCCACCTTTTCCCGGTATATCAAAAGATACAAAATTCCAATGTTCGATTGAATTGTCTGAGAATTGGCAAGCGACGATTTTGGATGATGAAATATCAAGATTAGTGAATATCGTAGATACAAATGAAAGAATTGGAGCTGCTGTTAAATTATTTTTCGATAAGATTGAAACTATATACGAGGACAATCCACCCCATGTTATATTGTGCATGGTTCCTTATGATGTTGAGGAGTTTTGTGGGATATCCGAGCGAACAAGAGGCGCAAAAACGGTAAAATCAACTCCATTAGAAAAAGAAATTCAAAAATTAAAAGAACAAAATCAGCGTTTTCTATCTGATTGGGGGATCAATGAAGTTGAGGAGAAACCAAAGCTCAAAGGATATGATTTTAGAAACGCATTGAAGGGAAAGATTATGGATTTGCCATCGACTATTCCGATTCAATTATTAAAGGAATCAACATGCGATGCAATCCTCGATTATGAGAAGGGTAAAATAAGAATGAGACAAGATCCTGCATCGTTTGCTTGGAATTTTTCTACAGCACTTTATTACAAGGCAAATGGAAAGCCGTGGAGGCTTGCCAAATTAAGGCAGGACACATGTTATGTTGGGATATCCTTCTATTATGACAAATTAGGTTTTAATAGAGATATTCAAACTTCAATGGCACAAGTTTTTACAAATAATGGAGAAGGACTTGTTTTAAGAGGTACAGAAGTTTATATTGATGAAAACACTAATGAATTTCATCTTTCACAAACTCAGGCAGAGGGTTTATTAAAAGATGCAATTGATAGGTATATAAAAAAAGCAGGCAGAACTCCCTCAAGAATAGTGATTCATAAATCTACATTATTCAGTATGGCTGAAGAAACTGGTTTTAGGAGTGCTATTGAAACTTCTAACCAAAATGCAAAAAAAGATTTTGTGACCATTTCTAAAAGAAATAACGGAATTCGTTTTATGCGAATGGGATCCTATCCAGTTTTGAGAGGAACTTTAATATCGTTATCAGAGAGTGAACATATATTATATACTTCAGGTTATACACCAAGAATTAGGACGTATCCAGGACATAGTATCCCCAAACCTTTGTTGATTACTCATAAAGGAGATTCAGAAATTAAAGAAATATGCAAGGAAATCTTAGGTTTGACAAAACTCAATTGGAATACTACCGCCTTTGCAACATACTTACCAATAACACTTGCATTTTCTAAAAGAGTAGGCGAAGTTCTATCAGAACGCCCGAAAGGTAAACCACTTCAAAATCATTATAGATTTTATATGTAGATACGAGGATATTACAATGTTTTCAACTCACTTCGCCCCCTCTCCCCAATCCCCATCCCCTCCCCTCCGCGCGCCTTCACTGGCGCAACCCCGCCGGCAACGAGCCTGCGACGCACCGATGCAGACCCAGCACAATAAATCTGCGTTCATCTGCGGTTTGATTTCTGCGGAAGCGTTTTCACAAGATCGTTGTGCACCGCAAGAAGCTCTAAGAGAGCAAAGCATTTACAAACAGAAGGAAGGTAAGTAATGGCTCAAAAGAAGCACTGCGCAGTTTGCAGCATGGTCGTGAGGAGAGGCGAAGGGATGTTTTATAACAAACGACTCATCCATAAGAAATGTCTTATTAAAGCCAGGCTCATATGGTACAGGTTGTAACAGAGATGACAATTGCGACAAAATGACAGAGATGACAAAAATGACAGGAAATCCGTTTTATGCTAAAGGGCCTGTGGCGCCTCAATATTTCGCTGACAGAGAAGAACTTCTTAAATTCTTCACCGACAATGTCAGGGACGCAGCAGAAACAAAGAACACCAAGCCGGACAATATCGCAATACTTGGAAACTGGGGTATTGGAAAGACTTCAACCCTTGCGAAGTTCAGGGATATCCTTCATAACGAATTGAAAGATTCAATAAACGTATTTTCTGTTTTGTTCTCTCTAAAACCGTCGGTATGTGAAAATGCAAACGCATTTACAACCTGCCTTCTGGATGCTATCTCAGAGCAATATTCTACCTCGATACCGCTAAAAAACAGAATTGAAGAAATAATTAAAGAAGAGGCTAAAATCTGGGAGCAGTGGAAACTCGAAAGTATATCATTATCTCCTGAATTGCATAGAAAAACACGAAATCTCAACCTCGTTGACGCATTGACCAAGCTCTGGAATAAACTGGAAAACAGTGATATTGATTTAGCGATTATAATGATAGATGACATTCACTACCTGTTGACCGAAGGTTGGAAAGGCAGTTTATACGATCTCAGAACAGACATTCAGACGCTATCTTCCAAAGGAACAAAATACCTTTTTGTAATTACAGGGCCGACATTCATCTATCCAGAGATGCACGAACTGGCTGAACCTTTTACAAGGCTGTTTGAGAAGTTCGAGCTTAATAGTTTTGATCTGTCCGGTACAAGTGAGGCTATAATTAAACCATTACAAGTAGACGGAATACCGCTTGAAATATCTGATAGTGCAATAGAGCAAATACATAATATAACAGATGGGCATCCATTTTTCATTGCCACCATGATGCATGATATCTTAAGGACACAGAAATCAGGAAAGTTAACCCTAGAAAAATTTGAAGAGATCAAACCCGGTTTAATCGGACACCTAGCAAAAAGTAAATTTCAAGATGATTATAATAAAGCGACTGATACTGAAAAACTAATTCTGTTAAGATGTGCAAAATTGAAAAATAAGATTTTTTCCCCATCTGATATTCAAGGTAAATCCCAGGCAAAATTGTTTGAACGACTTGCAAATAAAGATTTGCTTGTCAAGTTAGAAAGAGGAAAATACAAACTCTATCATCCATTGTTTTCAGTGTATTTGAGAGGATTTGAGATTTGATCGTCCCTATTTATCTTTATACCATTCCTCTCGATAATGGTCGCAAAGCATCATCTCTGGCAATTTCGAAGCTATAATTACAAAGAAGGAGAGCGAAAAAATATGAAAAGATTACAGCGCGATGCAGTAATACTATTGTTAATAGAAAATCTCAGGGAAAAAGGAAGCTGGTGTGGAGAAACCCATATTCAAAAGGCAACGTATTTCACTCAGGAACTGCTTAAGGTTCCTCTGGAATTTGAATTTGTTCTGTATAAACATGGGCCGTACTCATTTGATCTGAGTGATGAATTGACCGCTATGAGAGCAGATGCGATCCTCAAATTACACCCCCAACCACCACCTTATGGCCCCAGCTTTATTCATGGCAGGAGCGGTAAATTAATAAAAAAGCTTTATCCGAAAACTTTGAAAAAGTACAATCCAATGGTGAAATTCGTCGCCAATAAACTTGGTGGTAAAAATGTTGCAGAGCTTGAACGTTTAGCTACAGCGCTTTTTGTTACGCGTGAAATAAAAACAGATAATAGTATCGAATCCAGGGCGCAATGTATCCATAAGCTCAAACCTCATGTTTCTCTGGATGAAGGTCGTGATGCAATCCGGGCAGTTGATACTTTCATTGAAGAATCGATTGATATATAGACCGAATGAACCAATAATTCACTAAAGGGTTAAGAAAACCAGGAAAAATCATGCCCCTTCACACTATTCACTGTGCCCCCTCTCTCCAATCTCCAGCCCCCTCCCCTCCGCGCTCCTCCACTGGCGCAGCCCCGCAGGCAGTGAGCCCGCACTGGTTCTGGGGCAGCCCTTCCTGATAGGCAACGATGTGGGGGATGATATTACTTTCTCGATGCTTGGTGAATTGTTATAAACATGATTGTTCATTTCAGTCCCACTTTTTGGGATTTACACTTCCCTGACTATGTGAATATTAGAGAATGGGATATAGTGTTTCTTTCCTGCATATTCTCCCTCAAGCGGGAAAAAAACTAAATATTGTTCATCATGTTTTATCTCAATTACTTTTGCATTTGTTACCCATTTATCAAATGTAGTTTTACCATCTTCATCAATGTATCTTTTGGATTCTATTATGTACTTTCGATCCTGCATAAAATACCTCCTGTTGTCCATATAAATCTTATTTTCAAGCATATTAAATTAATGCTTCTAGGTATAAAAACCCATGTTCAAGCTCATCTGCGCAGCAATTATTATCCCCGCTGTGAGAACAAGGAACGAAACGTCAGAGATCCTGAGGTTCTTCCTGCCTACGTACACATGCCCGTCCGCATTATAACCCCGGCAGAGCATGCTCTGGTATGTCCGCTCACCCTGTTCATATGAACGAATGAACATAGAGCTTATCGTGTAGCCTATTTGGTTAAGCGTCCAGATGCGCGGGACTTTTTTATTCAGGAGTTCAAAACACCGTGTCTTCTGGGCTCTTCTTATCCTTCCAAGCATGTTCGAGAATACAAAGAGGTAGCGCACCATCATTGTAAAAAGAAGTGCCATTTCCTTTGGCATTCCCATGCGCCTTGCAGATGCTACAAGTTCACTCAATGATGTAGTGGATGAAAGAAGTATTACTGCTGTTATGGAGACAAGGAATTTCGCAAATATGATCGCGCCAAAAAGCGCGCCTTCACGCGTGGCAGAAAGTCCGAATGGCAGCATAAAAAGCACAGTATATTCTGGAATGAATGGCTGCCTAAGGAACGGCTGAAGGACTGCCAGGCCAAGACCAAAGGGCATGGCTATGGCGAACCGAATTGCAATGTAGGAAAATTCAAGGCGAGAAAGCAGCAAAAGTGCTACAAGATATGTTTCAAGAATCGCCAGTTTCTGAAAGTTCAAAGCATCCATACGCGGGAGCCATACCGCATATACGACTATTACCAGAGTCATAAGGATCTTTGCTCTTCCATCTATCCTGTGGACTAATGATTTCCTGAAAGATTCGCGTTCAAGTTCATTAAGTGATATGTGCATCTATTTCATCACTCGCAGCAGTTCATCCTTAGCTTCTTCGAGAGTGAACTTCACGTCTACTGGTACGCCTTCATCCTTCAGCAATTCCAGGAGCTGTGCCACTATGGGTAGGCGCAGGTGGGTTTTCTTTATAAGCTCATCTGTTGAGAAGATCTTTGCAGGTGCACCATCTCCAATTATCCTGCCTCCTGACATTATGCATACCCTGTCTGCAAGCATAGGTACGATATCAACATCGTGCGTAGCTGTGATTATGGTTATTCCCAGATACCTGTTCATGTCGTTTATCAACCTGATCAGGCGCACCGCTCCACCAGGATCAAGTCCAGCCGTGGGCTCATCCAGAACAAGCACTTCTGGCTGCATGGCAAGTATGCCTGCCATGGCAACCTTTTTTTTCTCACCCATGCTCAGATGATGGGGTGCTCGCTCCTCAAATCCGGTGAGGTGCACAAGCTCAAGTGCCTCATGCACTCTCTTTTCGATTGCATCTGGAGGAAGACCCAGATTCATGGGACCAAATGCAACGTCCTGTTTGACAGTCGGTGCAAATATCTGGTCGTCTGGGTTCTGGAACACCACGCCCACAGTCCTTCGCACCTCCAGTATATTTTTCTTATTTATTGGCTCGCCTTTAATAAAGACCTCGCCACCTGTTGGTTTAAGTATCCCATTGAAATGTTTGAATAATGTGGATTTCCCAGCTCCGTTGGCTCCAATTATGGCGATGCGTTCTCCGGGCTTTGCCGCAAAGTTGATACCGTCCAGTGCCTTTATCTTTCCTCTATATACGTGGGTTAGATCTCGTGTTTCTATTATGTTCATTTTCTATATATTTTCTATTTGCGTTTATCAGCCGTTCGTAAGATTTTAGAAGCGCCGAACCACAATATAAGTATGGCTGCAAATCCGATAACAATAGCCGTAATCTCACCCGTCTTTCCCATGCCAGGGATGGCATAACCTGAGAACAGGGGGGATATTGTCCGGTATACATTATCTTTTACAAGGAGGCTTGTGGTATGTTGAAGACCGTCGGGATCGCCTGACGCAAGGAATGGCGCAGCGATAGCAAGTCCTGCAAATGCAACAATGCCTGCAGCAGCCACTTTTGCTGTGCTGACCTTCTTATATCCCTCTTCTACAATGATATCTGGTCTAACCCTGATTATGGCATTGAAAACGATGACCGTAATGAACCCTTCACCTATCCCTGCTGCGCCCTGAAAAATACCCATGTAGAGGACACCTTCCTTGAGCGGGAATGTTCCTGAGAGCCATAATTCAAATACAAGAGCAATGGCAGGAAGTATCATGCTGATCCATGCGCCTGCAAATAGAGCTATGGATCGCCTTACTGATAGTTTGGAGAGAGCTATGAAACTGTAGTAACCGAAGAATCCACCAATGATACCCATGTTCAGGATATTCGCACCCATGACAGTTATCCCGCCATCCCCGAAGAGGGATTGCACGGCGAGAACAAGGGTAATCAGCAGGACTGCAGCCCAGGGACTTGCGAATATTATTGCTACCAGCGCCGCACCCACAACATGCCAGCTAATGCCTCCAAGGACAGGCAAAGGTATCAGCAGATTTGCTGCTATATTAATGGTCTGTAGCACGAACATGCCTGCAGCCAGAACGCCGAACAGTGGTATCATATCCTCGTTCAGGTCGCTTCGTGCCCATTTTATCGACCGCGCGATAAAGATGATCGCTATGAGCCAGTAAACCGCTGCCTGGTACAATACTATGGAACCGTCGGGGATGTGCACTTTTTATACCTCCTATTTAAAATTTATTAACAATTTGTAAATATATATTTGTCTAGTATTACGAATATGCATTTTCGTAACACTCACGATATGGCATTATAAATCGTTATAGTATATGTAGATTTTGCACGCCCTGATATCAGAGTTTTTTTCAATCCGTGTTTCGCTTCTGCTACCTTCCAAATCGTCTCTGCCGTCTCTGGAAATCCCTGGTAGCTCTCAGGAAATCTATCTTCCTGAAATCCAGCCAGTTCATGTCAGTAAAATACAGTTCTGAATAAACTGCCTGCCAGATAAGAAAATCCGTCAATCTTTTGCCGCCTGCTCTTATTACCAGGTCGGGCTCGAATTTGAACAACAGATGGGATTCGATGACCTTTTCGTTTATGTCCTCGGGTTCAAGTGTTCTGTCTTCCACTTTTTTCATAATATCCTTAACTGCTAGAGTAAGTTCGTATTTTCCGCTGTAACCAAGTGAGATATCGATGCGCATACCTTCTGTTTCCTCTTTCTTTATTTCCTTATCAAGGCGGGTGATCACGTTTATGTTTCGAGTTATTTCAGATAGAGCAGGGGGCAATTCTGACGAGAGCTTAAGGCATATTTTTTTACTCAGCTCTGGTCTCACTTCGATAATGCTTATGTAAATGGTAACGATCTTAACGTCATATTCTTTGCACCAGGTAACAAAAGACCGGATCTTTCCATATCCATCATCTGCCAGCAGGTCGTTTTCCGATAGCACAAGGACAATATGTTTCGGTATATCCTGGTTCTTTATGGAATTTTTCAGTTTCCATTCGTACAATCCTGAAATAAGTCCCATGCCCATCTATTGGATGTAAAGGATAAAGTATTTGCTTATAAGAATAGATTCTGTGAATAATGAAGCTGACCCAGGAGTACAAAACGCAGTGCATATATATTTTCATGGGGCTGATAGTACTCCTATTTCCATTCCTTCCCGCATATTTTTTTATGCTGGCATTCTTTTGCGCAGCGCTTTTCGTATCCCGGGTCAGACCTGGCACAACAATATTCCAGATGCTTGCCAGGAAATCAGATATAAGGCAGGGACGTTTGAAGGGTCTTACATATCTTTTTCTGATCATTGGTTCGCTTTTTTTAATAAGTTCGATCTTTGGGCCTTCGAAATTCCCCATTTTCATAATTGGTGGAGCCCTTGCGATCACGACATTTGGGGATGGCGTTTCCGACATTATAAATATCCATGAAAGGAAAATTAGCTCTGAAAAGGTATATTCAGCAAAATCAAGTCTTGTTTTCCTGATCTGCGGCGTTATTTTTTCATATCTTGCATGCGCCTGGATACTTGCATGGAAAGGGCAAATAATTCCTGAAGAACTGATATTTTTCCTTGCTGTTATTGGCGCTGTTACTGGCGCGCTTCTTGAATCGATGACTTACAATGAAGATAATATTGTCATACCATTTGGATCTGCCATGTCAATGTGGTTATTTTTTACGTTCAGTTATGGCTATCTGGTAGAACGGGTGTACCTCTTACAGGTCATCATCTTTGCGTTCGTGCTCGGATACCTTGCTTACAGGATGCGGATAGCGGATATCTCAGCAATGCTCAGCGCCACGCTGCTTGGAATAGTAATTATCATCTCCACTGATGTCTGGTGGTATCTTATGCTCCTTGCGTTCTTTTTGCTTGGAGGTCTTTTCACACGCTACAAATATGATCTTAAGAAAGCGCATGGGATCGCCGAATCCAAAGGCGGTGTACGTGGCTATAAGAATGTATTTAGCAATTCGCTGGCAGCGCTTGTCCTTGCTGTAGCCTTTAAGGTATTTCCAACTCAATCGATTCTTCTACTTCCTGCATATCTGGGCTCCATCGCCACAGCAACAGGTGACACACTTGCAAGCGAGATAGGGCAGACCTGGAAAGGTGAGCCGCGTATGATCACAACGCTAAAAAAAGTCAGGGCAGGAACAGATGGCGGAGTGACTGTTCTTGGTGAGTTCGCTGCATTTGCAGGATCTGGGGCAATAGCACTTTTGTCCCTGATGTTCATTAAAAATGACATCAGTCTTGCATTTATCGTACTTGCAGGAGGATTTATTGGCACGAACATAGATAGTGTGCTGGGCGCAACACTTCAGCAGAAGGGTTATCTCTCCAACAACGGAGTCAATCTTTTCGCCACGATATCAGGAGCTATCATCACGGCATTGATCTACAGTTCTTTGGGCTCGTAGTATAGTCCGGATAGTACATGGGCCTCCGGAGCCTATGACTCGGGTTCAAATCCCGACGAGCCCGTAGGGATTTTCACCGCAAAGAACGCAAAGTTCGCAAAGATTATTGCAGCTGTGCTTTGCGTTCTTCGCGAACTTTGCGGTGATTTGATATTAGCATTTGCAGGACACTACCGAAATGTCAAGAGCAGGAGTGCGGGGTCGGTATATCGATGCCTTCTGCGGAAGAGTGCATGAAAGCATACTGGCGAGACATTATAGTGATTATTCGCCGGAAGTGTTGAAAGAGATTTATGAGAAGGCGAATATCAAAATTTTAGTGCAGGTTTTCGGAGCATAATTTCATTTGCTCAACAAATCCACCTTGCATTCCAATAATTAAGTAATGTATTTCAATATTTTTATATAGTAGTAATATAATGACAGATGGGAAGATTAATGCCAAAATTCTGTCATAATTGCGGGAAAACTGTAAAGGATGAAGATGCTAAATTTTGTAATGAATGTGGCGCTTCATTTATTGAAAAAACTAATGAAGAAATAAAAATCAATAAAAACGAATCAGCTGTAATCTCCAACAAAGATATCAAGTCTGAAATTGAACCAACAGTAAATGAAAATATATCCCCTCTATCGAATAAAGATTTAGGAAATAAGCTTGAAGCATTTACTGCAGAAATCCTTGAAGCAGAGGGTTGGTCGGTTAAGAAAAATGAAATGAGAAGGTTAGACAGCAAATTTATTGCTGAATGGGATATAATCGCAACCAAGAAAATAAAAGATAAAACTTTGACAAAAATAGTTGAATGTAAAAATTATGGAAATTCTGTTCAACGTGAAAAAATCGATGCATTCATTGGTAAATTATCGTCATTTTCTGAAATCAAAAATCCTAATCCTCTTTTTGTTTCAATCAGTTTTACAGATGGGGCAAGAGCACAGGCTGAAAATAAAAATATCACTTTATGGGATAAAAACGATTTGATGGAAAAAATGTTAAACATTAAGATTGGAAGACATGGAAACCAACAAAAAGAAATAATTCTTCCTTATGCACTTCCATTATTGATTGATTATACTAAAATAACAAATCTTGAATTAAAAAATCCTGATAAGGTTTCTGTAAGTCGTGCAAGATTATTTTGGCGCCCATTTTATACAATTAAATATTCCGTTAATGTATCAAAATCTGATCCTACTGGTAAATCACATACTGTAAAAGATGATGGAATATGTTATGTTGACGCTCAAGATGGGACGGTTTTAAATTTACCAACACCAAAAGAAAATGATACCCTTTTTGATATTTTTCCGACTATAAAATTTAAAGATTCAGAAGAAGACTTATTTTTGAAGGAACTAAAGCATGTGCCTGAACATGATTATCCTATTCCGATAACAGATGAATATCAATCAATTAGAATTGATTCAAAGATATCAAAACTTATCGCGAAGGAGAATGCAATCAGTTCAATTATTTACGTTAATACTAAAACATTCAATTATGAAGTAAAAGGTAAACGAAAGAAAAATGACGATTTTGATTTTGAATTTCCAGAAACCAGAGACTTTAATATTGTTCCCAAAAAAGGTGATATTACTATAAAAGAAACTCAAATAGTCCATGTGCCAAAATGGGATATAGAATTTATCAGCGGTGAAACAATCTATAGAAGGGAAGTCATAGGTCATAAAGGCACAATAATTGCTGATCCAATTGGTCATTGTCCACAACATAAAATAATTGGGTTGGAGCTTTTCAAGAAAAATACAATAGCTGTATGTGAAACCGATGGAAAAGCATTATGTAAAGATCACGTTTTTCTATGCCCTTCTTGTAAAAAATGGAACTGTGAAGATCACAGTGTGAAATGCAGTATTTGTGGAACACACTATTGCTCTGAACACATTACAAATAAATGTTCAGATTGTGAATCTTTGGTTTGTGATAAATGTTTACTGAAGTGTCCTATATGTGGTCAGACTCATTGTAAAAAGCATTGGGTGAAATGTGATAAATGCAATAATGAGGTTTGCCTTAGTTGTACAACAACAAAAACCAGTATGTTGGTTTTTAAGAAATATATATGTAAAAAGTGCCAAAGTTGAAATTGATTTTTAAGTAATTTGCTCCTTTCGCAGCAATTCAATAAAATCCAATTTGACACCCCGATTCAAAATATACACAGCCCAAGTATCCCTCTCATCGGCAGTAAAGGAAGCCACAGTAGAACTCGCGCCATGCCTGTGGTTATTAGGGGTACTTTTTTAAATAGATTTATAATTTTCAGACCGGATCGACAGGATTTACAGGATCACCTAATAATATCGTATCCTGTCGATCCTGTAAATCCGGTCTCAAACTCTGATCATCACCTCCGTGTTCTCTGTGTCTCAGTGGCGATTTTTCCATCAGCCACAGAGGCGCGGAGACACAAAGCGCAAAATCTAGCGGAAAAAGCAGCATAACTATTATAACGGACTAATGATATAGAAATATAATACCATGGTAAATGTGGCAAAAAAAGAATTAATATTGCGTGAAATGGAACATGTACCAGAACCCCTTTTCAATGAAATACTGGATTTTATCCATTTTCTGATCTAACTCAATCTAAAAGGCGCCCGGCGCTGGTCATTGCAGAATTAACTGGAAAAGATGTTATTCTATGCCAAATAACCAGCCAATGGATCAATGATGAATATGCGATCCTAATTGACGATGTGGACTTTGATGAAGGCGGTCTTAAGCAAAGAAATCTTGCGCCGATGAAGTAATCAACTTTGTTTCAGTGGCGATTTTTCCCGAATCCCTGCGACCCGTTATTGACCTGAACCGAGAGAAGCAGCCACCAGGACAACGGTCAATATCAAACCGGTCACCGAAATACACGCCCAGATAATATACCCTGGCAACACGAATGAAGATTCCATGAACTCACCTCAAAATCAATGAGATGTACATACATATAAAAGCTGCTAAAAAAAATTAAAATAAAAAAAAGAAAAAATTAAACTTTCTTGAGTTTATCAATACCCACTTTCTTCACATTGGGCTTGTTTATCTTGGCAGGCATCCATTTCGGTTTGTTCTTTGGAGCTGCTACAACTTCTCTCCACCCTTTGTAGATGTGTAATTTCTTAGTTCCTCTTTCTCTTAATCTGATCTCAACCGGTTTCGACTTGGTTCCCTTGCTGCGGTTCGCAGCCTTCAATGCTGCCTGTCGCGGCTGGTTACCTGTGAATACTCCAGTCTCTTTTCCATTCTTTTCCCTTAGTACATAATTTCTGGTTTTCGCCATATTTTCATACCCCGACAACGATTTGTTGTCTTAGTATTTAATTCTTCATGCTACTATATAAATTTAACTCAAAAAACCAGCGCCTTTGCATATTGATTTGCAGAATTAGTCTGGCAGAGGCAAGCATTTCGAAGAGAAAAATCAAGATTAGGTCAATATTGTTTTTCAGGTTAACTAATTATATCGGAAAACGTATTTACTATTAATACTGATTAAAGAATGGAGGTTACATGACAAATTTACTTTATGTACAGACAAGCGGAATCGATACGCCTGAACGCCTATATTCGCCTTTTATCCTTGCCCAGACCGCAAAAGCGATGGGAATAGACGCAACAATATATTTTCTAGGGATGGGGATCACGGTCGTAAAAAAAGGCAACGCTGAAAAGATCAAGCTCGGACAATTCCCGTCTCTCAAGGAGGTAATGGAGCAGACCATAAAAGCGGGAGTAAAGCTCATGGTATGCGAGCAAAGCTGCCAGCTCATAAATCTTGGAAGAGGAGAATTCATTCCTCCTGCAGAGATTGTGGGTGCAGCAACGCTCAACGATCTTGTGCTTGAGGCAGATGGAACAATGTGGTTTTAGGAGAGATATGAAAATACAGTGGAAATGCTCATTGTGCGGATACCAGTTCGAAGGCAAGGCAACGCCTCCAGATAAGTGTCCTTCATGCAAAGAAACCTGCACGTTTATCGATGCGACCTGCTACATACCAGAATGTGAAGGACCTGAAGGAAGGGACAGGCGGATATAAACACATAAATCTCTGAGTGAAATGATGAAAAAGGTTTACATAGATCACGGTTCTGCTTCACCTGTTGATGCACGGGTGCTTGAAGCCATGATGCCGTATTTTAATATGGATGTGGGAAATCCCTCGTCCCTCCATTCTGCAGGACGAAAAGCAAAAAGAGAGCTTGAAGCAGCGCGAGAAGCTGTTGCCAGGTTGATCGGCGCACCCTCTTCAAAATCCATCATTTTCACATCATGTGCAACAGAATCCAATAACCTTGCGCTTCGGGGCGCAGCATTGCGGTATAAGGATAATGGAAACCACATCATCACAACTTCGATCGAGCATATGTCAGTGATGAATACCCTGAAAGACCTGCAGAGAAGCGGGTTTGAGGTGACTTATATCCCTGTGGATAAAGATGGGCTTGTGGATGCCGAACGAATAAAGAAAGCAATAACTGAAAAAACGATTCTCATTTCTGTAATGTACGCAAATGGCGAGATCGGGACAATTCAACCCATACGCGAGATCGGTGCAATAGCCTCTGAAAAAAAGATACTGTTCCATGTAGATGGGACAGCAGCTGTTGGAAAAGTGCCTGTCAATGTGGAAGAAGAACATATCGACCTTCTCACCATTTCTTCAAATGACATGTTTGGACCAAAAGGGGTTGCCGCTCTATATATCAAACAGGGCGTGAGGCTTATGCCATTCATGCTTGGCGGTGGTCAGGAATTTGGTATGAGAAGTGGTTCTGAGAACATTCCCGGCATAGTAGGGATGGGAAAAGCTGCGGATATCGCGGGAAAAGAGATGTCAACTGAAGGTACGCGCCTGATCAAAATGCGAGACCGGCTGATAGATAATATCCTGAAGCTTGAATATACATATCTGACAGGTCACAGGACAAAACGCCTTCCAAACAACGCAAGTTTCAGGTTCAGCTTCATTGAAGGGGAAAGTATCATACTTCAGCTCAATGATATGGGCATAACAGCAAGTACTGGCTCAGCGTGCTCTTCAAAAACACTCGAACCCTCGCACGTTCTGATAGCAACTGGACTGAGGCATGAAGAGGCTCATGGCTCGCTTCTGATCACGTTTGGAAGATCAAATTCAGAAGAAGATGTTGATTATGTGATAAAGAGCGTCCCTGAGATCGTGGCTCGTCTCAGGGCATTATCGCCCCTTTATCCAACAAAGTAGGTGAAAACATGGCAGAACAATTCGAATATTCAGAGAAGGTAATGGATCATTTCAGGAACCCGAGAAATGTCGGGCAGATCAAAGACGCAAGCGGCACTGGAAGAGTAGGGAATCCTGTTTGCGGCGACCTGATGGAGATCCAGATAAAAGTCGAGAACAATATATTGAAAGACGTGAAGTTCAAGACTTTCGGCTGCGGATCAGCTATTGCCACAAGCAGCATGATTACTGAAATGGCAATTGGGAAGACGCTTGAAGAAGCGCTAAAGATAACACGAGGGGACGTGGCGGCTGAACTCGATGGTCTTCCTGCAATCAAGATGCACTGCTCCAACCTTGCAGCAGATGCCCTTCATGCAGCGATTAAGGATTACATGGCAAAAAAAGAAGAGAAGGCAAAAATTGAGGCAGAAAAATATGATTTTGATGTGATCGTGGTCGGCGGAGGTCCTGGCGGGCTGACGACAGGGATACTGTGTGCCTACAAAGGCCTTAAGACTGCAATTTTTGAAGCTTCAAACTGGGGAGGCTTGATCTCATGGCTGTGCCCTACAAAAATGATAGAGAACTTCCCAGGATTAAGTGAAAGAACAACATGCAAAGACCTTGTTGAAACGTGGATGAGCGAGGCTAAAAAGCTCAATGTGAAATTATTGAACGAGCGTGTAACTGAAATATCAAAGGATAGAAAGGTTATCGCGAAAAGCGGTGAATATAGAAGTAAGATCATTGTCCTTGCAACAGGAAGCTCTCCTGCCATAGCAGGCGTAAAAGGCGAGGATAATTTCAGCAAGGATGACAGGGGGGTCTATTATTATGTGACAAATCCAGAGAAATTCGCGGGGAAGCGAGTTCTAATCGTGGGCGGGGGGAGCTCTGCAGTGGATGCTGCGCTTTCCATAATCGACACAGCAGACCTGATAACCATAGCACACAGACATAATGAACTGCGCGCGGTGGGACATAAGATCACACGCCTTCTTGCAAGCGATAAGATCAAGATCCTTTATGATACGGAACTTGTAGAAATAGCGGGTGCTGAAAAGGTAGAGAAGGCCATCATGCGGGATCTGAAAGAAGATGAAACTATACAGCAGGTCGTGGATTCAGTAATACTTGCTGTTGGCATGACGCCGAATACCGAGATATTCAAGACTCTGGGTATTGAAATGGATGAGAAGGGGTATATAAAGACTGACAGGACCCAGAAGACGAATATCGATGGCATCTACGCTGTGGGGGACATTGCCTCAGACCTTGCGCTTGTTGTTATAGCTGTTGCGCATGGAGCCACGGTGGCGCATAATGCGTATATAGAACTCAGGAAACCTTATTGGAGATGAGAACGGATATTGATAGGCTGGATGCAAGCCCTGCATTTCCATTCACATGATAATGATTAATCACATAAGTATATATTTTAATAAGTAAAATACTCAACCAACGGTGATATGCACATGCCAGATACAAATCAGTCAACAAACCTGGAACGTGTTCCTACTGATATTCCAGGTTTTGATGAATTATGTGATGGTGGGCTGTTGAGAAAACGAACCTACCTTGTATCCGGAACTGCAGGTGCAGGAAAGACAATATTTGGCCTCCAGTACCTCTATAACGGCATTACAAATTATGGGGAGAACGGCATTTATTTGTCAACTGAAGAAGCACCTTTGAAGATCAGAGAGAACGCGAAACAGTTCGGATGGGATTTGAAGGCTCTGGAGGATGAGGAAAAACTTGCGATAATCGATGCGCGCTCCGTTAGATTTGGAAGATCTTCGACTAATAAATCCGTCGATATCGAGCCTTTAGATATACGTTCGATCATGGAAAAGATCCTGACAAAACAAGAAGATATCGATGCTAAAAGAGTTTTGATTGGGGGTGCTGCATCTATCGGTATTTCTCTTGAGGATCCTTCAAAGATAAGGATTGGATTTATGACATTAAGCAGAACCCTTGAAGTTCTGGGATTGACCTCTCTTATCATCTGCGAGACCATTGATGATAGTGCAACAAGCAGATTCGGGGTTGAATCATTCGTTACTGATGGAACTATATTTATGTATCATCAACGAATAGATAGTGGAAGGGTAAGAAGTATTGAAATAATCCAGATGAAAGGCTCCACTCACAGTCAGACCACTCATCCATATGAAATAACCTCTAAAGGAATAGTTGTGCATCCAAATGAAGAAGTCTATTCCAGAAGACATTGAAGGAAGAAAATGTCCATAGCAACCGAGTTTTTAAAATATTGTTCTCAATATCTTGATGTTAATATCGGGGGAATATCTGGTGGCGTCATTCATAAAATACAGTCCAGAAAAAATTTAAATGACGCATCAAATATCAACGATATAATGGAATTTATCAGTTTGCTCGAAAACAACATTGGTTTGATCTCAGGTAAGAACAATGCAATTTCAATATGTAAACATCTCAGGGAAAAAACAATGGAGCTTAATCTTGTGAATGAAACCGATGAATTACGCAATACACTCAGGAACGAGGCATCTGATCTCAACATCAATGAATTTTTAGCAAGGATAAATGCAGTTAATTATCTCAAAGATCTAAGACCGATAGACAAAACTGAGAAACCAACATCAACTGAAGTGCATGCGGATATTGATCGATTTTTATCACAAAATATTCTACCGGTAGAAAGTGATCTCACTGAATTTTCAAAAGAAATTGCTTTGAAATATCGTGTTGATGCGCAAAAAATTAAGAAAGAACTTATTGAAAAAGTTAAAGTTAATTTCAAGAATGAGTTCAACAAGAAAGTAGTTAAAGCTGAAATAAATAAATTCCTGTTCAGATACCCTATGCCCTCAAAAGAAGATATAGATGATTTTGTGAATTATTTCAGTTTATTAAAATATACTAATTCTAAAGCGCAAATTAGAGAGCAAATTGAGACTGAAAGACTTTATCTTAAATTCCAGGACCCGGTTTTAATTGAGAAAATCTCTGAATTTGACAGGATAATAGATCAGATAAAAGGTTATCGGGATAAGAACGACATCATTAAAATACTGGAAGAGAAAGAATTCGACTATCTTATTAAAGATGAGACCCGGGTATCTGATAGGTTATTGATTGAGTTGGTTGAACAGATAACTGTATTTGAAAAAGATCCTGTGGGAGGCGCTTATCTTAATCACCTGGTCAGGGAAAATTAGGGATGAATTAAAGCTGCCAATTAATGCGGTAAGGGTGCTCAAGAAGCGCTACCTGTTAAAAGATGATCTGGGGAACACAACTGAAACTCCTCTTGAGCTTTTCAGACGGATATCAAAAGCCGTGGCCTTTGATCCTGGATCAGAGGATGAGTTCTTCAATATTCTTTCGAACCTTGAATTCCTGCCCAATTCTCCCACGCTCATGAACGCTGGTACTGACATAGGACAGCTCTCTGCGTGTTTTGTTATACCAGTTGAGGATTCTTTGGAGAGTATTTTTGATGCGGTAAAGGACATGGCTCTGATCCAGCAATCAGGTGGAGGCACCGGGTTTTCTTTCTCCCACCTTCGACCTAAAGGCGACATCGTGAGAACCACACATGGGGTGGCATCAGGTCCAGTTTCTTTTATGCGGGTGTTCGATACCACGACTGATGTGATCAAGCAGGGAGGAAAAAGGCGTGGCGCGAATATGGGAATACTGAGAGCCGACCACCCTGATATCATCGAGTTCATAACAGCTAAAACGAAAGAGGGAAACCTTGCAAATTTTAATATCTCTGTTGCAGTTGATGATAAGTTCATGAACGCGGTCAAAGAAAACATTGAATATGAATTGATAAATCCCCGGAACAATGAGCCTGTGAAGAAAGTGCGAGCGCGGGAGATCTGGAACCTTATTATCACGATGGCTTGGAAGACAGGGGATCCTGGTATCGTGTTCATTGATGAGATCAACAGACGCAATCCTACTCCACATGTGGGGATGATGGAGAGTACGAATCCATGCGGTGAGGTACCGCTGCTGCCGTATGAATCATGTAATCTCGGTTCGATAAATCTTGCAAAGATGGTAAAGGATGGGACGATCGACCTGGAAAAGCTAGAAAAAACGATAAATATCGGTGTCAAATTCCTGGATAATATAATTGATGTAAATAAATACCCTCTTTCCCAGATCGAAGCTATAACGAAAGCCAACAGAAAAATTGGACTTGGCGTGATGGGTTTTGCTGATATGCTGGTGCAGCTGGGTATCCCGTACAATTCCGAAGAAGCTTTGAAAACAGGCAGAGAAGTTATGGTTTTTATACAGGAGCGATCTCATATAAGGTCGCAGCGGCTTGCAGATGAACGCGGCGCATTTCCCAATTTCAAAGGCAGCATCTATGAAAACCCCTTGCGCAACGCCACTGTAACCACTGTCGCACCGACTGGTACGATAAGCATAATCGCTGGATGCTCAAGCGGTATCGAGCCATTGTTCGCTATCTCGTTCGTGAGAAATGTAATGGAGGGAACGAAACTTCTTGAGGTAAATCCTTACTTTGAGGCAGTGGCACGGGAGCGCGGCTTTTACAGCGAGGAACTGATGATGAAGATCGCCAGGCATGGAACACTTACAGGTATCGATGAAGTGCCTGAGGACATAAAGCGCGTGTATGTTACTGCTTTTGACGTGGCGCCAGAGTGGCATGTCAGGATGCAGGCAGCTTTCCAGGAACACTGCGATAACGCAGTCTCAAAGACCATCAATTTCCCGAATGATGTGGATATCAGGGAAGTAGAGAAGGCGTTCATGCTTGCGTATGAGCTCAAATGCAAAGGTATCACTGTGTACAGGTACGGCAGCAAGGCGCAACAGGTGCTTTATCTGGGTGATGCTGTGGATAAATATGTGTCTGCTGAAGATGAATATGCGGGCGGGTGCCCGACGCTTGTGTGTCCGTTGTGATCTTTTCACTAAATTATATTCAGTTCGGGGGGAAATCTCAAAGAATTGATCAAACCAAAGGTTTTTATTGTTTAATGGTAATTATTGTTATTATAATGATAAAAATTCTTCAATGAGCTGGTGTCCAGAAGTCAGAAAAAAGAGGAATGGGGCAAAATGCTTGATTCGAAATGGAATAAATTGTTCTTAATCGTTATTTGCTTCTTCTTAATAGGAACCATTTTATCTGAAGGGTCATCCAGGATACCTGAAGGATTGGATTTTCATAATGATAACGCTATTTTGTTGAAAAATTTGCAATTTGACACGTCGAAAATGCCGCCATCATTCTCTGTATCCGGGATGTCTATAAAACAATATCCTGCGGACATGGAAGGATATTATATCGTTCAATTCAAGGGATTCATCCAAGATGAATGGAAGCAAACCGTCAGAGATTCAGGCGCTGTAATTTTCGATTATGTTCCAAATAACGCTTTCATTGTTCGAATGAACGCATCCGTGAAAGCAAATGTGGAGAGCCTGGATATAGTGCAATGGGCTGGAATATACCAACCTTCATTCAGGATCAGCCCGGTTCTACAAACGGCAGGTGAAGATCACGTTAACATCACTGTACTTCTTTTCGATGCAATGGATAATAGGAGAATATCCGAACAGATTAACAATCTTGGCGGGGAAGTGGTTGAGGACGCAGGGGGCATCATGAGGGTGCGCATCGATAGATCGAAAATATCAGATATCGCCGTCATGAACGGGGTTAGCTGGATAGAGAAGTATGTGCCTCCCGTGATATTCAACGATGTGGCGTCGAACATCACCGGAGTCTATACTGTCAGGAACACGCAGGGCTTGAACGGCAGTGGGCAGATCGTGGCTGTTGCTGATACGGGACTGGATACGGGTGTTAATGATACATCGATGCATGATGATATTGAGGGGAGGATCGTGGCATTGATCGATCGTTCTGGTAATGGCGCCGCGGATCTATACAGTGGGCATGGGACTCATGTAGCAGGCTCAGTTCTTGGAAATGGTATTAAATCCGGCGGGCAATTCAAAGGAATGGCGCCAGATGCTCAGCTTGTTTTTCAGGCAGTTGAATCTACCGAGGACTCATTAAGCGGTATTCCTGAAGATCTCAAAGTTCTTTTCCAGCAAGCATACGACCGGGGTGCAAGAATTCATACGAATAGCTGGGGATCATCAGTAAACGGCCAATATACAATAGATTCTCAGAACCTTGATTTGTTCGCATGGGAACATCCCGATATGCTCATATTAATGGCAGCGGGGAATGAAGGAACTGATTCAGATTCTGATGGTGTAATTGATTTGGATTCAATAGGTTCACCAGCAACAGCAAAGAATAGCCTGACAGTCGGTGCATCCGAAAATTATCGACCATCATTTTTAGATACATGGTATTCGGGTTTTGGCTACATTAATAACCCCATTAGAAGTGATAAAATTTCAGATAATATTGAAGGACTTGCAGCATTCAGCAGCCGCGGACCTACCGATGATGGACGCATCAAACCCGATGTGGTCGCTCCAGGCACGTTTATTATTTCTTTGAGGTCGAGTGTTTCACCTGCGGGTGGGTTGTGGAGTGATTATAATACATACTACAGGTACAGCGGCGGAACAAGTATGTCCACACCCATTGTAGCAGGAATAGCTGCTCTTATAAGGCAGTATTATGTTCAGAACGAGAGTATCTCACCAAGTGCAGCTTTGTTAAAAGCCACAATCATAAACGGTGCTGATAATATGACACCAGGGCAATATGGCACAGGAGCCTATAAGGAAATACAGTCAAGACCTGATAATGCCCAGGGCTGGGGACGTGTGAACATCTCGAATTCACTTTTCCCATCAGCGCCTCAAAAAATGCGCTACCAGGACAATACGACCGGACTCAGCACATCGCAATCCTGGAACACAAGTTACAACATCACCAGCAATTCCGAACCTCTGCGAGTTACCCTGGTCTGGACTGATTATAAAGGAAATCCAGCGGCTCTGATACAGCTTGTCAACAACCTCACGCTGAACGTGACCACCCCATCAGGCAGCTATTATCTTGGGAACGAGGGCGACAGCGTGAACAATGTCGAACAGGTTGAGCTATCTTCCCCTGCTGTTGGGTGGTACAACATTTCGGTAGAAGGGACAAATGTACCCCATGGACCGCAGCAATTCGCGATCGTATTGTCTGGTTCGTTTTACACCGCTTATGGGGTCAACATGACTGTTGATTCAACTGCTAGAACAACAATATCCGGAGTTAATGCCACATATACACTAATCCTGACGAACAACGGGACTGAAACTGACACTTACAACCTTTCTGTCGATAATCCGAACAATTCCTCAGTTGCAGCCCTAAATATTAGCGGGGATATCACGCTTGCTTCAAGTGCGGTAAGGGCACTGGCGCTAAATGTGACAAACTCGACGAATGGAACGTTTTATGTCAATGTGACCGCACACTCCAACACATATCCTTCGAAATTCATGTATATTAATACTACTACGATAGCCCACACCTATGATGTAAACCTGACCACAGATTACACAACAAAGACAACGAATGCAGGGATTAATGCAACGTACACACTTGTCCTTCAGAATAATGGATCAACGACTGACACATACAATCTGACTATTACAAATCCGAATGGCGCATCGGTCGCAGCCATCAACATGAGCGGGAATATCACGCTTGTTTCAGGTGCTCTTCAGGTGATGCTAATGAACGTGACCAATACATCCTCTGGCACATTCCGGGTCAATGTAACAGCTCGTTCGAATAATGATACATCGAAGTTCATGTATGTGAATACAACGACAACAGTTCCGAGTTATGGAGTCAACATGACTGTTGATCAAGCGTCAATGCAAGTAAACGCCGGAGTTAATGCAACCTATACAATTAGCCTGCAAAACAATGGGACCGCTTCCGATACGTATAACCTTACTGTCGAAAACACAAACAACGCTTCAATTGCAGGCATAAATATCACCACCAACATAACATTAGCATCAAGTGCAACCTACATATTGACATTGAATGTGAGCAATCACACATCCGGTAACTTCCATGTAAACGTAACCGCCCGCTCCAGCAACGATACCTCAAAATTCATGTCAGTCAATACCACAACAACAATACCTGTCGGAATTAACATCACCTATCCTGCAAATAATAGCATTTTTACTAATAAATTCGTAAATGTGACAGCGACTCTTGATAACAACGGAACTGCCCGATATCTGAATTGGCAGGGTCAGAACCATTCAATGCTGCCTGATACTGTTCAGTCCGCTGGAACTGTTTTCTACTGGAATATGACAGGTCTATTGAGCGGCAATTACAGTTTCAGGGTATATGCCAATGGTTCGGACGGTGTAATGAACGTCTCTGAAATAAGAACGATCACGGTCAACCTGACCACCACGACAGACCTGTCCAGCTATATCGATCCAACGACAGGTAATTTCAGTAATGACACTATCATCACATCACCCGGTGGGAACGTGACAATAACGATATTTTCAGGCGTCAATGCAACATTTAATGGTACTACTCTAAATAACATTACAACGGACTCACTTGCACAGATTAACTCATCATATTCTCTGGACAGCAGCAGGGACCGATTCATAGGAGAGAACCTGACCCTGGGACCAGAAGGCTCTCACTTTATCCCAGACATAAAGACCAGATTCAATTATACAGATACACAACTCACGGCAGCAGGTTTAAGGGCTTCCACACTAAGAATCAAGTTCTACAATACTACCACCTCGAGCTGGGTGGAACAAACACCATACACGATCAATGATACCGGAAAATATATCATTGCGAATATTAGCCACTTTAGCACCTTCGCATTAATAGGATCTATCCCTGAGACTTCTACGACAACCAGTACCAGCAGCAGCGGGGGCGGTGGTGGTGGGGGCGGCGGTGGCGCATCAGGCGAGAATTACTCCAACATCGAATTAAAGGAGAAACGCGACCTCCATATCTATAAAGACAGGGTCTCATCATACAAATTCAATACAACCGATCCCATAATGTATGTCAACTTAACAGGTAATATTAACTCAGGTGAGATCACGACAACGGTAGAAGTCCTGAGAAACACCTCCTCGATCGTGAATGGCAATTCTTCGCCCGGCATTGTGTATAAGAACATGAACATCTGGGTGGGCACGTCGGGTTTTGCAACATCAAAGAACATACAGAAAGGAGTTATCAGTTTCAGGGTGCAAAACTCATGGCTAAAGAGAAGCGGTGTTACAGGCAACGATGTAAAGATGGTGAAATGGGATGGGACAGCGTGGCTGGCAATCGAAACCAAAAAAATAATAGACGACAGCGAATATACTTATTATGAAGCATATACAGATTCTTTCTCGCCTTTTGCGATCACAGCGGTCAAGTCGGCTGAGCCGCATGTTGAAGAAATAAAGACACCGATCATTACTGAAACAACTGAGCCGGAAGAGACGAAGATAAAACTGGAAAAGACACCCGAATCCAATGGTGGTCTGTTAATGATGACTGTTGTTCTTTTGATAATAGTGGCGATACTTGCAGCTTTCTACTCACGAGAAAAAAAGAAAATTAGATTCTCTGAATAAAACCACAATGCTCCAGAATATCTACATGCTCCTCTGTAAATGTGACATGACCTGAGGGACATTGCATGGCTATGACATTGTTAAGTATGATGCCTTCTTCAAATTCATACTCTTTCAGCTCTATCTCTTTCATCTCTTTTTCGCATTTACCGCAGATTATAGTCATAATTACCAAACTCATTAATTAGTCAGAAG
This sequence comes from Candidatus Methanoperedens sp., assembly GCA_030650845.1. Lineage (GTDB taxonomy): Archaea > Halobacteriota > Methanosarcinia > Methanosarcinales > Methanoperedenaceae > Methanoperedens. The sequence continues at coordinate 43,529 of JAUSDC010000002.1, forward strand.
TTTCCCCAGGAACTTAGTGAACATAACCATATCCTCGACCCTTATATTCTCATCATCCGCGTGCGCATTGCTCTCCATCCTCCTTCCTATCCCGAAACAGCATGCAGGCAGCCCTGTGACTTGCACAGCATATGCAACATCAAGGCTTCCCTGCGCGCCAGCGCATTTCACATCCCTTCCAGTCACCTCATCCGCCACCCTCTTGACCTCCTGCACCCAGGGATCGAACATGTCAGTCAGCAATGGCGCGTAGATGTCGTCGCAGCTCAATTTAAGATCGATATCAGGGTGTTCGTTCTTCACCCTTTCCACCGCATCGTTCATCTCTCTACACACATCGCTGAACTTTTCTTCAGGGATATACCTGCGGTCACCCTTGAGCGTACACCTGTCAGGCACGATGTTCTGCTTCACTCCCCCATTTATCATTGTGATATTAAGAACAGGCATCAGTGTATCGATACCAGCGTTCTTGCTAATAGCCATGCTTGCAGGCACTTTCGAGCGCTTTTTCTCGACCTTTGCCTTGAGTTCCAGAAGCCCGTTCATCACAGGTACAGCTTTCTCTATTGCGTTCACACCCAGGAAACTGCTGCCGCTGTGGTACGATCTCCCGAATACGTCTATCTGCCAGTCCACGTTCCCGTTCGATGCTATTGTAATGTCATCGCTGTCCCCATCCATGCTCAGGAAATAGTCTGCTTTTAGTTTCCCTTGGTCTGCAAGGTAACACAGCCCTGAATAAGGTCCCATTTCTTCATCAGTTGTTAATGCTATGTTCAGGTTGTATCCTGGCTTAATATCAAGATCATCAAGAGCTGAAAGCACAGTAAAAAGCGCAGCTACACCTCCTTTTGAGTCAGCCACCCCGCGCCCGAATATGCGTCCTTCTTTTTCAGTGCACTCAAATGGGGGCATGCTCCAGTTTGGGCTTGCAGGGACTACGTCAAGATGAGTGTTTATCAGAAGCGTCTCATCTGCGCCATAGTTTTTTGTCGCACAAATGTTCGCCCGTTCTCCTGACAGGTGCTTTAATCTGGGATTTTTCTTCTCGAAAAGTTCACGCGGCATGATGAGCTTCTCGACCTTGAAATCCAGGTCTTTGAGCCAGGATGTCGCATAATCCATCGCTTTTTCGTAGTTTTCACCTGGCGGCACCTGGGTCGGGATGCGCACAAGCTCATCCAGTGTCCTGATGGTCTCACCGGTCTTTGACCCAAGATAATCTAATAATGCCTGCATTTGTATCCAGAAATGCTTTTTTTACCCAAATGCTTTTTGCCTTGTTCACAGGTATTAGAGTCGATGGCACTGGAAGAAGACCTAAAGGCTGTAGAAGAAGAAATAACAAAAACGAAATACAACAAAGCTACCGAAGGTCACTTAGGCAGACTTAAAGCTAAACTCTCAAGATTAAGAGAAGAAATGCAGAAGAAGGCCTCTGCTAAATCAGGTGGGGAAGGTTTCGCGGTAAAGAAATCAGGCGATGCATCGGTCGTGCTCCTGGGCTTTCCATCTGTAGGAAAAAGTACGCTTTTGAATAGTCTTACAGGAACAAAATCTGCGGTCGCGTCATATGAATTCACTACGCTTGATGTCGTCCCGGGAACACTGGAATACAAAGGCGCTACTATCCAGATACTTGATGTCCCCGGCGTTTTAAAAGGCGCAGCATCAGGGAGGGGACGCGGGAAAGAGGTCCTTGCAGTGGTTAGGAATGCTGACCTTGTACTGATAATGCTTGATGTTTTCCAGCTTGTTCATTATGATGTCCTTCTTGAGGAATTGTTCGCAGCAGGTATCCGTGTTGATTCAAGACCGCCCGAAATTACGATCCGGAAAAAAGCCCGTGGCGGCATAATAGTAAGCAGCACTGTTGGTGTGGGGCTTGAAGATGATACGATAAAATCCATAATGGGTGAATACAGGATCCATAATGCAAATATTGTCATTCGAGAGAATATCAACATCGATCAGTTGATCGACGCAATACTGGGTAACAGGAAGTATATCCCCTCCATCGTGGTGATCAATAAGATAGACCTTGCTGATGAATATACACTCAGAGATTGCAAAAAAAAATTCCCTGATGCTCTCCTTATCTCTGCTGATAAGAAGACCCATATTGATGAACTTAAAGAGTTGTTTTACCAGAAACTTGGATTCATCAGGATTTACCTTAAGCCTCAGGGACAGCCGCCTGATATGGATGAACCATTGATCGTCAGATCTGGTTCGACAATAGGTGATATATGTGACAAACTCCACCGCGATTTCAGGAAAAGGTTCAGATATTCCCTGGTATGGGGAGATTCTGCAAAGCATAAAGGTCAACACGTTGGTGTAGATCATATGTTGTATGACAATGACATACTTACGATAATCCTGAGGAAATAAAAGACATGAAACCCGTGACCCCCCTTCTTACAGTAGATACTGTGATCATTTATCATGGAAAAATTGTCCTTATCATGCGCAAAAATCCTCCATATCAGGATCATTTCGCAATTCCCGGAGGTTTTGTAGAAGTGGGCGAGACTGTCGAGACCGCGGCTGTTCGTGAAGCAAAGGAGGAAACAGGGCTTGATGTGAAGATCATGAAGCTTCTTGGAGTGTATTCAGATCCTTCACGCGATC
>JAUSDC010000207.1 GCA_030650845.1 Candidatus Methanoperedens sp.
GGGCAAGAGTGTCCTTAGTCGGGATAGAGATCCTGACAATTGAGGCAAGAGTAGTTGTCGCCTCTGTAGATACATACCTGCACTATGCTGAAGAGATAACGAAAGTTGAACAGGCTGCAATTGGCGCAGCAACTCCTGCATGAGCAGGTCTCTTTTTTTGAGGTTAAATTATGAAAGAAACGCCAGAAGTATTACTGAAGCGTACGCGCAGTGAACTATCAGATATGGCTGAAAAGCTAGGGATAGACACTGTAGGTATATCTAAAACCAAAATTGCTGATTTCATCTTTGAAGCGAGAAAGAAGACTGAAAAGACCCCCGCAAAAGAAGCCTCGAAACCCAGGGCGGAAGCACCGAAGGCGGGAAAGGCTTTTAAAGCGCAACCCAAGCCACATATTGGAACGAATATTGGAAAGAAAGGTGTATTCGCAAAGCGCGCTGCAATATCTGCGCAGATGGATGTAAACACCGAAGCGGTTGGAGCCATCGGGATCGGTGTCAAAGAAATGCAAACCAGTATTAATAATATGATGTTTGCTATGGATAAAAATGCAAAGAAAATGCGGCAAGAGGGTTCTGCGAAGCTGCATAAAGGCGTCGATGGGATGCAAAAGAACATCAATGCTCAGACAAAATTAAATGAAAAAGCTGCAGCAAAGATGGGAACTGGTATTAAAGAAATGCATAAGGGTATCCAGGATTTGCAATCCGCGTTCGATGATAAAACCCACCAGATCCAGATCGGCGTAAAAGAGATGCACAGCGGCGTCAAAATGATACAAAAAGGTATCCATCAGATGGAAACGAAATTTGGGGAATACCGAAATGAAACGGCAGACTACATAAAAGATTTTTACTATGGTTAAACCGTAGTGATTTTTTTTTGTATATATATATCGAAAATCGTTACGAAATAGGAGATATACATGAAATTTAAAGAAACACATCCAAGAAAGGTGAGGGGAGAGTCCGTTCATATGACAAAAGAGGAAAAAATGGAGGAATTAACTATCAAAGGATCACAGCTTCAAGTAACCATATCCAAGGATGAACCGGAGCTTAATAATAGTGGACAATTACATGATCTGAGGGGAAATGAGCTTGAATCGGTCGAAGCTGCATATCTAGTACCTGATAATAATAACTTCATTGATACGCCAGATGTGAAAAAGCTGGATGAAAGGATAAGACTATGGCTTAAGACCGGGCACCCTGTGCACCTGATCGGGCCTACTGGCTGCGGAAAGACAAGTCTTGCGATGCATACTGCAAAAGAGCTGGGGCGACCAGTTGTCTGGATCAATGGTGACGAATCAGTCACGACCACAGATTTGATAGGTGGATACTCGCAGATAGAACAGGAAAGCCTGAGAGATAAGTATATTCACAATGTATTTAAAAGCAGTGACATACTGAAGGCAGACTGGATTGATAATCCCCTTGCTATCGCATGCAAATACGGTTACACACTGGTATATAATGAATTCTCCCGTACAAAACCATCAGCAAACAATGTTCTGCTATCGGTTTTTGAAGAAAAGATACTTGAATTACCCACCAAATTCGGAGAGGAGAGATACATCCAGGTGCATCCAGATTTCAAAGCTATACTGACCAGTAATTCCATTGAATATGCTGGAGTCCACAAACCACAGGATGCGCTGCTTGACAGGCTGGTTAGCATATATATGGACTATTACAGTTTTAATACTGAGGTAAAGATCGTCCAGGCACACACCGACTTGCCGTTGCATGATGTCAAAAAGATAGTGAGTGTTGTCACATCTTTGAGAGAGAAATTGCCTGATGCCCAGAAGCCTGGAACAAGAGCATGTATAATGATAGGTAAGGGGTTGGCGGCTTCAAATGGTTCAGGTAATGCGGATTTCGAGCAGATATGCATTGACGTAATGGCTACTAAAACAAACTCCAGAATAGACCTGATGGAGAAACAAAAACTGGTGAAAGAAGCCATTCTGGCCCTTAAATAGGGGGTGTTTGATGAAAAAGACGGAAGCATCTACATCCCATGATGGAGTTGACATGACGACAAATAAAAAACATGTAGATATAAAAGAAATATGCCAGAAAGCTCCTGCCCTGTTAGAGAGCATTTTGAACAAGAAAGCAGAGAGCATTACATCCGTGGCCAAAGACGGTGAAATATGGAAGGTACAGATCGAAGTGCTTGAGAGAAAAGCAGTTCCCGATACCCAGGATATTCTGAACACTTATGAACTCAAACTTAGCGCAGATATGGAGTTCACTGGATACAGACGGGTCGGGATGCGCCACAGGGGAGACATGATTGTAGGAGAAGAAGAAGAAGCGTAAATCGAGCGGCTGCGTACTATACGACTGCCAGAAGTATTCAAATAAGGATGGATAATGAACAGGAATGAAGCAATAATACCCACAAGCATAGATGCGATTTTAGCAGGGTCACTGGCTTTAAGTAAGCACATATTATTCCTGTACACCTCCCATTTGAACAAATATGCGATCCAGTCATCCTTCTTTGCTATGTCTGATAATGACGAGAAACTCCTGTATGTAACCTGTGAACAACCTGAGTTAATAAAAAGCAGGTTTGAGAAGAATCCCAACATATCTTTTCTCCATCCAGAAAATATCGGCATCCTGAAAACCATGGGAGGCAAGTTGAGAATAATCATGGATATGAGTTCCATTGATGATGGACATGAAAAGCTGGAAGAATTCCTTGCTGAAAATAAAAATATTATCGCTTTATGTATGTATGACCTTACCCATCTTCCTCCAGAAAAGATCCAGAAACTTACCGCAACTCATGACAGGCTCATCCTCAATACTCCGGATATCACAGTTCTATCCGGGGAAAAACTGGATATTGCAGATGCTACTTTAGAACGATTCGTCAAGGAATATTTAGATATTGTAATTCTTGCAATGATTGCAGGCAAACCAATGTGCGGTACTGATATTTTGAATATTGTCCACAAGAATTTCAATGTACTTTTGAGTCCAGGTACAATATACCCTCTTCTTCACAGGCTAAAAAAAGAAGGGCTACTGGAATATGAATGCAGTATTAAAAAGAAAGTATATAAACCAGCAAGGGGCAGCGAAGAAAATATCCGGCGTATAATTGAGGAACACAGTCTGGCAAATGAGATCTTAAATGACTTTTTAAAATCCAGAAATTTGGGGGCGAATACAACATGAAAGAAGAGAGTGGAAGATATGTATATTGCATAATGAAATCTCCGGGTGAAAAAAAGAGCTTTGGGAATATCGGGTTTGGTGGGCAGGAAGTTTACACTTTAGAGTACAGGGATTTTGCGCCAGTGATGAGCAACGCTGCATTGAAAAAGTATGAGGCAATCGATGAAGAAGTTGAACTTCACAGAAAGGTTGTAGAACAGGTTATGAAAGAGCATAGTGTGCTTCCTGTGGCTTATGGAATGGCGTTCAAGAACAAGAAACTGCTTTTGATCGCGATGAGTGTCGGATATAAAGCCATGAAGAAAGCTATGAATGAGGTCGATAATAGAGTAGAACTCGGGGTCAAGCTATTCTTACCAAAAGAAAATGCTACATGGGATGGAAAAGAAGAATGCAAATCAGTTTTCCTTGAGGCTCTTAAGAAAAAAGCTGTACAATCAAAAGAACTCAAGCTGTTCAGCGAGCGCCTGATCTTGAATACCTCATTTCTTATTGATAGGGATAAGATAAATGATTTTTCTTCTGAGGTGGAACAGCTCGGGAATAAATACCCGGATCTTAAAATCCAGTACAGCGGACCATGGCCGCCATATAATTTTGTAGATATCCAGATCCTGTCCAGAAAGCGAGGGGGGTTTCGGTAATGTTTATTATCGACGATATTTTGCTCAGGCAACTGGGGATCACGATTCCAGGATTGAGCCTTGTCTGGACGCTTGAACAGATACGGGATTTCGCATACAAGGAGCTGTACAATCCTGAAAAAGTAAAGAATAAGATAAAAGAGAATAGATTACTATTCGAGTTTGGGGAATTAACCTCTGGTGAATATGAGAACAACAATGCAAAGCTGCTGCAAGAGCTTAAACTTGCCCAACGGGGAACTGAGATGAATCTTAGTGTAAGAACCGATATCCTGGGGGCGCGATGAATTCAAAAATAGAGCAAATAAATTCACCATCTCCGGGATTTGTGGAAAGCCTCCGGGATTTTTTGAAGCTTCTTGAGGATATGGAGAGAAAAAATGAAAAGATGAGAAACGTATCAGGAGAGACTAAAGGGCCCTTCGATTCAAAGGCCGAGTACAGTTATACTGTCAAAATTGGAATAGAGAAGAATGACACAATTTCTGTCGTTGCGTATTTACCGCACATCAGGGAAGACGATATCGAACTCGATATCACTGACAACCGCTTTTTAAGAATAACAGCGAAAACTCCTGATGGCAATCTGGTGAGGAATATCCGGGTTTCTGATGAAAAAAGTATAGAAAGTATCAAAGAGGCATCCTTTAAAAAAGGGATTCTAACGACTAAGTTAAGAAGGAAATTAAATGAGGTGAGATAAATGGCAAATGTAAAAGAACAATATGAAAAGATAATGGAAAAATTGTCAAAAGGTATAGGAAATCAAAAACGGCATAGACAAATTGGGGGGTATTCATAATGGTTGATACAATAGGAAGACACCCGATTGGAAGAACCAATATGATCGGAATAAAAAAAAGGAATTTTTTGGAAAAGACGATACAAAAAATGGAGCAATGGCGTGACAAAGCAAGAATAAATTTATTTCAGCAGAGAGAGAGATACAAACTGAAAGTCAAAAGCAATCAAGCTTTAATGAGAGCTAAAAAAGCAGATAGGACGCCGAATCTCAATCCCGGTGCGGCTTTAGTCGGTTTAGGGGATAAACCAAAGTCACGAAAATTCGGAGTGACACATTCTACTATTCCAGCGAAACCTAAGTATTCTATGGTAAAGCCAGCAAAGAGGATATACGGCAATCTCTGGAAAAAGCTTGAAAGAGATGATAAAGAATGACAGTATTAAGACCTGAAAGTTCCGGGGGTCTTGCCGATGCTATAGAGCGAATTCTGGACAAGGGTCTTGTAATAAATGCGGATATTTCTGTCTCCGTTGCTGGCACTGAACTTCTTGGTATCAAGATAAGAGCTGCTCTAGCTTCATTTGAGACAGCAGCACTGTATGGTCTTGACTTTCCATCCGGGACAAACTTGAACGCTGCTGGATGGAGAGAGGTTGACAGAATTAACGCAAGAAGTCATGAATCCATAAATCGAAGGGAGGAACATTTATTAATCGAAGAGGGCTTCCCCATATCCGGCCTGGAAAATCTCCAGTTGAAGAAAAACCTCAAGACCGATATGGTGTGATGAAAAAGATCAGTAAAGAAAATATGGCATTCCATTACCGCTGTCCTGAATGTCATTATCTATTGGAAAAAGATTTGCTGTTCGGACAGGGCTGCCCAATATGCGGCTGGGTAAGTCCACTTGCGATGTCGAAAAAATCAAATGCCGGGAATATGATACATGTAGATGTCGTTGAGGAAGAGGCTAATATAAGGATTACAACCGAACTGCCCACCGTTGATGAGAATAATTTAAAGCTCGATTTGATTTCCAATAAACTTTTGATATCTTCTGGTGGGTTCAATATAATTATTCCACTGCGTTATGCAGTGGAGCAGGTTATTGAAAAAACATATCGGAATGGTGTGTTGGAGGTAAAACTCTGTAAGGCAGGAGGATGAATAATATGGATAATGAGAAAAAGAAGAAAGATGAAAGAGAAGACGAAGAAGAGATCAGTACGGTAGAAAGCGTTGTAGGACAGTTAATTCCCGGTCTTGGCGGGATTATTAAGGCACTTGAAAAATCCTCTCCGGAATTCAGACGGAGGATTGCACAGACAGATGCAGAAATCGAACACAGGTTAGAAACAGGCTGGAATAACAAGCCCAAAGTGGATTACGGAATATCTATAAGACCACTTACACAGCGAAAGAGTTTCAAGCCAAAAAGTATGAAAAAGGAGCCGGAGGAAGAAAGAGCAGAAACTGAAATGGGGGAGCCAATTATTGATATTTTTGAGGAAAAGGACTACATTTCGGTGATAGCAGAACTTCCGGGTGTAGAAGAAAAAGATATCGAAACGAAACTAAAAGGTGATACACTTGAAATTTCAGCCGGGAAATATTTTAAAACGATTAAATTGCCATCCATTTCAAAATCCATTATTGAGAGAAACTATAACAATGGCATATTGCAGCTTAAGATAGAAAGGGAAGGTAATGCCAGTTAACATCGACGAGGGCAATCTTAAACAGGGTTTACTCGGGCTGGTTGTGGCGCTCGTGGAGATCATACAGGAGGTGCTCGAACGGCAGGCCATACGAAGAATGGAAGGCGGGAGGTTGAGCGATCAGGAAATTGAGAAACTTGGTCTGGCATTAAACGACCTGAAAGAAGCGCTTGATAACATAAAGAAAGACAATGACCTTGATGATGCCGTAAAATCAGTGCGAGATGGCTTAGATCAAATCACTGATGATATGATTAGAAATTTGATTGATACAAGAAGATGGGGTGAAGGTGTAGAAAAGGCATGAATGAAGGCCATGTTGATGTGGAAACCCGGGAGGGGAGATACCTGTACTCAGTTATAAATAGCGGTGCTCAGTTGCGCTTTGGCGATATTGGGATCAATGATAATAAGGTCTTCACAATACCTCATGAAGATATTGCTGCTGTTGTTCATTCCTGCCAGGCAGAAGTTTGCAGAACACAGGACGATGGGAAAGTAAAAGAGTGGATCTTAGCACATAATTATGTGATTGACTGTGTGTCGAAACAATTCGGCACGGTTTTGCCGTTTGCGTTCGGTGCCGTCGTGAGAGGCAGCGATGAAACTGTCAGGAACTGGCTTGCAGAGAATTACAGGAAGCTTAAAAGTGAACTTGAAAAGGTCAAAAATAAAGCTGAATATTCTGTTCAGATTTTCTGTGATCAGGATAGGCTCGCTGAGAAGCTTGCAAGCAGTGATCAGGAACTAAAGGAATTAAAAGAGAAACTGGAAAAAATGTCAAAAGGGGCTGCTTACCTTGTCCGGCGGCAGTTCGAGTTAAAAATGAAAGATGCTATTGCAGTGGAAATATCCACGCTTGCCGCTGATTTTGGCTCTAAGATAAGCGAACATCTTGAGGAATCAAATTTTGAAAAGAAAAAATCACAAGTACCTGAAAAATATAAAGGGATGAAGCTTATATTGGCTCTTTCCTGCCTGGTCAAAGAAGATAAAGTTGAAAAGCTCGGCGAGGTGCTGGACGGGATAAACAATCACGATAGCTTTGCAGTCCGCTTCACAGGACCATGGGCGCCATTCAGTTTCGTGGGGTTGGAGAAGGATAGATGATAAAAAGTATTCAGCCCCTTCATTTCCACTGGAAACCGGAAAGGGGGAACAAAGATGAAACCTGAACGAGAGAATAACCTTGTTGATCTGATGGACCGACTCCTGAATAAAGGGATTATATTGAATGCGGATTTGATCATATCCGTTGCAGGCGTACCACTTATTGGAATAAATCTCAAGGCTGCGCTCGCAAGCATAGAGACGATGCTCGACTACGGGATGATGGAGGCATGGGATGAGAGCACAAGGGAATGGTGTAAGAAAGAATTAACAAATAAAAAATTACCGCTTATAGAAGGGGAGACCATTTTCCAGAAGACGTTTGGCTATATATGGTACAGCCAGGGGATTATCCAATCATGGAGACCAGGCTTCTGGTACCTTACGAATACGAGGCTTTTCCTGTGGAGAGAGGAGATGCTTTTTGAAACTCCTCTTGACAGGATAGAGGCTCTTGCGATTAGAACAGAACCTTATCTCAATGAGGAGCGCAATGTGCTGGTTCTGCAATGTTGCAGAGAGGTCGTTCTTATTAGTGTTTTTGATATAGCGGGATTCAAGGACGCAATTGAGAAAGTTTCTATAAAGAAGCTTAAATTCGAAATTCCTGATTGTGAACTTGCTGTTCCTTTGCTGGGAGGCAAATAGGGTGATAGATGAAAAAAAGCATCTGGATAAACCAGAAAAGGGGCGCCTACGGGCAGAGGAGGCACTGCAGGTTTCCCAAACCCGTTACCGACGGCTCTTTGAAACTGCCCAGGATGGAATACTACTATTAGATGCAGACACGGGAAAGATAACCGATGTTAACCCCTTCTTGATAGATATGCTGGGATATTCTCATGAAGAGCTTTTGGGGAAGAAACTCTGGGATATCGGTCTTTTCAAAGATATCGTGCCGAGCAAGGCTGCTTTTTTGGATTTACAGACCAGGGGATATGTCCGTTATGAAGATTTACCGCTTGAAACAAAGGACGGGCGAAGTATTGACGTGGAATTTGTCAGCAACGTCTATCTGGTTAATTATAATAAAATTATCCAGTGTAACATCCGCGACATCACCCAGAGAAGGCGGGCTGAGAAGGCATCCCAGGAAGCTCGCAGATATGCCGAGAGCATTATAGAAACAGTGCGCGAGCCCTTTGTGGTACTGGATAAAGACTTAAAGGTACTCTCAGCCAACCGCAGCTTCTACAGTACCTTCGAAGTGACACCCGGTGAAACTGTGGGGAATTTAATCTACGACATTGGAAACCGACAATGGGATATCCTCTCACTTCGGAAGTTGCTTGAGGATATTCTTCTAAAAAACACACAGTTCACTAACTTCGAAGTTTCGCATAATTTCCAAACCATCGGTCAAAAAATAATGCTGCTCAATGCCCGTCAAATCTATCAGGAATTAACCAGTACACCGATAATACTCCTTGCCATTGAAGACATCACCGAAAGACGGCGCATAGAAAACGAATTGAGTAAGTATCGCGATTATATTGAACAAAAGATAGAAGAGCGTACAGCCGAACTGAAGATGACTAATGAGCAGCTTTTGCAGGATATAACCGAGCGCAAGAGGGCTGAGGAGAAGGCAAAATGCTGTGCTGTCGAGTTTAAGCTAGCATATGAGGAAATGAAGCGGCTCAACCGTGACCTCTCCACGCTCTATACGATTGACTTTGCTGCCGCGCAGTCGTTGGATATGGAAATAATGCTTAATAAGGTCTTAGAGACAGTGATGAAAGCTCTGGAAATCGAAGCGGGCAGCATTTATCTAAGGGAACCGAATGGAGAAATGACACTGTACGTATATCACGGCTTTTCAGGCGAATGTGTAAATAACATGCAGCGTATCAAATCTGGCGAGGGGGTGTTTGATGCAGTTTATGCCGAGAAAAAGCCAGTTGTACTCGATGCTTCAGAGTATCCTGCAAATAGGTTTGTTTCTTTTATCATTAAGGAAGAATTTCATACTCTGGTAATTGTACCGCTTATTTCTGGCAGAGAACTGATAGGTATACTCTGCATGGCATCACACAAGGCTCATGCATTTCCAGTCGGGGAAACCGAACTGCTATCTGCCATCGGTCAGCAAATGGGTACTACAATGCGGAATGCGTGGCTGTATGAAAGGGTTCAGCGAGAACTGGATGAGCGTAAGCGGGCTGAAAAGGCGCTCAGGGAGAGCGAGGAGAGATACCGCTGCCTCGTGGAGTTTTCCCCATATGGGATTGCTATCCACAGCGAAGGTAAATTAGTGTACGTGAATTTAGCAGGAGCGAAAATTTTGGGTACGGAAAACCCCGACGAATTTGTTGGAAAAACACTATTTAGAATTATACACCCTGACTATCATGAAATCGTAAAAAACCGCATTCTTATGCAAGTGGAGGGAAAAGGTGCACCACCATTAGAAGAAAAGTTCCTGAGGCTTGATGGCACTTCTGTGGACGTGGAGATTTCATCAATTCCCTTTACCTATATGGGCAAATCGGCGATGTACGGGGTTTTTCGGGATATCACAGAACGCAAGAAGGCAGAAGAAACACGCCTTGAAAACCTGCGCCTTGAAGCTGCAGACAAAGCCAAGAGCGAGTTCCTTGCAAACATGAGCCATGAACTTCGCACGCCGCTGAATTCATCCATCGGTTTTTCTGAACTTCTTAAGGAGAAGACAACCGGGGAGCTGAGCGAAAAACAGAAACATTATGTGGATAATATTCTTATAAGCAATCAATTCCTGCTTACCCTTATCAATGATATTCTTGACCTCTCCAAGATAGAAGCTGGAAAAATAGAACTTGTGCCCGATAAGATGTCCGTGCCCGTAACCATTAAAGAGACGCTTTCCCTCATAAAAGAAAAAGCAATGAAACATAAAGTGTTCCTGAAAACGGAATTTGACCCCGAACTTGAGTTTATAGAGGCTGACAAGCAGAGATTCAAGCAGATCCTTTTCAATTTACTCAACAATGCCGTGAAATTCAGTAAGGAAGAAGGGGGAACAGTAACCATAACAGCGAAAACAGAAGGCGATATGGCAAAGGTTTCTGTTTCAGATACAGGCATCGGGATCAAGGAAGAAAATATTGGGAAGCTTTTCCATAAGTTCGAGCAGCTTGATTCGGAAATCAGTCAGAAATACGGAGGCACAGGGCT
>JAUSDC010000235.1 GCA_030650845.1 Candidatus Methanoperedens sp.
CTTGCAGGATATTTTTTAGAAAAAGCTATTGATATTTCAGAGGATAAGCTCCCCGGATCGGTTGAAGGAACAGTTGAAGTCATATCAGAGCTTTTTTCAGTTTTCGTGGCTTTCTCGATTTTTACAATTTCATGGTATTCCTATGATAAAAGCAAAAATAATCGTTCTCTTTTCCTGGGAATGATGTTCTTTTTAGTCGGAATTCTGATACTTTTCCATCTGCTTTCTTATCCTTTCATGCCAGAATTTTTCACACCAAATTCAGAAAGTAAAGCTGCGATTTTTTTTATTGAATCAAGGATACTTCTTGCTATAATGCTTCTTGCCAGCGCATATATTCACAAAGATACACTTTCTGTATTATTCAACAAACGTGTCCTTATCTCATTCACAATTGTTTTAACAGCTATCTATTTCGCATCTGCGTTCTTTTATCAGGACTCTTCATTTGTACCTTATAATATTCAGGGATATTCTTATACAACAGTATTTTTATTATCAATAACTACAGCCGCAATATTATATTCATGTTACAGGTACTTCAAAGAATTTCAAAGAAACAGGTGATAATAGCCTGATATATTTAATATACGGCTCTTTTATCATTATTTTCAGCAATATTGTATATTATGCGTTTGAATTCTCTGCACACTTCCTCATAATCACAGGTTTCTTCTACATTTTCCTTGCCCTGTATAAATCATCCGTGGAATCCCCTTATGAAAAACTGGCCATTGCTGAAGAAAAACTCAGGAATGCTGTAGAGGAAAAGTACAGAAACCTTTTCAACAATGCTAACGACGCGATCATAATACACGATATTGAATGCAGGGTCACATCGTGGAACCCTGCAGCTGAAAAAATTTTTGGATGGACAGCTGATGAAATAACCGGTAAGCATCTACTGACGATATTAGTTCCAGAGGAATCACGAGCGCAAATGCAGCGTATCACTTGCAACATCAATCAAGATGAGACATCATATTTTGAACCTGAGTTGCTTCGAAAGGATGGAAGCAGAATAAATGCAAGTTTGACTGTATCCAATCTTAAAGATGAAAATCTGAACATCATCGGCACTTCATGGATAATAAGGGACATCACAGGGCGTAAAAAAGCGGAAGGAACAATTCGTCTTCAAAGCGGGATTATGAATAATATGGCGGAAGGAGTCTATCTTATCCGGCTTGAAGATGGAATTATCGTCTACACAAATCCGAAATTCGAAAAGATGTTTGGGTACGGTCAAGATGAAATGGTCGGGAAAAATGTTGTTATGGTTAATGCTCCGAACGATAAAACTCCTGAAGAGACGAAGAAAGCGATCGAAGATATTCTTGAGGAAACCGGTGAATGGCAGGGGGAAGTTGAGAATATCAAGAAAGATGGGACACACTTCTGGTGTTATGCGAATGTTTCTTTGTTTGACCACCCTGAATACGGAAGAGTCATAGTTTCAGTCCATAATGATATTACTAAGGAAAAAGAACTGGTAAATACAATGCAGGCAACATATAATCTGCTCAGTTCTATCAGTGAAGGTTCAACAGATGCTATTTATGTAAAGGATATTCAGGGACGGTATTTATTATTCAATAAAGAGGCAGCCAGGGTTACAGGCAAAAAATCAGAAGAAGTCATAGGCAAAGATGACTACGTTCTTTTCCCTGCCGCTGAAGCTAGAACAGTTATGGATGGTGAGAGGAAAGTGATAGAAAGTGGACATGTGGTGACCTATGAAGAGGTTGTTACAACAACCAGAGGAACAACAACTTTTCTTTCAACCAAAGGACCTGTTTACGATGACAAAGGGAAAGTGATCGGGCTTTTCGGCATTGCGCGCGACATCACAGAGCGCAAGCAGATGGAACTTGTTCTCAAAGAGAGTGAAGCAAGACTTTCAAAAGCTCAGAAGACATTACACATAGGCAATTGGGAATGGAACGTAAAAACAAATGAATTGTACTGGTCAGAAGAAAATTATCGCATATTTGGTCTATCCAGAGATGTTAAACCTTCTGTGAAAGCGTTTTTAAATACAATTCATCCTGATGACCTGAAATTTGTGCAAAAATCAATGGATGATGCACTTCATGGCAAACCATATGATATCGATCTGCGTATAATTAGACCGGATGGTCAGGAGCGCATTGTTAATTCAAGGGCTGAAGTTTCTTTTGATGGAGAAAATAAACCTATCAGAATGAGTGGAACTGTGCAGGATATTACTGAAAGGAAACATGAAGAGGAGAGGTTAAAGTTATTTCGTGATTTGATTGACAAATCAAACGACGCCATTACTATTGTTAACCCTGAAACTGGTATTATTCTGGACGCTAATGAAAAAGCCAGCAGTAGTTTGGGATATACGAGAGATGAAATGCTGAATATGCATGTGTATGATTTTGAAGTTACTTTACCTGACACTTTTTCCTGGAAGGAGCATGTTAAAGAGGTTCAGAAAGAAGGAAATTTATTTTTAGAAGGAAAGCACAGACGCAAAGATGGTACAATATTTCCAATAGAAGTAAGTATCAAGTTACTTGAATATGGAAACAAAAGTCGTATAGTTGCTATAGCACGAGACATTACTGAGCGCAAAAAAGCAGAGGAAATGTCTAGAGAAAATGAACGTCTTTTATACGCAAGTAAAGCAAAGAACGAATTTCTTTCAAATATGAGCCATGAGATCAGGACCCCTTTGAATGCTGTCATCGGATTTGCTGAACTACTGAAAATGAAAACGATCGGAGATCTAAATGAAAAACAGGAAAGTTATGTGGATAATATTCGTTACGGGGGTAAACACCTGCTAAACGTTATAACTGATATTTTGGATTTGAGTAAATTAGATGCAGGAAAGATGGAACTGGTTATTGAAAATATTTCAATTCCTGAAACATTAGATCAGACTATCGTTTTGGTGGAAGAAATGGCTAAAAAAAGTAATGTGAGCCTCATTATAGAATTATCCCCGGAACTTGAGTTTATCGAAGCTGATAGGCAGAGATTGATACAAATTATTACCAATCTGCTGAGCAATGCAATAAAATTCAGCAAGAAAAAGGGGGGAACTGCTACCATTACTACGATCAAAGAGGGAAGTATGGCAAAATTCTCTGTCTCTGATACTGGAATCGGGATAAAGGAAGAAGATAAGAATAAACTATTCACAGACTTCGAACAGCTTGATTCAGGGATATCCAAAAAATATGGAGGTACAGGGCTCGGACTTGCTATTACAAAAAAGTTAGTTGAGCTGCATGGCGGAAAAATTTGGGTGGATAGCGAATTGGGTGCAGGCAGCACATTTACCTTTGTACTGCCAATAAAGGCGAATAAACCATTACAACTGCACTGATAGCAGGAAGAACATCAAGCCAGAGCATACTTTTGCTAAAACTACGCAAATTATCCAAGCGAATCATGACGCTATGGAAGAAGAGGTATTCTCCACCCCTTGAACCCCCAACGCAATAAATCCAAAGGCTTCGAATGTGGCTTTAGAGTGCCCAGGACGGGACTCGAAAAATTTGTTTAACGCCCGCTCTTAATTTCAAATCTTTAAACGAGCATTTACACGGCGGATGATTTTCAGGGAAGTCTCTGGAAGAATTTTGCCAGAAAGTCTGTTTCAGCGCATATTTCATCAGGTACATGGCTATTTCTTATTTATATCAACAAGATACTTAAATTTTTGTTAATTTTTCTAAATCAAAATTTTGCACTTTCACTGGTACTAACCTTAAGAATATAAACCGAAGGCTAATTAAACTTATTTTAGAGCCAGTGCGTCCGCCAGGAGGATAATCAATGCGGGCTTGATCAGAGGCGCATAAAATCAGCAGGCAGACGCCAAGGGTGACGTTCTACCGTCCCCGCCGTGCTCTGAAGCACCATAGGTTTGCGAATGCAATAAACCTTTGGTTCGATTGAAGAACAAAAACCGCACACTAGGGCAATAAAAGGAGGATAAACCGATGGAAACAAATGTGGAAAGAAAAGTTGTCTGCGTAACTATGGAAGATCACGAATACATAGGGGAACTTTACAAAAAGATGACTGAATCCTATAAAGCGATGGCTACGATGGCTGGAGTAAAACCGACATGTGGAAAAAAAGGAGAAGGACCCAAGATCAGACACATCATAAGTTTTCTGCGCGAGCACGCAGTCTACGGAGATAGAGAAATACAGAATTTTGCTACCAGGTTTATTAAATAAAAAAGGAGATGGATATGCCAGATTTTTCAAGACAATTGTGCTTGCTTAATGAATTCTATAACAGACACAAACCAATCATCGATGCTCTGGCGAGAGATGACGAAATGTTCAGAGCAGTAAAAGAAATAGCTGAAACTAAAGATCAGCCGGTTATTTCGAAATAGAAATGGTGATACTTTGGGGATAGAGAATTTTAACGAGGCTATCAAGCTCACCAAAATGGGTTGGGTGATCCATCCACTTACATGTCCAAAAGATCATGGCCAAAGTCCTGGGAAGAGGCCTCTATTAAATAGCTGGCAGAAACGCAGGAAGGCTACAGTAACAGAGTTAAAAGAATGGTTTGAGAGAACTGATAATAATGTTGGACTTGTCTTGGGCACTGAGAGCGGGATAATTGTGATCGACCTCGATAAGCTTGACTGGGTCGATGTCCTTTTCCCTCCTGGGCAAAAGATCCTTGAGATGACATTGAGGGTAGGAAGAACAACAGGCAGAGGTCACGTTTATTTCAAATTTACGCATAAAGTCGGGAACTGGAAGTTTCACGAGTTCGGGATCGAGATATTAGGTGCAGGTAATCAGGTAGTTATTCCTCCTTCAATTCACAGGGAAGGTCAACAGTATAAATGGCAGCTGCCAGAAGGAGCGGATCTGGAAACATTCGAGCTTCCAGAAGTACCGGAGACGGTCATTGAAACTATCAGGCTGCTAAAGAAGCTTGATGAGAAGATCAAAGGCTGTCGTACATGCTTTAAGTGGATCATAAATCAGTCAAAAGACGCCATGCACGGCAAAGAAGGGCGCAGATTGATGCTCGCTACTGCAACTGAGTTAAAATCGGAAAACGTAACTCTTGAAGAGTTCAGGTTGTACGCAAAGAAGGTATACGGCGATAACTATGATCCAGTGCGAACAAACAGTGAGTGGAAGAATGTTGATGAAAAGAAAAGGTGGAAATGCATTACCATCCAGCAGAATTTCCCTGAAGTATTGGAATTATGCAAGACCTGTCCTAAAAAAACCCAGGATAAGGACTACATAGATATTGAAACAACGAAAAAGGCAATCGAAATAATGACCAGGGGTGATCCAATCGGATATATATTGGATACCTGGAACAAGTTCCATTCAGGAGACAGGCAATTAGGTTATGTTCTATTGTGCAGTTCAGTGTGCAGCAGTATAGCTGCAAGCGATGGATTAGCAATAAACTTCAATGGAGATACAGGAGGAGGGAAATCGCACGCCTGTAGGTCGATGCTACATCTCATTCCGCCGAAATGGTGGGTCAGGAGAAGTCTGATCGATAAAGCGATCTTTTATTCTGATTCGATCCAGCCGGACATGATCTTCTTTTCTGACGATGTCCAGATGTCAGATGATGTCATGATGATATTCAAGAACAGCGTCAGTGATTTCCAGGAACAGATAGAGCATGAGACTTTTAACATCCAGTGCAAAAGTGAGATCCTGAAAGTTCCTCCCAGACTGACCTGGTGGATCACAGCAGTCGCCGATATAGGTAAAGTGGAGGTTGAAAGACGCTGCCTCAAGATAATGCTAGAGATCAATGAGCAGAGATTAAAGATCATTTCAGATAGATTGCAGAAGAGGAGGCAAAAGGGTGAGGAGAAGTATCCCGAAGATTATCCCGAAGTGAAGATATGCAGAGCGATATTCAAGGAGCTTAAATCGAAAAAAGAAAAGGTTATTTTTAATTTCAATATCAAAATCAAAGAGGGTCTCAGCACTGATACGCAGAATAATATCTTTGAGCTGCTTCTTGCGACTGCCCTCATAAATAAATATCAGAGGCAGAGAGACGATAACGGCGCCATAATGGCCACATGGGAAGATTTCAAGTTGGTGGTTGATAATTTTGCCGCAGTCAGCGACACGCAGGTCAGCAAGCTCACGAAATCAGAACTTCTAATGGCAAGTTATCTCAAACAGGTGGATACTGAGGTATCGAGCAATACAATTCAGGAATATTTCAATAAGAGCAAGCAGTGGGTCTCATGGGTAATGAACGGTAAGAACGAGGATGGTGGGCTACTGAGCAAGATGCCGAATGTGATAGAAGGGGACGTGACCACGAAAGATGAGACTGAAAGCGTCCGTAAGAAGATGTACAGGTTTGTCGGGGAGTGGAATGAGATGCCATTTACGAAAAGAGCGCAGAGATAATTGATTGACCCTAGAAGTTTTCAAATGTTGACTTTCGCTGATGCCAGATTTTCCCCTTCGCTTTCGCTCAGGGTCGGCGCACAGCGCCTAAAATCCGGCACTGTCAGTTCAAAACCAATCCTCGGTCTGGCATGAAGCCGGATTCAGAGGTATTGAATATGGAATCTGTAAAAGATATATTAAACGCCTTCAGACAGGCAAGAATCGTCGGTGAGAAACTCCTTGAACAGGGCAGGATAACGTGGGAAGGATATGCTATCGTAATGATAGGTTTTGAGGAGAAGTTGAAAAGCATGGGGATAGTGATCTAAATGAGCCACCAGCAATTGGTTCCGGTATTCTGGGAATTGAAAAGGCAGAGAGAGACCAGGAAAGACCTGATCGTTGACTCGCGCAGTATCAAAGCTGTCCCAGAACCTGAGCGCATGGTGATAGATGTTCCGAAGTACGGAGGACATCCACTGACACAGTGGGCGCACGGACAGCTTGCAGAGAAGGTCCAGATCCCACAGAAATACTACAACAGGATGCTTGATACAAAGAACTTCGGTCTCCTTGCGGACAATGTCAACACCTGGCTGCCCACCGAGGATAAAAGGATGATCCGAATCCTGGATGGGAATGTGAGAGCCATACTCAGTGACAGGTACAGAGTGATGGACAACTACGACCTTATGTTCCTGGCGCTGGATGAGTTCGCAAAAGCAGGAGCAGAGGTTCACAAATTGAACCTAACGGAATCCCATCTGTTTGTAAAAGCAGTCACTCCCAGGCTGCAGGGAGAAGTTCGCCCGGGAGATATTGTGCAGGGTGGACTTATCCTCAGGAACTCTGAAGTGGGAGCCTCCCGCTTCGCAGTAGAGCCTTTTGTGTTGAGGCTCAAATGCACGAATGGACTGATAGTTTCAGAAGGTTATTCAAGAGTCCATCTCGGCAGGCGCAAAGAGGAAGGCGAATTCAACTGGTCGTCCGAGACCGTATACCTTGAGAACCAGGCCATCTGGAGCGCGGTTAGAGATGTGATAAGGAACACTTTCGATCCGTCAAGCTTTGAATCGATAATTGCCAGATTGAAAAGCAATGCGGAAACCCCAGTATCAGCTCCGGTACAGGCAGTCGATAATATCGTGACCCACATAGGGCTCACTGAAGCTTCAAAGGAAATGCTTCTCAAGAACTTCCTGGAAGACAAAGACTACACGCAGTGGGGTCTCACGAATGCGCTCACGGCAACTGCGAGGCAGCTTCCAATGCCGGAGGATCAGGTTGAGCTTGAGACAAAGGCAAGCGACATTGCACTCATGCCTGCAGGAGCGTTCCTTGAGATCGTAGATGCGAAGCCGAAAAGCAAGGCAGTAAGGAACCTGATGGGCGGGGACACGATATAACCCGCTTCATCTTTTTTGGTTATGCCTGTCAGGATTTCTGACTACTACGTACTCAATCCTGTATATGAGCCGCCAAGGATTGAGTACAGGGAATTCGCCTTCGTCAAGAACGGTCGCTTTTTCAGGCACAGGGCTTTCTGGAATATCCGCGATCTAAGGACATTTCTGGTCTCATTCGCTCCAGAAGAGGTATTCTTTTCAGGTGCATACTACCAGCACCCTGGTATAGTGCCGATGGATGAAAAGAAGAAGTATCGAGTGGCTCATTTTCGACATAGATTGCGATATGCTCCTCACTCACACCATAGAAGAAGCATACTTCTATGCTTTGAAGTTGTTGGATATTATGAGGTATGTATATGGCTTTCGGGATGTTTTGCTGGCGTTTTCGGGAAGACGCGGATATCATGTCCATGTGCAGGACTTTGATGCAATCAGGCTCAATCATGAAGCCAGGAAAGATATCATAGATACCCTTACCAACAACCCGAATTCGCCATATTTTGTCCCCATTGATCCTGTGGTCACAGGAGATGGGGCTAGGCTTATCCGCCTGCCAGGAAGTCTATATGTAAGAGGGGATCACGTAGGGATATGCAGGGTGCTTGAGATTCCGAGGGTAGAAATGGTTGATAATTGCCACCCGCGGGTAGCGCCAATCGATTACGATAGCGCTCGCACAATGCCTTTTCTTAGCTGTTAGGAACTCTTACCCAAAGATTTCCATTAGTCCCTATAAGTCCTTTGTCTGTGATATTCATTACACTTGTAAGCCCAAAGACGCCAGTAAGTTCTAATTTATCTCCTCTTCTAACATAAGTTCCCTTTGAAGTGTGTGAAGCATCAGCAGGAATAAGAATATAGGTACCATCATCCCTGAGCTCAAGCGTCTGAGTGGGAGGATCACCTAACTTAAAGGTGCCTGGATAGATGTTAGCATTCATGCATCCTGATAGGGATACAAGTATTATTCCAATGATTATTATTTCGATCTTCATTCAAATTTCACCTTATGCACGAGAATAATCTTGGAGCTGTCCCATTTATCAACATGTTTTTCACCCTGTTCTAACTTTTCATCAACCTTTTTGTATATTTATAACTGCGCTTCCGTTAGGCTGTAAATAAATATTTAGCAGATGTGAATTGATTATCTTCTTTAGATAATACTTTCCTGATATTTGAAATAACTATATCCCTCTAAATCCCATAACGTTATATATATTTTTGCATGATGAGGAGATTTTTTGAGGAAGTTATATAAACGATTAGGTAATCTCCTCGAATTATGCGAATTTATACAGTTGGATTAATAGCATTCATGATGCTGGGAGGCCTGGCATCGGCAGGTAATGACACTGACCTAATGCAACCCGGTATGGGACGTACCTGGCTTGCAAGCCAGGGTGTAGATGTACAGGATACGATTAATTTTGTGCTGGGAGCACTTGTGGTAGTTACTTTAGTCTCATACGTGGTATTCACAGGAAAAGCCGGGATATGGCTTATGTCCAACTCAACTACGATGGGGGACCCCAGAGAAAGGTCTCATGCTCAAAATGCAATGCTTCATGTCTTGTATGCCCTGGTGGCGATAGTATTGCTCATAAAAATAGGTACCACATTCTTTGGCTGGTATTGATCCCTGCCATCTTTTCCATGCCTGGTCAAGCGGGTATTTTAGAAGATCTTAATAAAACGTATATTTCAAACATAAATGAATTGCCATATTCATCAGGAGCTCCGGAAAAAAATATCCAGACATCAGGCCACATATCGGGGTGGGTAGATATAGTGGGATTCAGGCAGATGATGCGGGATAATGGGACAGATTACATACCAGGCAGCCCTGCAGATTATGCGATAGTGCAATATGATACGTGGGCGAATCTCCAGAATTGCGGCTCGTGCTATGTTGTGTACATAAAAAATCAGGTAACTGTGAGAGACGGCGGCTCGTTGACTACTGCTCAGAACAATATTGATTTGAAATGGGCAAAGATAATCACAAATTGCGATGATAACGGATGCTGGCAGAATACCATATATAGAACTGAATATGCGATATTTTCAGTTTCAGCTAAATCTCCATTACAGTTTAAATTCCCGACAAATCAGGCAATAAAAATCGAGCAGTATAAAGGTGTTGTTCCAAAGAACATTATCAAGTTCAGGGATATGGATGAGGGGATCATCGAATACAGGGTCACAACAGGGAACGGATCAGTAATGCACCGAAGAAAGATTGGGATGATAGAAACAACACAAAAGGGGATTTTCTTTATGAACCTTACACCTTTATCGGTGTGGGAAAAAACAGGATCCGGGATATACCATTGGAGGGATGATCCAATAATGGGAGATGATAAGATAATAGACATTACTTTTGATACTCCATACGGAACAGCACCGAACGTCGATTATAGCAGCGAGATGGTGTTTCATGAAAACAAGGAAACAAACATACAGCCGGGTGTATGGTCTGTTTTATATGTTGTTCTGATATTTTTTGCAGGGATTTATATAATGTATAAATCTTCGGGGTCTTAAATGAGATGTTTTTTATTGATATTTGTATTGTGTTTGAGTTTGGTCAATGTAGCAGCTGCAGAGTCTAAAACACAGGACCCACTAGACCCATATCAGATCATACCCGACCTGATAGCAAAAGGGTTTGACAAGATACTGGAAAATCAGGCCGATAACCTGTACTCGTCAGTAGGGACAAACAGTTCTAACATATCAACATTGCTAACGAGCATGGTGTATCAAAAGAATGAATTTTTAATGAATCCCGGGGTTCAGAAAATGAAAGATTTCACAGCATTCTGGTTTTTTGCGTTTTATATAATATTCCTGTTAGTAGGTGGAATAGGAGTAATGCGAGAAGCTGCAGATAACAGTTCCTTCGGGAATGATAATGGGAGTTGGAGGAACCAGTATATCGAGATTGCAATATTTGCTCCGTTAGTATGGGCGTTCTACCTGTACGGATTACAGTGGTTATTCTCCCTGGAATGGGTTCTAACCAAGTCAGCATACCTTCAAACGATGGATCTGATCGCTTACATCCCAACAAATGCACTTGATTATCTTTCGTTCTCGATAATAAATGTAGCACTGATCATGGCCCTCTATATAAGATACCTGATTGTGGGGCTAGTTTCAGCTTTCTTCTTATTGATAGCCGCAGCCGCACTCTTCCCCCCAACCAGGGGATTCGCAAAAATGCTATTCTCCTATGGAGGAGTGATGTTGTTTTCAAGGTTTATCATGTGCATGATATTGGTGGGAGGAACGAGTATAATGAGCGGGCTTCCATACCCGATTAACACTAGCTTGGGAATTTATTATGTCATTGTGCTTGTAGCGTTCATATTCACTACAGCATGCATCCTGTATCCGATACTTGCCCCGTTAGTTAGTCCGTTAAAATACTTAATAGTAAGCAGGTCTCTGTCCGGACGGGGAAGGAGATAACAATTGAGAGGTTTGTTAAATTGAATGCCGAGCAACCACATAAGATAATAATCCCCCTGCCGCCGAGATACATCATTGAAAAGCTGCAATTAGGACCGATAGAGCTGTCATGGGATCAGGTAAAGGTAATGTTCGTGTGCGCTATCCTGACAACAATAATAATAGGCACAGGACATGGAATAATAGCACTGGTGTTGAATATAGTGGCCCTGATAATCATATGGGGGCTTTTCTGGAAGTATGCAAGGACACATGAGATACTGGTAGAGTCAAGGATAATGTTCAAGCACAAGATACGAAAGATTAGGGGCTTGAACAACTATTCGAGCACAATAAGCCCGGACAAGCAAGTATCTGAGCTTTATGCGTTCTCGATAAAAGGAATATCCAAAAACGGGATAATCGATTTCGGAAAGAACAGGTTCGGGGTTATAATAGGATGCGACACGCGCTGGTTAGATGACGAAGAGCTGTCCCTCAATATAGCAAGGCTGTGTGGATTCCTGAACTCAATTCAGCCAAAGATACTATTGAAGGTACGCGCCAGTTCCCAGATACCATACATAAACCCGGTAGAGAAAATGGTAATGGAGCAAATAAACAAGCCCAGGTCACATAATGAAAAAGCCCTGTTATATTCTTTGCATGATCTGTCCTCAAGAACACCAAAGACCACAAACTGGAATATCAAGCTCTTCATAGGAGTAACGTCCCTTCAAAAAGAGATTGATACATTTATGATGGCACTCCTGCCCGGGTTACTGAACAGATTACAGGCAGCTCATACAACAGCTGCAATAATAACCAAACCGGGTATGATTTACAATATATTCGCAAATGACAATACAAGTCATCAAGTACATGCAAACAGCATGGCTGCGCTGCATGGAGAGAAGTCCGTCTGGAGAAACATACAACGCCAGTTAATGCAGGGTTCAATAATAGAAAACATTGACCATCTATTGGTAAATAATACAGAGTACATTTCCTGTATAGTAGTGGGTATTCCTGTCGGGGGAGTCAGCGGGTTCCCCCCGACGCTGTCGCCTGAGATACTGACCCAGATCTACAGACTCTCGGCAAGCGATGAACACGTAATCAGGATAGACCAGTCAATATACCCCATAGACTCACCAAGAGCGCTTCTTGAAATAAAGAAAGGGATGAACGCACTAACCGGGAACGAGCAATCGCTCCAGAACAACCAGACCGCCCGCTTTGATATGGGATTGGACCAGGAGGATCTCAGAGCGTTATACGCCCAGATAAAAGATGGAAAAGAGAGCATGTTCGATGTAAATTATGTAATAACGGTCTATTCGCACTCATACGAATCTTTGCTTGCAGGAATATCAAAGGTACGGGCTATCCTGAGCGCGAACAACATAATGAACCTGGTGCCGAACAACAGGATACTGAATACCATACAATGCACTCAGTTCTTACCATATTACGATGAGAAAATATCGGTCTGGCTCCCTACCTCAGGACTTGCAAGGATCATTCCGCTCGTGAACGGCCCCAATAACATCGTATCAGAATCCGGCGTATATTTCGGGAACGACATACACACCAATCAGGAGATCATAATAGATCTTGATAAGCTTGGAGCAAGCCATACGCTGATGATCGGCCCTACAAGATCCGGCAAGACCACAGCCATGGCAATAACAGGCATAAGGACCATCCTGAACGGGGATGATGCGATATATATAACGAACAAACCTGACCAGACGACCAATTACCTGGCTGTAGCAGAGTTTTTCAACGATGTCAGCCAGATAATAAACCTTGGAAGGCAGCCGGACGGCATTACAAGATATAATATAAATCCACTTGAAATAATATTCAACGAGAACATTAAGTTTGACCCGGTATCAAAGTTCTATGGGCACGTTAACACAGTAAAGTTCTTCCTGAACCTTTTAACTGGCGGGGACAGGACTCATAAGCAAATGACCTACATCGGTGAGACCCTGATAGAGCTGTATGCAAAATTCGGGATCAATCCTGAAGACAGGAAAACCTGGAAACAGGAAAAGCAGCCCACACTTCTTGATCTATATGACCTGTGGGAGAGGGATAGGAAAAGATACACGAACGATGCGACCATAGAGGCAGTGTACAGCAGAACATCCTCTCTCAGGAATACCCTGAGCTGGCTTTCAAACCCAACGAATGTGGACCTGACAAAACAATATACAGTGATTGACCTGTCTGCAATTCCAACAGACACACAGGAAGCCATGAACTATCTTCTCACGGCTATCCTTGCACTGAGATTCAATGTGAGGTCCAAGAGAAAAACGACCATAATGATAGACGAAGCGGGGGTTTTCCTGAAGAATACAAGGCTTCAGGATGAGTTTTCGCTGATGCTGAAACAGGCAGGAAGCTATGGTGTCAGGATCATAATCGGGTCCCAGCAGTTAGCCGACCTATCAAGCATCGGTCCTGAACTGAGGGCGAACATCTTCATCTCTGAGATATACGGGCTGAACATCGGCAAAAGTATTGATGATGTTGTGAGGTTCTTCAAGCTCTCAAGCAGTGATGAACAGTTCCTGATATCCTGCTCAAAGCCCGGCATGTGCGCAGTTTCGGTTGGGTGGCCCTATGCAACAACATATCATATGCAGAGAGTGGCATCAGACCTTGAGGCGCAGATATTGTTCGGGAAACAGGAGCGCCAGGTCGCTTATACTTTCGTTCATCCAGACCTTGAATCCTTCGCAAAAGAGCAGGGCGTGATAATGGCTGACTGGATAAAAGGCGATACGACTGTACTCCGTGCAGAGAGGCTCATGGAATGGACTCAGCGCGCGGTAGGAAATGGAAAGGTCTTTGCATATATAGAGAAGGGAAAGCTAAATGATGAACTCGTTCTGAACCAGAAAAAGGAGCACCACCTGAGCGTCATCCAGATAGCCGCATATTTCATCGTTCGAGGCATCAGAGTAGAAGTTAATCACTATGAAGACGTTGATGTTGTTGCCTGGCTTCCGGACGGTCCTGTAGCATTTGAGTACCAGACCTCAGGCCACAACGATCCGAAGAGATTAACAGAAAAAAGAAAAGCAGGCGAAAACAAGTACGGTCGTATGTTTTTCGTAGGCAATACCCAGAGCACCAAGGAGATAGCACAAGCAATAGGGACGGATGAAATCGTAATCCCCAGGGGCGCTCAACTCGAAGAGAAGATCAAGGAGTTCCTCGGAGAAACAAATCTGGAAAAGGTAGATTACTAAAGGCTAAAAAAGAAACAGAAGAAACAAGAGCAGTCGTCTGTTTTATTTTGATTGTATTTGATGGCGCAAATATAATTCATCACTATCAGTAGGCACATGGACATTAGTGAGATATATATATTCCACAGCATGATTTAAAGAAAGACAAAAGAATGTCCAAAAAACAGAATAAACAATAGCGGTCGTCTGTTTTTTTATAATAAAAACAGGCGCATTCCGTCACGGAATCCACCTGAGTTTATATAGAACAGGTAATTGAAAAACAAAACAGTATGGAGCGAATCGGCGCTGTTTTTCCCTGTTATTTTCCAAAAAGGAGTGCTAATAACTGAGATCTGTCTCGCATACTTATTTATTAGGCCTCACCCCCGGATTACCCTCGGTTTTTCAATTGTTAATAAGAAGAGATGCCCTTTAGTTACATCCATAAACATCTACTAATTTGATATCCATTACTATTCATAATCCTTAAAATGGCAAATGAGGTTGCATACAGGAACACGTCTGATAATATGCATCCTCTGTAAGCAGCTTTATAAAGGCTAATGAAGCAAGATAGCAATACGGCTTGGCAAAAAGCGAT
Organism: Candidatus Methanoperedens sp.; assembly: GCA_030650845.1. Taxonomy (GTDB): domain Archaea; phylum Halobacteriota; class Methanosarcinia; order Methanosarcinales; family Methanoperedenaceae; genus Methanoperedens. The sequence continues at coordinate 15,113 of JAUSDC010000235.1, forward strand.
AAACTATTCTCTGCACCATATAGATAACCTCCGATGAGGAGATGCGCCTTAGCCGGAATACAAGCACAGTACATTGGTTTCTAAGAAGCACAGCAAAAAGTCTCCCCATAATTGAAGGAGTCAGCCCAAACTTCGCACAATGTACGAAGCCTGTATATACCGATTTCATGATTACGTCTTGTTATAATCGTATGTGTTATGCGCCGAAATATACCTTTTTCACTTCCCAGCTCTGCCTGAGGAATTGTCCTTCCTGTGATGCTGGCATCCAGAGCACTTCCCCGAGACATTCTGGAGACAGGATGAGATCGAAGCGCAGAAACAGATAGATCCGGCTACCTGTTAATTCTACTTCTCTTGCATGGGGTATCTATACCTATGCCCGCCTGTAACACGGCCTCCCCCCCTGCACACGATTACCCTCCGTCTGAGTGGTGAAGGTTTGCCCCTGGGGGTTTTGAGCCTCCCCTACGGGCTGCCCCTCAAAATCGCTGCGGCGACAAACCATCACTCCCTCAGCCGGCTTCCACAAGAACGTGCACAGGTTGAGGCGGCGTCTCTGTCTCCCTGGCGGAGGTTGTTATGGAAAGCAAAGAACGAATGTTAGAATGTCCAGAATGTGGAGAGCTGATGCCTGCCCTGCTGTTGAATGACTTGAACAAATGCGATAACTGTGGTTGTCATGCCCGTCATTTCAAATTTTGTCCACCACGTCCAACAGATGAATGTGTCAATGACCGCTCATACGAATACTTTCACACCGCTTTCCAACTCCTTTTATAGTTCCAATCTTATCTATGAACAGAGGTAAAAGACATGGACCATCGTAGTAATTCCCGCAATCTACCGCTTTGTATTAAGCGATTAGCAGAGGAAGGATTCACCACAAACGTTGAATCTTCGAAAAGACTCATCCGAATAACCTGTGAAGGAGATACATTAAAAAATCTCAATCCATTCGGTCAGACCAGATTAATTGAATTTGGCGGTTAACATGGGCAGAACAGTTCCGAGCTTTCGTATGCTGCTTGAAGGGATAATTGAAGATTTATCGGTTTTCAAAAGAGCATTGAGAGGCGAAGATAAGCTGGCGTTTGATGGCCTGATGAATAAAGCAAGAGAGCATGCATCATCGTGCACGGTCACACCGCTTCTTGAACCGATGGATGCTGTGTTCTTATCGATATTGGTGGAGCAAGAGAAGGAGATCATTTCACTGCGTGATGCTCAACGAATTGGAAAAATGGAGGAAATTTTATGAAAATAACGATAACTGTAGATGAACATTTATTTAATACAATCGAAGAAAATAGAGGGAACAAATCAAACAGTGAGCTCTGCAATGAGATTCTTAAATCGCATTTAGAGCCAGACATTTTTGATATTTATGGAGGACATTTTCAGGAAGTCATTGATATCAAAAATGAAGAAATTGATCTTACTGAATATGAAGATTATCGTTCCAAACTTGTTGCAGAGAACGTTTTCTTGAAAGAAAAATTGAAAAGAATTCATAAGATCAGGGATGAATCTAATAAACAATTCTTAAACTACCTGGAACAAATAGACGGAAATGAGACTCCTACACCTGAATATATTGCTCGTTGCAAGAAAATTGTGGAGAATCCAAATTTTGCAAAAACAATGAGTTCTGCTTATGATTCTGGTTTCTTATTTTATCAATATGTATGTGAAAACATTCTTGATACTTATCAAAAATATAATAATACAACAGACGAAATTTCTTTTGCGGACACTGCTCTCCTCGTCCTGGACCGCCAGATAGAACAACGGTCCAAGCATCCAACTTTTCTAACCATGCGGGGTGATACCAGTCAGTTCAATTGCGATCTGTAAATGCGCCAGGGTATCGCCCCCGGACGACTCTCTGACATATGGCTGCGAGGCATCGCAGCGTCAGGGATTGATATGTCTGGGTTCAGATCTGTGCACAGCTGCCAGGGACAGGGCACGTCGCCGCTTCTTCAGCGATAACAGCTCGTAGCCTTATGGAGGCGCCGCCTGATGGCAGGAGCATATCGCTCTTTCGGTTATTCGGCTGCCTGCACGCTCGGTTCACCACTGCCCTTTGGGTGCGCTGCGGCGCATCTCTGCGGAGACAGTGGTCAACCTCGCTGATGTTGCGGGCAGTCCTGCGGTGCCGCAGCTCCTCGGACAGCCCTGTTCATCTAAGGTCTGTCGCTTCGCTGGGCACGAAAAAGAATCGCATAACAAAGTTTTAGTACTGGATGCGTCATGATACGAATTGGTAACAATATGGGAGCAGTAGCGTTTTTTGCTAATTGCAGTTTAAAGAGAGGCACCAAATTTGACAGTTGACTTAAGGAAAATGGTGAAAGGCGCAAAACCCTCCATAGCAGTAATAGGTCTTGGAGGTGCAGGCTGCAATATTATAACGTGGATCGCACAGAAGGGAATGGTTGGGGGCAGGATCATAGCAGCTAATACAGATATTAATCATCTTGCCACTATGAGAAAGGCGGATAAGCTCATATTGCTTGGAAAGAAATTATGCAAAGGGTATGGATGCGGTGGCGTCCCTGAGATGGGGGCAGAGGCAACCAGGGAAAGTCTGCCTGAGATAAAGGCAGCTCTTCAGGATGTAAACCTGTTATTCCTGGTAGCTGGAATGGGAGGAGGCACTGGTTCTGGCGCAATACCTGTAGTTGCTGGAGCTGCGAGGGAACTTGGAATTCTCACCATCGCGTGTGTAACAATCCCTTTCAAGATGGAGATGGCGCGGAGGGAAAAGGCAAGGGAGGCGATAAAGGCCCTCACAGAAAGTTGTGATTCTACCATAATAATCGATAACATAAAACTCAGTGAGATCGCCGGGGATCTACCGCTAAATGATGCTCTGTCAGTTGCCAATGCCCTTGTTGGAACATTTGTCAGGAATATTACCGAGACCATTACTCAGCCAAGCCTTGTCAACCTCGACTTCGCCGATCTGAGAACCGTGATGGAGCGAGGAGGGATAAGTGCTATGGGTATAGGTGAGGGCGACGGTGAAGACCGTATTACCAAGGCAGTCAGTCAGGCTCTAGAAGTTCCCCTGCTTGATATCTCGGACATTTCAGAAACTTATGGTGTATTGATCCATATCATGGGCGGTGAAGACATGACACTGGAAGAGGTTGCAATTGCAGGCGAGCGTATAGTGGAAAAAATGCCTAATACTAAGCATGTTATTTGGGGTGCCAAGGTGGACAGCTCTCTTACGGGCAGAGTGCGCATCATGGCGGTTCTTACAGGGATCAAAAGCCCCTCATTGAAAGCAAGTGAGAATGGAATAAAGAACCGTTACCATCCTCTAATCATTCCAGGATGATAAAAGAAAATCAACATTCTGCTTCAGTAACATCCACCGAGAGCATTCAAGTGAACTTTACCAAACTGGTTTCTTCTTCCAATCCGACTTCCATACTGTTCAGAGAAGGGAAGATATTCAAAACTACATCCTGAGCTCTCTCTAAAAATCTTTCTCCTTTTTCGGTTATTATGTATTTATCCATCTTTTTCTCCATCAGACCATTCTTCTGTAGTAGCGCCAAATATTTGTCAGCAAGCTTAAAATTGAGGTTTGCCTTGTAGACAATTCTCGTTTTATTGACTCCTACCATTGCCGTCTTCAAAACGTCAATTATAATATCTATTCTGCCTCGTTTCATATTTAACCCACACCGTTTTCTGTGATACCTGTCTCTTGATTCTTAGCCCAACTCCTTATCTTCCGGGGCTAGCAAGACTAACAGGATTCCAACGATGAAGGATAGTATTACACTTACTGGCAACTTTTTGGGATTCACAATAACACTCTACTCATAGTGAAATAATCTCTATCGCCTATTGAACAGCACACGCAGCAGCTTTCCAAGAACTGAAGAAGGCCCGGAAGATTTCTTTCTTGTTAATGTGTCGGGCTCATTTTTGTAATCATAAGTTTCATAGTGTACAATACTGGAAAGAGGCAGCCTCGGCGTGAGAGAAGCCTTACCCACCTCGTATCCAAATACGATTAATGCTATTATTTTCAGCTTACCAGGAATATGCAGCATGTTTTTCAGGTTTTGCTCTTCGAATGCGCCTATCCAGCATGAGCCGATGCCGAGAGAGGTTGCCATCAGGGTCATGTTTGTTCCTGCTATCGCAGCATCAAGCAGATAGGTCTGGCTTCCCGCATCAGGGTCGGCGCAGATGACCATAACTGCACCTGCTTCTCCCACATGCCTCGATTTAAATATTTTATAATAACAGCACTCTGCTATAGATTTGATCTTTTCTTTTTCCGTTACAACGATAAACCGCCACGGTTGGGCATTCGCACCTGAGGGAGCCCATCTCCCTGCCTCAAGAATCTGCTGCATGAATTCCTCGGTAATTTTCGTGCCGTCAAACTTCCTGATGCTGCGGCGTGTTTTGATTACATCAAGCACCGTATTGCTTTCTTTCATTTATTACTCCTCGAAAATAAAGACCTCCTCAATTTTGGATTTCAATACCTTTGATATATGACTATTTTAAATCTATTGCTACTATACAGTCTTATCCCAAGCCCAACACGGGGCAGTCTGGTTATATTTGCCTGAAGGCTATTCAAGCCCGTTTAGGTGCTACTTATTATCGCTATAACTTTAAAGCCCTGCGGATTGTTTTTAGCGCACGATCTTGGTCGGGCTGGTTTTATGCCCATACAAGAACACTTATCTGGGGCATCATTTTGTCCGTGAGTTGACAATAAGATAAAAGAGATAGGTGATCCTTCACCTATCTTACCTTGTATTACTTTTGGTCAATCGCTTTTAGCTTTTCTTCTATCTCTTCGTTCCCTTTTCAGGTTTTTCGTCTTTTACGGGTACTACTGTCTTTTCAGCCCTCGGTATCGCATAGTCCTCTACAGCAATATTGCTAACAGACCATTTCCCTTTCTTAGATGCGAACTTAATCTGAAGGTCTTTGCTGTTATTGAAAGCTCTCTGAAGTCCTGTGCTATTTGGATGTGAGATACTTAGATTTTCAAGAATAAGCTGATGCTTCAGTATCATTTGCTGTGCATTGATGAATCCAGTATCTTTGTCAGAAAGTTTAGACATCGAATCTTTTACATTATTCATTTTTGCACCATATTCAGCAAGTGCTATGTCTGCAGCTGCAATGTCATTCCTCTTCAGTGCAGCTCTATATTCAGCTATTCTATGTCTCGCATTGGATACCTGTCTTCCGAGTTTTTCACTTTCATTAAAGGTAAAAACCTCACCCATATTATCAAATGCTATCTTTAATCTAAACAGGACTCCAGAGGCGAATACACCTTTGGCTGTCCCTTCATCATCTGCCTCTTCTGTTGGGGTGACAGTCAATGTTTCAGTGGATGTTCCGGTTGCAGTTACTGTTGGTGTTTCATTAGCAGTTCCGTTCTCTGTGGCGCCGGCCATACTTATAGTAAAGGCCAGCACTAACAGGATTGCACCTGCCAGATTTATATTTCTCAATCTCATAATTTCACCTCATGTTAGGCGGCATTTTGCCGTTATAACCTTATATATATTATTTAGAATTTAAGCATTCTTACTATCTAATAATATTTTAAAGTATATTATTACTCCCAAAAGCATTAAATCGTTTAGAAACGTCCTGTTTCCTTTAGATGATCTTAACAGTAGATAAAAAAGGATGAAAGATTATTAAAACGCTGTTATTTATGTAAGGTGGTATTCCTTAAATATTCTTATAAGTACCAACTGTGAACAATTTTCACATTGATTAACATGGCCATCAGCATAAAAAGAACCGTACTGATCATATAGATATATGGTGACATTCCGGACAAGAAGCTGGGTATGGTCGTATCTTTCCAAATCGAGAAGAACATTATATACACTCCACTTGGATAGCACTTGCCCCTGCAAAGCCAGAGCCGGAGTCCTAAAAAAAAATACCCCTGAATCCATTGGTCATGATTAATCCGCCTGGAGATCTCACATACGCTGAAAGGACATTGCCTTATTGGCAGGCCAAGCTGCAATAATAACGTCTTACAGTTAATGGTAATGCCGCTGAGAAGTTTCCCAGTTTAAATAGACCAGGGCGTATGTATGAGCGTATGAGTCTTGCCAATAAGAATTTCAGACCCCAGGAATCCCATCCCTTCTCTGGGGTTTGGAGCAGGATAAAAGCCAGGTGATAGTTTAGCCAAGGTAAGCACGGCAGGTTTGATTACTGAACCATAGAAAAGTCCTGGCATAAGTTCAACCCGAGGCTGACCGCTGTATGCTTGTATTTGACACCTGAGGAATGAAACCCCACCACCCGATAAGAAGTGCTGGAGGTTCATGCAGATTCAAAAAAACTTTTCATCCAATAATAAACCTATTTAAAGTAAATAGAAACGTCCTGAACTATTTAAAGGATTTTCAGACAATAGGACAAAAAGAATGCTTATTAGTTTAAATGAATTATATATTTTTGAGACGAGATTAGAAAGAGGTGAACCACCATGATAGGATTAAAAAGTATAACATTGCCAGGTGAACTGCAAGTTCGAAATAATGCATTATTTGATGCAAGATTTGGAAGAATGATTCCGCTGGCAATAAGAGTGGATAAAGATTTCTTTTTTATAAATAATATTCGAAATAAGCTCTATTTCGACCGTATAAATTCAATTTTCAACATATTAAAAGAAAATAATGCAGATTATTCACAAAGATATTCTTTGATGATCAAAGAAAATGGTGAAGTCACGGTTGAAAATATTGATGGAGAAATCTATAAACTCAAAAAAACATTAAAAAATATTTCTATAGTCAACAGGTATGACCTGATCGAGCTTAGGATGATAAAAACGTTACTGGAGAAATTAAAAAAACTGATGAAAAAAATTACCTTAAAAATATCATTAAATTATTTATATTTAATTATGGGTTGCCCAGGAAGTGAACAATATGAGAACGCCTTTATGCGATAGTCGATGCAGGGTGGAGTTATTAAAAGCTGGGCTCACTGGCAAAGAAATTGAGCATCTACATCTATGTATTTTGGGTGATGACATTGAAGTTATTGGGATAAATTGGTGCGATTGTAAAAGGTGTAAATCGTGCTTATAATCCATCACATTCTGCACATGCAGGGTCGTAATGGACGCAAATCTATCCTTGATCTTTGCTATATATACAACAAATATCAAGTTGAACTTGTCAAGATAGGAGGTGCCATGGTTGGCAAAGGTACATTCGAGCCCGGATGGAAGTGGTCAAAGCATGTGAAGCCTTTGGCAAACACCAAAAGTTGTGAAGCTCCTCATTTCCAGTATCATGTTTCTGGAACTTTGCACATTGTAATGGATGATGGTACAGAAAAAGACATAAAGGCAGGAGAGGTCTCATCCCTCCCCACAGGTCATTATGCATGGGTGGTAGGTAATGAGCCTGTAATTGTTATCGATTTCCAGGGAATGGTGGACTACGCGAAACAATCTGCAAAAAAATAATTTAATTTTTCCTCAATTTTTGAAACTGTAACCTTCCTTGAGTCGAACATCATGATAAAGAATATCAATAATATGCGCCTGAAGTTGAGTTTTGTACCTATCGCCTTGATGGAGCATGATAAGAATCTATCGTCTTCAGTCACGGACTCCGCACTGGAATGTGCAGAGCATCCAAGAGTGGGTGCATAAGAGTCTCTATCGCTCATTTATTATCTGGTTAGTAATGAAATAAAAGGGGGCACAAGATCAGCATGAAAACTTTAGCTTCTTGGTTATTTTTCGATCCAGAACATCATTGCAGAAAGTTGAAGGAAGTTATAATTCTATCTGTTTAGCAATACAAAATTTACAAAGAGCCTCAAAAACATCTTTTTGTTTGTCCTTCACTGGGCAAAAATACTCACCATTTTTCTTCTCAACTCGAAATCCACCCGGGAAAGGAGTTCCAACAGGATGGACAGGAGTCCGGGTTATGAATAAATTATATGCTGCACAGAGAATGTAAAGAATGTGGAAATCCATCTCAATTTTTCCTGCTGAATTCTTAATACCGCTATTAAAGCGCTCCAAAAAATCATAATAATCTTCAATGTTCAGTGGTTCATTTTGCAGAATCTTTGCATTGCAAATTTCCTTAAATGTGCAAAATAACTGTTCATTCAATTTAGACCTTAAATCCTCTTTATAAGGTGAAGGTAGATATTTTATCTCCTGCGCAATGAAACCCTGAACCATCATGAAGTCAAAAACACTATAACTCTTCATTATTTGTTTAAACGCATTTAACAGCGAACGCTGATCAGTAATGTCTTTCTTTTTCAAGGCATCAACTACCATTAAACAACGCGAAATCATAAAACCATCTTATTATTATGGCAGGATGATAACATGATGTTCCTATAAGAACTTTAAGCTATATAATTATATTCTGGTTCAGGATATTTACCTTATGCACAAGAAGACTTATCTTTTGAAGTCACTATACCCCGTACTTAAGGTACAGGGCTTGATAGTGTTTTTTGCCTATAAGCCTTTCTCATCCGAAGCACAATTCTGTGATGAAATGTACTTCTCTACCACATCCCATCCCTGCCCCACGCTGCCGTGATAACAGCCAGGAGCCCAGAGATGCTCAGGGCACCACTCCCTTAAGTGCGGGAATTCCTGCCTCAGTATCCTGCTTGACCGTCCCTTTATCTTCTTGGCGATAAAGCTCAGGGAATATTTGGGTGGATACTGGAAGAATATGTGCACATGGTCAGGATTCACAGCCATATCAATTATCTTGATACCCATCTGCGCGCATGTGCTCCTGATTACCGCCTCAGCGATAAAACCCACCTCGCCTGTCAGGATCTTCCCCTGATATTTCGGGGTTATTACCAGATGATCTGTCAGAAGCGACACGGTATGCCTGTCGTGTCTGAGTTCTTTCATCCTGGTCTGTCCGTTCATGTTCAACGGTAGAACTTTTGAATATATAAACAAACGGCAAGCGGTGTGAAACTAATCAACTAATCAATCGAATATGGTCTTTCTCAATGACAATTTTTACAGAATTAAAAGAGTTATTTATCTAATAGTTCTTTCATTACATTGTTAGGTGAATTTGACATGGAAGATAAAAAGATTAAATGCATTGACTGCCACAAAGATTTCGTTTTCACAGCAGGAGAGCAAGAATTCTTTGATGAAAGGGGATACAGTACACCTATAAGGTGCAAGGACTGTCGGAGTAAGAAGAAAGCCCAAAAGAGAACCAGTGGCTTCAGTTGATATTGATTAAATTAGCCATGCCCTCATTCGATATAACAGAAAATCGCCCACGCATCAACATATTCAAACTCAATAAGGCATATTATTTCAAACACTTTTTCGATGACGCTGAACTGTTCAGAGAGCTTGAACCTTACTATGAAAAGCAACATTACCGCTTCAAAATGGCAACGGCAGGCGCAAGAAATAAAGTCATGAAACTTCTGGATAGGAAAGGCTTTGATCCAAATATAATTGAAGACGCTGCTCCCTTTACAATAGAAATAGGTAAGTATCAGAATTATGGTGATCTTCTCAAGAACTCAGTAGATAATTATCTGCTACGGGATAAGGTAGTTCTCGTAATGAAGGGCATAGTGTGGGTCGAGCAAGCGGTGGCGAAGGGGGCTGCGGTGAGGGGCAAAAACCCGTGATCTCAACTTTTAGGGGAAATGAGTCGGTTCATACTTCGATTTCTTTGATTTCTGAGATCAATGAATGGGCAATAAACCATGTGAGTTTTTGGGATGAGTTCGCAGTTCTGGCATACGAGTATGACCTTAATCGTATTATGCACCTCAGTACCTATACACTTCTCAAGAATGCGGTTAATAATAGTACCAGTATGCCAAGAGACAGGTTAATTTTTACTAATATTAAGATTGTGTTGGGTTTTGGGGCAAAAGGTGCTAACTTTGTAGAAAGAACAAAGCTAACCCATGTAACAATGAGGATCATTATTGATGTTACAAAGTGTTTACTCAGCAAAACAATTCCATACGTTGTGCTGAAAATATTTTCAAAAGCTACATGGCTAAAGGTTATTGGAATACCTGTAAGGATCAGCACTGCGATACTCAACCAGACAAAAATAATGAAACGCTTTAATACCGTAGTTCCGAGTACTGGATGCTGGTTTTGGTCAATTGCTACCATTGAAGGGCGAAGCACCAGTATATTGAAAGCCATCCCTCCAATCCACATCACAGTTGCCAGATAATGCAACCAGAGCATAAAGATGATTATTATTTCCATTTTATCTCCTCTTTTATATGAATAAATTACTGCCTCTGTCATAAACAGGGGCAGATACATTTTAAGTTTTGACTAAGATTTGTTCATGTTCTTCGCTAACGGTTTCTTTATTTCTACTTTTTGTGGGATCTTTCATCTGCTGTTCTTTATTTTTATTAATGGGAATGCACTGTCGGCACATCTTTTTCACCTCCTTTTATCTTTAAAGTTACTTCAGTTAATAAAGTATTTAAACTATCAAGTTTAAAGTTAGATAGCAGCTATCAAAAAAGGAAGTAATTATGCAAAAAGAAAGCAGAAGATGCACCACATTAGAGGGCGATATATGTTTCTGTTCTATCGAAGGTATCATGGGCATCCTCAGTAAAAAATGGGCACTGCTGATTATCAGTGCAATAGGAAATAACCAGAAATTGCGCTATGGTGAACTCGAAAAAAAGTTGGTTGAAATAAGCCCAAAAACATTAGCAGATAGATTAAAAGAACTTGA
>JAUSDC010000007.1 GCA_030650845.1 Candidatus Methanoperedens sp.
ATCAACTTATCTATTTCAGTAGCGAGATAAGAATATGCGTCTATACTTTCCTATGCGTTAAAAAAAAGTTAAAAAGTAGGCTTTTGCCTACTTCTTTCCTGCCGGTGGGGCGGCAGCTTTCGGCTCTTCCTTCTTGGGTTCAGCCGGTGGTTTGGGTGGTATGGTCTGCGTCCTGAAAAGGTCGCTGATGCTCTCTTTTGGAGCTCCTGGCAAAGGTGCTTTGACATCTGTCGAAAGACCCATTAGATGGGCTGTGAGAACAACAAGGTCATCCACGCTCATGTCCATCTTGAGTTCATCCCTGCCATCAAGCAGGTTGCGCCTGCAGAAAGGACATGTGCTGATCAGAGCCTGAGCTCCGGTTTCTTTTGCATCATTCATGCGCCCTTTGGCAACGCCAAGAGCAAGGTCAGGAATGCCTGCCTTTACGCCTCCGCCCGCACCGCAGCATCTCTGTTCCTTGCGGTTGCGCTTCATTTCTACAAGTTTGACACCAGGCATGCTCTTAATTACTTTCCTGGGTTCCTCGAATACGCCGACATGCCTTCCAAGGTGGCACGGATCATGATATGTAACCGTTTTGTCAAGGCTCTTTTCCCATTTTATCTTACCAGCATCGAGTTGCTCTGCAAGGAACTGGGACATGTGTATGGCGTCAAAAGGCAATTCTTTCCCGTAAGCTCGCGGCCAGTCTATCTTTGCTGCCCTGAAGCATCCGGCGCAGGCGAAAATCACTCTTTTCGCGCCTCTTGCTTTTAGCGCTTCGATATTGTGTATTGCGGCCTTTTTCGGTGTATCGTTAATATGCTGCTGACCTGTTCTTATTAGAGCAGAACTGCAGCACCATTCTTCTTCGCCCAGTACCATGAAGGGAACATTGAGCTTGTTCAATATTCTTGCAGTGCTGACACCCAGCACCTGCTGGTTGTAGCCTGCGGTGCAGCCGATGAAATATGCTATATCGGATTTTTCTGCGATCTTAATATCAGGCGTCATCCAGGCAAGCCTGTCCTTCTGCTGTTTCATGTATGGGTTGTGTCCTTCCTCAATGAGTTTGGGGAAAAGGCTCTGCTTTCCGAATGGACCTGTTCCATATTTCACGAGGTTAGCACGATTGGATTCCCATAGTTCTATTGTGTTAATGCCCGCAGGGCATACTGTTCCGCACATACCACATGTGGTACAATTATAAAGGTCATCTGTATACTTTTTTATTTCTTCAGGAGGGATCTTTTCAGGTCCGAAAAGCCTTGCCTTGAGACCATAGCTCTTGTTCATGAAGTCTCGCCATCTCAGGATCTTATCTCTTGGCTCGATGTCCTGGTTTTTGTCCCTGGCGTCGTATGTGGGGCAATACTTGACACATTCGCCGCATCGGGTGCACGCGTCGAACTCCATTAACTGGGCTGCGCTAAAATTTACCGTGTTTATTGAAGGTTTTTCTTTTGCCATTTTATTCGCCTCCGTGGTTGACCAGAATGGTCAGGGGCGCTGTTATCATGTGGAAATACTTGCTGAAAGGTAGATATGCGACACAGAAGAGCAGGGTGAATATTTCATGGAACATTACGGTCATGTTATTAAAAAATCCTGGGGCTGTTGCTTCATAAGTCGATATGAGCGCTCTTTCGACAACTGGTGTTGTGACTCCTGCTGTTTCACGGATGGTCTGTGCATAAAAGCCAGTTGTTACCACAATTAGTAAACCAATTATCAATATCCAGTCGATATCAGCGTTTCGCGCCTGGACGTCCTTGCCTTTGAAGAACAGTCTTCTGGCTATTGCAATTACAATGCCGGCGACAAGCATGTATCCGAATATATCGTTCGGAAGTTCAAGGGAGGTCCATACTCCTACAAAATAAGTATGGTCTTGATTGAACAGAAAAGGTCCTGCAAATTCAGCTGCAGCAGCGACAATGGTCAATACCAATAATCCGATCCATCCCCAGAATATCAAAATATGCATGAACCACTCAAGTTTCCTGCGCCTGTACGTCCTTCGCTGGAACAGGACGTCAAGAACGAGAACCTCCAGAGCATGCCCGATACCTTTCTCGAATATTTTGCTTATTATCAATTTCAGAGCGCCCCATGCACCTGTGGGTTTTGTGGCGCCTTCGGGGATACCGCGTCCCCATTTGTCTAACTGTATGTATATTCCTACAAGGAACAGTATTATAGAGATGACGGCTGTAACAGCCATTATCCTCCAATCAATAAAGAGCGTATCAAATACTTCTTTACCTAATATTTCAAGACCTTCTGTCATTTATTGTATCCTCCTAATTCTGCCAGGATGGCTTTATCTCCCTAAGAATCACTTTTATATTAAGCTTTCGTTATTAGGCTCAGGTATGTTCAAATCAGAAGATCTGAGACTTTTGCTCTCTGGCTGATTCTGGCATTTCGTTATAAATTTTGCTCACAATTTAAAAAAAGGAAGGAGGTAAAGCCACTCCCACCTCCTAGCTATCCACATATCCAATATACAATCGTGGAGAGTATATATTTATCCATTTAAATAATAACGATACTTATCATAATGATAGAGCTATCCACCGCACAAGCATGGGATGAAAAACATCACTTTTATTTTTTCTTCTCTTTTTTCTTGATCTCTGAAGCGTTTTGCTTTAAAACCCTTTCCACATACTTTTCTACTTCTGGAAGGGTGAGTTCCCTGAATTTTCTTGTTGAAAGTTCGATTACCCCGATCTCAATGGTTGATGCATTAAAAATACCCTCTGCAGTACTTAGAAGTGCCTCAAGCCCGAGATTGATGGCATCTTCAAGTTTTATGTCGTCTGTATATTTTTTCTCGAAGAAATCAATAGTTTCATTCCTTCTTGAGCCTATAGCCGTAGCTTTGTACTCAAGCAGGGCCCCGCTCGGGTCAGTCTCGAAAAGGCGTGCCCTGTTGTCATCGACACCAGCAATTAGAAGTGCGGTCCCGAATGGTCTTACGCCGCCTGACTGGGTATACGCATATTTAAAATCGCATATCTTCTTGGATAGTTCTTCGAGACCGATCGGTTCATCATAGGTAACCCTGTTGCTCTGTGCTTCAACTCTTGCACGGTCGATGAGGACCCTGGCATCTGCGACAAGTCCTGATGTTGCTGCTCCAATGTGGTCATCTATCTGGAATATCTTCTCTATTGATTCAGGTTCAAGCAATTTGCTTGTTACCCGTTTGTCCACCAAGAGTACTGCCCCATCGATGGCTTTTATTCCCACTGCTGTGGTTCCTCTTTTTACAGCCTCCCGGGCATATTCCACCTGGAATAATCTCCCGTCAGGGCTAAATACTGTTATTGCACTGTCATATCCGGTTTGTGGCGATTGCATCATACTTTCCTTTTGACCTAGAGGATTGTTCGAACATATATTAATTTTCATTCGTTTTCATCATTAATTCATTAGTTTCACCCCGTGTTCAAATGGTTTAAATAAAGTAAAAAACAACAAAAGTAATAATGACGATCTACTCAAAAGCACAGGAATGTGCCGATTTTATAAAAAAACATTCATCAGCGTTCGTTGTTTCTCATATAGACGCAGACGGTCTAACAGCTGCCGCGATCATGGGAAAATCTCTTGAACGGGCTGGTATCGACTGCGATATCCAGTTCGTCAAACAACTGGATAGCGCCGCACTTACCGGGATAGCGGATAGCAATCCTGAACTTGTGATATTTACAGACCTGGGTAGCGGTATGCTGGAAGCGATCAAAACACTAAAACTCAATGCTGTGGTATCTGACCACCACCAGCCCCAGGGAACGTATGAGCATCACCTGAACCCTCACCTTTTCGGGTTTCACGGCGCGACCGAAGTATCTGGCTCAGGTGTCACCTATCTCATAGCTACATCACTCGGGAACAACAGTGACCTTGCTGATCTAGCTATCGTGGGAGCAGTGGGAGACCTGCAGCACATGAAGAACGGTCAGTTAATAGGGATCAACAGAGAGATACTCGTAGAAGGGGCAAAGGCCGGCGTATTGCACTACGAAAAAGACCTGCTTCTTTTTGGCAAGCAGACACGCCCGATATTCAAGTTGCTACAATATTCTTCCGACCCCTTCCTTCCCGGAATTTCAGGAAGCGAAGATGCCAGCATAGAATTCCTGAAAAAGATCGGCATACGCCAGCATGGAGAGAAATGGAGGCGGTGGATAGACCTTGAACCCGTTGAAAAACAACAAATAGTCTCCGCTCTTTTCCAGTTCTGCCTGTCTTCAGGGATGCCTCCCACCAGCGTCCAGAGACTTGTGGGTGAAGTATATACTTTACTGCGCGAGCGCGAAGGAACAGAGGTAAGGGATGCATCCGAATTTTCCACGCTTCTTAACGCCACAGCGCGCTATGACCATGCTGATATCGGGCTTGCGGTTTGCTTGGGCGACCGCGAAAAGTGCTATGACGAAGCTAGCGCCCTTCTGAATGAGCACAGGAAGAACCTTGTTGAAGGGATAAATCTCGTCAAGGAACAGGGAACGATAAGGATGGAGCACCTTCAGTATTTTGATTCAGGGAATAAGATAAGAGAAACCATCGTGGGAATAGTGGCAGGTATGTGCTCGTCCTTTGTAAACCACGATGTGCCAATTATCGCTTTTGCAGACTCAGATGGTGGTGTGAAGGTTTCCTCCCGTGGGAATTATGACCTGATAAGAAGGGGGCTGAACCTGGGAAACGCTATTGGTGAGGCTGCAAGGTCTGTTGGAGGCACAGGAGGGGGTCATGATATAGCAGCAGGAGCTTTCATTCCAGGAGAAGCGAAGAGTGAATTCCTGAAGATACTTGACAGCAAAATTGGGTTGCAGATCAGAATATAATAAAAATTTTCTATGGCGTCATTAAATCGTTGGATTATTTACCCGAAAATCAGTAGAATACATTAGCATCGAACTGGTACGAACTCAAAACGAACTCGGATTGTCTTGAGTTCGTCAGAGTTCGTTTAGTTCGTTGCTTGGTGAAATTATACATATTATATCATTTTTCCAAAAAACAATATCTATAGATGGCCTATTAAATTTTGATGGTTTTTTCCACCGGTATTTCGATGCTATAGGAAATTTTCAAACTCCAGACCACAACATTGATTACCATATATTTTCTATAAGTTTATTCAAAAGGTGAGATGGTATGATGCAAAATAAAATCGTCGTTTTCCTGTTCCTGCTGGCGCTCGTCCAGGGCGCACAGGCAGTTCCTGTTGTAGATTACATGCACATAAATGCAGAAGTTAATAATGGTTATGCTGTTACGACCTTGGAAGAAAAACTTACGAACGGACTGGATATCCCAGCCGAGGACGAGTTCAGGTTCCTGATCCCTGATGAGGCGTTCATTTCAGGTTTTTCATTGGTTATCAATGGAAAGGAGTACGTCGCAGATGTGCTTCCCAAAAAAGAAGCACAGCAAAAATTCGACGAAGCTGCTTCACAGGGTAGATCAGCCGGGCTTCTTGAATCAAGAAACAAGAACATGTTCTCTTACTCATTGAGTTTTGAGGCTGGGCAGAGCATTATCGTCAAACTGAAATACGAACAGGCAATAAAAAAGAGCCTTGGAAACTTTGAATATGTGCTGTTCCTGCGCAATACAGATACCACACACAGTATAAATTCACTTTCGGTCAACCTTACAATATCCTCCCTGAACGATATCACGACACTTGAAACCCCGGGATTCACTGGAGCTAGCAAGAAATACCTATCAGCCAATTCAGGTCGCATTTCATACGACGCAAATGCAATGCCTGATACTGATCTCACTGTTGTTTATACTACTAACAATCCTCAACTGAACGGTGATATGCTGTTCTACAATATGGCCGGACAGGGCTACATGATGCATGTATTCTCACCCAGCGAAACAGACCTCGGTACAACGGCTCTGAGCAAAGACATTGTTTTTGTGGTAGATAAGTCAGGATCGATGAGCGGTGAAAAGATATCACAGGTCAAGAGCGTTTTTACGAAGATAATTTCAGACCTGCCTCCTGATGATTATTTCAATGTTATATTCTTCGACACTGACATGCGCACATATTCAAGTTCGCTCATGGAAGCCAACACAAAGAACAAAGCAGATGCTGCGAATTTCGTGAACAGCCTTGATGCCAGTGGTGGCACGGACATCAACCAGGCTCTGCTTGAAGCAGTGGGAATGTTCAAAGCCGACAGCAACCGGGTTCCCATAATAGTGTTCCTCACAGACGGCGAACCGACTGAGGGCATCACCTCGCCCTATGTTATAAGAAAGAACATAAAGGATGCTAATAAGGCAAAAGTCTCGATCTTCACGATAGCCTTCGGTATCGATAATGAAGCGAATTACGACTTCCTGAAAGCACTCAGTCTTGAGAATTATGGCATAGCACAGCGGTTCTTCCAGGAAGGAAAAGTAGAAGAAGAGATGACGAATTTCTACAAGACCATCTCCACCCCTCTTATCACCGATATGAGTTTCACATACAATGCGGTAACAGATGTTGTGAACACAGGTCAGTTCAACCTATTTGCAGGCTCTGAAGCCATCGTGCTGGGAAAATACACAGGCAGCACAATAACCTCGGACGTTGCGGCCACCACACGCACTGGAAGCAGGAATTTCAAAAATTCGTTCAACGTGGTCTCAAAACCTGAGAATTCATTTATCCCGAGGCTCTGGGCATATACCAGGATAAAGAAGTTAATGGACAGGATAGATGTGGAAGGAGAGACCGATACACTGGTAGCATCTGTAACAAGTATTTCACTTGAATTCAAGTTCGTGACTCCTTACACATCGCTTTTCGTGGAGGTTCCTAAAAATGCCACAAAGACAACGGCGACAGCTATAGACGCAAAAGCTGAAGCGGCAAGCATAACAACCCCAGCAGCCACGGTAGCAGCAGCCACTGCACCACCTTCTTCAGCCCCTCAATACCAGGGAGGACAGGAGGCGAGCAAACAGGTTGGATCAGGTCAATCCAACACAAAGGCTGAACCAGGATTTGAGCTTGTACTGGCAATTATTGGTTTGCTTATTGTAAAGTTTGCAGGGCAGTTGAAGGCAAAGAAACGCAGGTAATAACATCGAAGTTATTGGACATGATCGACAGGATTTACAGGATCAATCGACAAAATCGTATCCTGTCGATCCTGTTAATCATGTTAAAGAATTTTTCATCTTTTTCTTAAGACATATATCAACACAATAACAGCAATAACAAGCACAATCCCGAAGCCCGGCAGCCAGTTCCCGTTATCCTGTGTTGCGGTAGGGGTGGGCTGCTGACCCTCTCTCACCCTGATGGGCAATCTGAGTGTGTGATCCTCAGATTGCGCATTGTCTTCTCCGAAGTAATATATTATCCTGCCCTGCACTTCGAATTCTCCGACCTGATTGGATTTAATTTTCACTTCGATATCTCTCAAGTCTCCGGGGGCAAGCTCATAATCAGCCGTGAACTGCCCTGCCCCTGACTTGCTGAATTCGGACGTGGTCACGCTCATCCCCGATGGCGGCAGGATGATGACCTGGAGGTGCATAACTGGTTTCGAGATGAGGTTCACTGCAGAGAGCTTGAGCAGGATTTCCTCACCCAGTTCGACATCGGTTTTCTCTCCATGCAATTGGACGCTGGCGTTTGAGGCAGGACCATCTACAGGGCGAGTTGAAGGTATAACGATGAGCTTTGTTGCACCTGATCTTCCTGTGTTAAGGGAACCGTCTTTATCATAAAACGAAACCGATGCCGGCTCAAGACTGAACGTGCCTGTTTCTGAGGGTTTGATATAATACTGGAAGCTCCTTGATTCTTTTTGTTTCAAAATATCGTAGTTCTTTTCCGGGCTCCCTGATGCAAGGGTGAAACCGAATGGAATAGTATCAGTTACAATGATATTCGTGAGGTCTGATGTTCCTGCATTTGTTATTGTAAGGGTGATGCCTGTTGTGTTCCCCAGTTCTGTTGCTTCAGGTGAGGCTGATCTTGTGAGGGATATGGTATCCAGCCGGTATATCTTGATTTCCAAACTTCCGGCATTGTTGTCATAATCCCCTCTTTCTCCTGTGGTCGTTGTGTCGTATATGCTGAACTTTATCTTTGCACCGTTTCCTTTCCTGAAGAAGTTGTATGTGTGGTTGGCAACATCACTCAAGTCTGCGCTGACCCTTTGGCCATCAATTTCGATGGAATTGAACGCCTGGCTGTAAACCTTGCCCGCACCCATGCGGTACTGCGCGTCTGCGTAGCTCCAGTCCACGCCTGTTTTGAACTGGAAGGTGCCTGTTACGATGATACTGTATTCTGCGCCGTTCTCAAGGATAATGGATGATTCCGCGGATGAGCCGATGGTTGCAGGTCCGAATGCGGAAACTGTGAGGGTGTCAAGGGGCGCGGTGGTTGCTGAGGATGACATGGTCAAAAATAGCACTGCAAGCAGTATGAATAAAATAGATTTTTTCATGATCTCCTTCGAATTATATTGTATCATTGGATTCATATTTAATACTTCTGAGTTTCTTTTTGCGATCGATAAGCGCTACAAATCCATCATTTATCAAATTCAGTAAATTCTCTCATCCGGCCATATCCTCTAACTCAAATCCAAGGGTTTATACTTTCTAGTATAATACTTTATGATGGCGCCACAAGAATATTCGAAAAAAAACATTTCCGATTCAGAAGTCCTGGAACAAATGCACTGCCAGAACGGCAGCGAATGTTCCCATCAGAACCTCTGACCGGTATTAATCAAATTTACCTGATGAACTGCTCTAATTTTTCCTTGACATCAGGCGTGCAATTGCAAATACACCAAAGATGGCAAGTACTACTCCAAATCCAGGTATTGATGGTTTTGGCGTCTCTGCTCCTTTTGGAACAGCTCCTGGATTTGAAGGATCTGCAGTATCTGGATTCTTTGAGGGCTCTTTCACCGTTACAGAGTATGTAAGACTCATAGGCTGGAAATTATCTTTATTATCGTCTGGCCAGTACAATCCTGTGAACATGATAGAATGTGAGCCGATCCTTGCTGATTTATCAGCTTTTATAACAAGTATTATTGTTCTTGATGTACCTGGTGGAACACTGAACGTGCCAGCCACTACTCCGGCACCTGCTGCCTGTCCGAAACTTTCACCATAAACATGGATACCGCTTGGTACACTGACACGTGCATCCACGTTCAGCGTCACTTCGTTCAAAGATGGATTGTTCATGAACAATTCGACGATCCCATCCTGGTTTGTTTCAATCACATCGGTCACTGGCCTTAGCGTAACAGATGGACCTACCCTGAACTTACCTACAGTAGGCACCGGGGTCGCTACAGGCGGGGTTGTTACAGCAGGTGTTGTTACAACCGGGGTTGTCACAGTAGGGGTTGCATTAGTCGCATTCGACTCATTGGTTTGAGCTAAACCAACAGGTAAACCTGCGGCAATGACGCCTACCACACAAAGCATCAAAAGTATTTTCTTAATAGTTTGTTCCATAAAGTTTCCTCCTTTTTATACACAATTTTATCATTCATACAATAATTCTTGTTTGTGTATGGAAAATTAGATTGTACTTATACATATATATTCTTTCATATTCTCTCGTCGGATGGTTTTTTTTCCGCAGAAAAAAAAACCTACTTCAGCTCATCAATATGAGTCATTTCCTCGATATCCAGCAACCGTGACATTTCCTGAGTGTTAATATCGATACCCTGCTCCTGCACAAAAGCCATGGGATTGGTTCCGCCGATAACAGCGATCCCCATCTTATCCCTTCCAACCTGAATGCCAAGTATATCGCTGTTAGGTTCCCCAACTTCAAGGATACATGCAAATCCAGCTTCCACCAGCACATCAAGCCTCTCCTCAATCCTTTCCCTTGCAGCCATTGGAGCTTCACGCATATTTGCAAGTATCTTGCCTGAACCAGTCCGTATCATTTCGGTCACAGATGTGAGTTCCTGTGACATCAGTACATCAAGGGGGTCGATGGTCGTGCTGTCGTAGGTAAGTATGTCCGTGAACCTTAAAGGCGTCCCGTCATGTATCTCAACCACACCCCCGAATCTGGGTTTTACAGGGATTCCGGCTTTGAGAAGCACTGCATCAATCGTAATGCTGCATGCAGTGGCGATGCCAATTTTCCCCTTCTCGATCTTCATACCCCCGACCTTTTCTCCCGGACGGATTATCTTGATATAGGGGCTGACTGAAAGACCGCTGTGCATCGCCTGCCTGAAAAGGTCAAGCACAGTCTTGAAATCCGATTCATTAACTATGGATAAATTGGCGATTATTTTCCCCTTGCGCAAAACAGGGTCAAAGGTCACCTCATACATCAGGCTTTCGATCCTTGAGATAATGAACATGATTTCTGACATCTTGACACATATTATTACAGAGCGTGATAAATAGTTACCGAATTTGAGCCTGCTTATGTCGAATATATCCTGGCTTATCAAAGATAAAGTATTTCAGTAAAGCGAGAAGTGTAGTACCTATGAACAGGCAGGCAGTGATTGATATCCTGAAAAGGATCTTTACATTCTATGGGTACGATGTGACCTCTTCCGATGGGTGCGACATGCTTGCAGAGAAGGAATCTGAACACCTTTTTATAAAATTTGACCCGATCCCGAATTTTAACAGCATCAGGCATTTTTCAGGCGTCGTTGGGCGATATGAAGGTAAGGGCATATTGATCTCTGACATATTCGATGAAAAAAATCGCTCTATAGCTCTTGACGACGGCCTAACCCTGTGGGACAGGAGCGAGATCGAATCAAGGATAGGACGGGCAGTACTTGCAGGCGCTTTTGGACAATATGGAGAAGAGAAAGTTGTGCGAAGGGAGAGCGAAATTCAGAAGACTTTTAAGATGCAAAGTGAGCCGCCTAAAAAAGAGTATGAAAAGACTATCCGCATATTCCTTCGTTCAGTAGCAGTGAATATCGGAAAATCGGATGCGATCTCCATAGCAGAAGCAAAAATAGGTGCCTTAAAGAACCAGAAATTGAAATTTATTCCGGTATGGTATTACAGATATTCATTCGATACCCAGAAGAAGTTCAAGTCCAAGATGGTGGACTTAAAAGGCGAAGGAGAAGGCTATGTCAATGCAATTACAGGTGAAAATTTCTTTGGCAAATGCAAGGACATTCAGGATAATACCTTTGTTCCAACGCAGAACTATGAAATAATGCAAGCAGTTGTCGAGAAAAATGATGCCTTTAATAAAGCAATGGGGTCTGTAATCCGGGAGCACACAAAAGAGGTCAGGCTCAACGAGATGATAGGTGACACGATCATATTCGAACAGAAAGTATTTGCGCCAGAACCAGAAGATATCATTATGGAGATCGAGATCATACACTTCCCAATATGGGAATTAACAGGAGGACGCGACACCATTGAGATCAACGGGTATGACGGGCATATTCTCGGTGTCAGAACTTCAAATGATGCGGAATTCGTTTGAACGCGCAATCTTTTAATCTTAGGTTAACGTATGATACGAAGGTGATATTATTCAGGAATATGCATTCAAACGAGGGTTTTCACAGGATATTTCGCGCATCCGCGAGCTTTTAAACAAGAATTTTCCTGTCCAGATCAAAGAGGAGAACGGTAAACTTAAAATAAGTTATGGAGCGCTTGCACGGCTTGAAATTAGTATTGTCAATAAGAGGCTTGGTGTTGAAACTGAATCCAGCAAGGGAGTAGCCGATGATGTTATCATGGATACCAACAAGCGATACAGGGTGTTTCTTGAAGAGGCTACGGGCTACACGGCCAAAGAGCGTCTCAAGAAAGCCAAGAAAGCAGTACAGGGAGACTGAATTTGTGGGATGCGCTCAATAGAAAAGACATCCCTTCATGCCTTCGCATTTGCGCTGGCACAGACGGTTCTGTCACACTGTTGCTTGAACTGCTTACAGGAAAAACGATTAATGTAAAAACTCTTGAACAGGATGTCGTAAAAGCCACGCCTGAGATGGCAAGGCTTCTGGAAGTAGAGGAAGGGGACAAGATCAATAACAGGCTTGTGACACTGAGCGCTGACGGCACAGTTTATGTACTGGCAAGATCCCTTTCTGCTATCAAGAGGATGCCAGAGGATGTAAGAAGCGATCTTATGCGCGCTGATATCCCGATCGGGAAAATCCTTCGCGAACATAAGATTGAGACGCGGCGGGATATTTTGAAGATGGAGTTTGTACACTCAGACTTTTTTGGGAATGTTCCTGTGATTTCCAGGGAGTACAGGATCATCTATAAAGGGAAAGTGCTTATGTGGATAAACGAGTGCTTTCCAGTAGATGGGAGATGGGAGATATGAAGAATATCAAAGTGCAAATATGGTACGCATGATTGATATATATGTTGCGGTCTATGTTTGCAGTTTTAAATACAAAATGCCATTCATCTCGCCACCACTTTCATCTTCCTGACCCTCTCCGCAACCCTGTCAAAGAAAAGCTTCTCTGTATCAAGAGGTCCTGGATGCGCTTCTGGATGGTACTGGACACACATGATCTCAAGGTCTTTGTGCTCAAGTCCTTCCACTGTCCCATCATTCGTATTGAGCTGGGTCACAGTCACCTCTTTCTTATCAAGACTATTCTCATCAACTGAATAACCATGGTTCTGCGAAGTGATATGAACAATGCCTCTTTTCAGGTCTTTCACTGGCTGGTTGGCGCCGCGGTGCCCGAACTTCATCTTGTATGTTTCCCCACCGAGTGCAAGGGATATTATCTGGTGACCCAGGCAGATACCAAAAATAGGAAGCTCTCCAGCAAGCTCTTTCACGACAGATATGCCATTGGTTGCCTGCTGCGGATCGCCCGGACCATTGGATAGCAACAATGCGTCGGGTTCATAATTCATAATTTCCTTGACTTTAGTAGCTGCGGGAACGACTGTGACATTGATGCCCCGGTTATTCAGGCTTTTAATGATGTTCCTCTTCGCGCCAAAATCCATGAGAACGATATTTCCCCCATCTTCTTTGCCTTTTATGCTGTAAGGCTCCCTGCATGTGACTTTGCCAATGAGATCAAGGCTTCCAATGTCGGGCTGATCTCTTGCCAGCCTGACCGCTTCTTCTCCATCATCATTCCCTGCGATCATTGCAGCCTTCATGGTGCCTCGCTCTCTGGTTTTGATGGTGAGCATACGGGTGTCTATTCCCATGATACCTGATTTCCCCTCGTCTTCCAGGAATTTATATATTGATCGTGTGGATCTGTGATGAGATGGGTGGTCGCATGCTTCCCTTACCACAAGTCCTTCTGCCTTCATGCCATCAGACTGGAATGTCTCGCCGCTAACACCGTAATTACCAATGAGTGGATACGTGAACATCAATATCTGGCCCTTGTACGATGGATCTGTCAGAGCTTCCTCGTATCCGGTGTACTGGGTTGTGAAAACAAGTTCGCCCTGGACGATACCTTCCACTCCAAGTCCTTCACCTTTAACAAAAGTTCCATCTTCAAGACCAAGTACTGCTTTCATCTAAGCCTAAAAGGTAAAAGCATGGTAAATATGTTACGATGATGAATTTTTCATGATTACGTCAGAGTTCGGTTATCCTGATTGCCGTAACCGGGCACTGAGATTCACATGCTCGGCAGAATATGCAGTCCTGTTCACGCACTGGATCGGATTTCTTTTTTGATGTCGGGTGCCCGGGAGAACCAACCCAATCAAAGACGCTGACAGGGCAGACTGAAATGCAGATGCCATCCCCTTCGCAGCAGTCATGGTCCACCGCGACCTGTGTGCCGTGCACACCGAGTTTTTCAGGAGGATTGACTTCCCCTCTTACCTTATGTGAATTATGTTCACCTGTGATAGGTTTTTTCATGAAATCTGGATTTATAGGCATTTTTATCCCACATCTCTATTGAATGGATTTTCACTGTCATAATAGTTTCTAAAGAAACCATAAACTACTTATCTGTCAGAATCAATAAAATATCATGGGAGGAATTGACCTGTTAGATGCGATATGTGAAAACTGCGGTTACCCATTTGAGGAATGCAGATGCTCTTGCCCTTACTGCGGGGAGACTTCCCTCTGTGATTGCTGCATAGGAACAAATACAGTAACTGGCGGCTAAAACAACTCACATATAAATATCATGAACACAAAGAAGATTGATTTCATCTGGATGGCTGGAGGACCTCAGGGGAGCGGCGTGGACTCAAGCGCGAACATATTTGCACGCGCCTGCTGCTACGGCGGTCTTCATGTGTATGGGAAGAGGGAATACTCATCTAATATAAAAGGACTGCACAGTTATTTTCAAATCCGGGTCTCTCCGGAAAAAGTGGGGGCTATGGTAGATCGTATTGACCTGCTTTGCACGTTTGATGCTGAAAGCCTGATCAGGCACATCTGGGAAGTCACTCCTGGCGGGGGAATAATTTGCGATACCGGGGTACTTGAAACAAAAATATTCAGCATACCGACACTCCCTCCTTCGTTCCAGGAAGAGTTCAGAAAAAACCTGGATGAAAAAGGGCTGCATCCTGAAACTGTTAACGATCTTCTTTCGGAACGACTAAAGAACGATGTACGGATATATGCAGTCCCGTACCTTGATATGTTAAAAGAGATCGGAAAAGAAGTGGGTGAAGAACAGTTGAGCAAGCTGACACGGATGATCAACGTCCTCACCCTGGGTGTTTCGTTCGGCTTAGTTAATTATGATAAAAAGAATGTCGAAAAAGCTATAAACAATATATTTGGAAAAAAACCATCTATTCTTTCCATGAACCTCCTGGCATTTAATAAAGCTTATGATTATGCCAGGGAAAAATTCGGCGACACAGGATTTAAGCTCAATACCACAAAGACAGATGAAGAAAGGATCTTCCTTCAGGGAACGCAGGCAGTGGCGCTGGGCAAGCTTGCCGGAGGATGCAGGATCCAGGCATATTATCCCATAACCCCTGCGGCTGACGAAAGTGAATATCTGGAAGAGAAACAGGTACTTGAGAACGGGGGCGCTATCATAGTCATGCAGACAGAAGACGAGATCGCTGCTATCACCCTGGCAACAGGAGCTGCTCTCACAGGCGTTCGCTCTGCCACAAGCACCTCAGGACCAGGTTTTTCGCTGATGGTGGAAGGGTTGGGATGGGCAGGTATCAATGAAGTACCTGTGGTCATCAATTATTACCAGCGTGGTGCACCTGCAACAGGGCTTCCCACCCGTCACGGCCAGGATGACCTGAGGTTCGCAATTCACGCCTCCCACGGTGAATTCCCCAGGATAATCTTATGCTCAGGTGATATTGAGGAATGCTTTTATGATGCAGCACGGGCTTTCAATTATGCAGAGCGCTATCAAACCCCGGTCATCCATCTCATAGACAAGGCTCTGGCAAACAGCAACATGAGCTGCAAGATGTTAGACCCGAGTTTTGTTATGATAGAGCGCGGAGAACTGCTCAATGAAGCAGATATTTCAGGTAAGAACTATAGACGGTTTGAATTCACTGACACGGGCATTTCTCCCAGGCTTCCTATCGGGACTCCGGGCGCAGTATTCTGGAACACAGGCGATGAACATAGTGAAACAGGGCACATTACAGAAGAATCCACAATGCGAACGCGCATGCTTGAGAAGCGAATGAAAAAACTCGATACTGCGGACAGGGAAATCCCGCTTGAAGAGAAAATTAAATTCTTCGGGGACGAGGATGCTCCTGCAATTATCGTGAGCTGGGGCTCACCCAAAGGCGCGATACTCGAAGCTATGGATATGCTGAAAAAAGAAGGATACAGGACAGGTTTCCTCCAGGTACGCATGCCTCACCCGCTGCCTAAAGAATACATAACGAAAGTGCTGGGAAAGACTTCAAAGAAGATCGATATTGAGGGTAATTATTCAGGGCAGCTTGCCGGTATAATCAGGGAAAAGACTGGTATACTGATGGACTATTTCGTGCTTAAATGGAATGGCAGGCCAATGTCAACTGATGAGGTATATGATGCCCTTTTGCGGATCATGCAGGATAAAGCACAGATAAGGCAGGTGTTGAACGGTGGCTCTTAAGATCGCTGATTACAGGACGCAGGTATTCAATGACTGGTGCCCAGGGTGCGGGAATTTCGGAATACTTACATCACTTCAGATGGCTCTTGTTGACCTGCAGCTTCCACCATCCAGGGTCGCCATATTTTCAGGTATAGGCTGCCATGCCAAGTTACCGCACTTCATGAACACATATGGCATCCATACTCTTCACGGCAGGGCGTTGCCCTTTGCAATAGGTGCAAAACTGGCAGACCCCGGACTTGAGGTTATCGTGCACGCAGGAGATGGCGATGGGCTCGGGATAGGCGCGGGTCATTTTGTTAATACGGGAAGAAGGAACATGGATATGACCTATATCATCCATGATAATGGTGTTTATGGTCTTACAAAAGGGCAGCCTTCACCAACGTTAAAGCTTGGCGTGAAGACAAAAGCAATTCCGAAGCCAAACATCAACGAAGGCATAAATCCGATAGTTCTGGGACTGGCGACAGGTTATACCTTCATAGCCAGAAGCTACTGCTACGACGTTGCACACCTGAAAGAGACGATAAAAAAAGCCATCAACCATAAAGGGATGGCTCTTGTGATAATCCAGCAGTGCTGCCCCACCTACAACGATATCAATACTAAAGACTGGTATGGTGGCGAGGACAGGCGCGACCCTGCTACTGGAAAACCTGTCCCCAGACTGTATAAACTTGAGGAGACGGGATATGACGGCGTTGTGAGAAAACAGGAAGAGGTACCTGTGAAAACAGCCGCCGCATTTACAAAGGCTTTCGAGTGGGGGGACAGGATCCCGATGGGTGTGTTCTACCAGAACGAGCTTGTTTCCACTTTCCAGGAAAGAATATCAGATAGGATAGCGGATTACCTTAAAATGCCACCATCGAAACAGGTCATTGCAGACAGAGAGGGAAAGTCAGCAACAAGCATAAAAAGATTACTTGAGGAATTGAAGGTAACATAACTATCACACATAGGTATATGGAAAAATTTTAAATTGCTCTCACGGGTATCAATTTTCCAAGAGGGTACAGTGACACTGGAACTGAAGAAGTATGGATAAACCAGGATGCGTTTTATTTTGGTGAGCGAGATAAAGACCTTCTCCTAAGGTATTAACTCGGGCACATCGAGGGAAAAGACCACACACTCTTTGGCTTGATGTGTCCCTACGGTTTTCAAAGATACATTACTACATGGAAATGATCGTGGATTTTGAATCCGAAACTTAAAGCTCACGCATCATCACGGCCCCGAAAAAACCATCCATATCATGAACATGCGGCAGCGACCTGAAGAAACCGTCCTCTCCCGTGAATCTTCGGAACAGATCATGGTTTGTTTTGGATGGTGAGATTAAGGAAAAATCCTTATTCTCTTCAAGGAAAGCGCCCACGACCTCCTCGTTTTCCTCCCTGCTTATCGTGCAGGTTGCATAGACCAGCCTCCCACCCGGCTTCACAAGTTCGCTGTATTGCCTGATGATCTCTTTCTGCTTTGCTGCAAGCTCTGAAATATCCCTGGCAGTCAACCGCCATTTCGCATCAGGGTTCCTCCTGAACACACCCATACCTGAGCAGGGGGCGTCAATGAAAACACAATCCGCTTGACCTGTGTATTCCTGCAATCCACCGATATCAACGGTCTTGATATTCGTGGCACCTGCTCTCTCTGCGCGCCGCCTCAGGTTCCCAAGTTTGCCCGTGTGGGTCTCGAAGGCTATTAATGTCCCTTTGTTTTTCATCAGTCCTGAGATAAAGAGAGATTTTCCCCCGTTCCCTGCACATGTGTCGATGATGATCTCTCCCTCCTGCGCACCTGTGAGGAGGGTTATGAGCTGGCTTCCCTCGTCCTGAACTTCGAAAAGTCCCTTACTGAATGCATCTGTCCTGAATACACCTTCTTTTCTCTCCAGTACCAGACCAAAAGGTGAAAAAATCGCGGGTGAAGAAGGATATCCCTCATCATGCATCGCTTTTTGAAGCGATGCACGGGATGTTCTCAGGGGATTTGCACGTATCAACAGAGGTGGGACTGTGTTATTGGCACGGCAGAGACTTTCAACGTCATTAATATTCCCGAGCTCTTTGAGCCATTTTTCTACTATCCAGACAGGATGCGAATGGTATATTGAGATATATTCAACTGGAGCCTTCTCTTTATCAGGGAAGACCACAGCATCTTTATTCCTTATGATCGCTTCAACGGTTCTTTTTATAAAACCCGAGAATTTTTCAAAATGAACCGATAGCGCAACTGCATTATTTACTGTCCTGGCGGGAGAAGATCCTGTAAATACAGCCAGGTATGTGCATATCCTGAGAATATTGATAATGTTCATGTCAAGCCCTGAGATCACGGCACTTGATGCGTGTTGAATTATGTAATCAAGCTTTGCCAGGTGGCGCAGAATGCCGTAAACGAATTCATTTACCGTTGCTTTTTCTGATGTGGAGAAGTCTTCTTTTTTAAAAATCCCACCAATAAGGATGTCGGGATATTTCCTTTCAGAAAGTGTGGAATTCAGAACATAAAAGACCGTGGAGTATGTTTTCTGTCTGATGAAAGTCTGGCTCATTATTCCTTCTTTGCATTGTCCGATAAAAAAGCTTCTCCCTTTATTTCAAAATAAAATCATACCTTACGAAATATCGCTGTTTTTATAAAGATAACCAATGACTATATTGATGATGGTATCATGATCTGGAAGGTTTTATGAAAGCTATTATCTTTGACATGGACGGCGTACTCGTGGACTCCATGCCTTACCATGCAGATGCGTGGATACAGGCATTTGCCGATGCAGGTATCAAGGTAGAAAAAAGAGATATCTATGAGCTTGAGGGTTCAAACCACATGCAGACTGTGGATATAATATTCAGGCGAGCAGGGAGAGTTCCAACATATAAGGATGCAGAGGAACTCAGCAAAAAGAAAATCGAGATCTTCAACAGGATAGAACATGTCAGACCATTTAATGGGATAAAAGAACTGCTTGCTGAACTTGCGCCGAAATACAGTCTTGCCGTGGTTTCGGGCTCAAATCATAACACGGTGCATGATCTGATGGATACTTTCTTCCCTGGCGCCTTCAAGGTCATAATCGATGGTGACGATGTTCATAAGAGCAAACCTGACCCGGAACCATACCTCATGGCTGTCGAACAGCTTTTCGTACCAAAAAAAGAGTGTATAGTCATAGAGAACGCTCCCTTAGGCATACGTTCTGCAAAAAGCGCCGGGCTAAGGTGCATTGCTGTGGTTGCGTACCTTGGCAGGGAGAGCTTGAAAGAGGCAGACCTGATAGTGGACAGTCACAGGGATCTTTTGAGCGCTATTCAAGCAGAGAAACGATCCAGTATTAATTAGCTTTATAAGTTTCAGAACAGTCATCAATCTCACATGCAAATACATAATAAACCCCTTTGGGAACGGCGCCTGGTGCTTTATTTCAGCCTTTGCGCTGTGGTAATCGTTATTTCACACCTCGTTTTCTCTTATTTTAACCTCCTGCACACCGACGTTGAAAGCGCAAGATACATGCTCAGCGCAATGATCCAGAGCGAGGCTGCAATAGTGGCGATTGTGGTGACACTGAGCCTTGTGGTAGTGCAGCTTGCGGCGCAGTCGTATTCTGCAAGGGTAATAGAGGTGTTCAGGAGGGCGCCTGATCTGTGGATTCTGATCGGGATCTACGGGATTGCGATTTTTTACGGGCTGGGAGTTTTGAAGCTGATAGAGATGGCGAATCCCCAGCTCAATAGTCTGTCGAACCTTGAGCATGAGATTGCGTTTTCTTTTTATTTGGGGGTGTTCTCTTATGTGGCGCTTGTGCCGTATATATGGAAGATGTTTGATATGGTGAAACCTTCTGATGTGTTTGAAATAATCTCCGGGAAGATTACAAAGAAAAACATTTTAGCTGCCATAAGGGAAGGAGAAGAACAATCTGATGAGAGTGACCCTATTCAGCCTATTATTGACGTAATACACGCTTCATTAATGAAATATGACCCGAATACTGTAAGGGAGGGATTGAGAGCATTAGGAGGAGCCGTTGAAAATATATTCAAAAATGAGGCTTTTGGAAAAGATGAGGATGAAAAAGTATCAAAACATGTTTTTTCTCATATTACCAGGATTGGAAAATTAGTTGCAAGTAAAGAGGATGAGGCATCTACTATAGAAGTTATAAATAATTTGTATAAATGTGGAATTATTGCAACCGATCGAAAATTTGAAAGTATAGCAAAGCATGTAGCTATTTCCCTTAGAGAGATTGGTAAAGTTGCAGCTAAACAAAAACTCGAAAAAGCGGTATCAAGGGTTGCTATTTCCCTGGGTGGAATTGGAGAAGCAGCCGCTGAACAAGAACTAAAGTATACTTCATGGTTCATTGCAGTCAATCTTGGAGATGTTGGGGAAGCAGCCGCTAAAGAAGAACTTGCAGATGCAGCATTTATGATTGCAACGTCTCTCAGAGAGATCGGAGAAATAACTGTAAAATTAAAACTCATAAATGCTGCATCTCAGGCAACAGAATCACTTCAAAAGCTTCTAATAGCATCAAAAGAACATGGGTTAGTAGAAGTATCCCAAATAGCAGAATTATCCCTGAATCAAATGAATATAGCCCTTGGGAGATTAGAGTAAAAATAAGCAACCGAAAGTAATCGATACCTTTATCTGAAATCGTGTACTATGCGAGTCATCCTGATGGGCCGGTAGATCAGGGGTAGATCGCTCCCTTGGCATGGGAGAGGCCTCGGGTTCAATTCCCGACCGGTCCATGATATTTTTTTAACTATCATTTCCCGAAATAACTTCCTCAGTCTTAACTTCTTTTACCTTTTGTACTGTTTTCATAAAATTCACCAACCAAATGCCTTAAAGGCAAAACCGAGCCAGACCTCTGGACGCATCTTCCGGATGAATGCCTGGTT
>JAUSDC010000009.1 GCA_030650845.1 Candidatus Methanoperedens sp.
TGCAGGAAATAATGTTACTATTACCGCCCCGTATTCGATCGAAGGATGGGTCAAAATACCTGCAAATTCGGGAAGTGCAAATAAAAACATAATTAGTTTAGGCACTACTTCGAGCGGTTACCCGAAATTTTCACCACATAAAGGTACCACGAACAAACCAATGATCTACCTGAATGCATCGAATTATCGATACGGTTCCACAAATCTAGCTGATAATAACTGGCATCACATTGCGTTCATAGTGACGGGAACAAATGCAGCAGATATTCTTAATGCAAAAATATATGTTGATGGTGTTGAAGAAGTGTATGGATCTACTGTAAGAACCGGATTGCCAGCAGCTCCTTCTGGAAAAGCATGGATAGGTACGAATTCATTCAATGGTACTCTTGATGAGATGAGGATCCATAACAGAGCATTGAATCCAGAGGAAATTAAAGCATCTTATGATGCAGGTGTTTACGGATTATCGAGAAATTTCACAAATCTGGCAGATGGTGCTTATAATTACAGGGCTTATGCCCAGAACCCGTATGGGATTGTAAATCAGACCGAGAAAAGGACCTTGTTTATATCAAGCATAATTCCTCCCTAAATGAGATATCAGTCATAGGAATGCATTATGAGGATATGTGAAAAAAAGTTAATCAGCAAATTTATATACTATGATGAGAAAAAACACATAATTATTCAGGAAGGCTCACCGATCAAAATTAGGTAATCTCTGATTCCGGAGGGTTTGGATATAGTGTGGATTTTGGATATAGTGTGGATATGTGACAATATAAAACATGGATGTTTGCTTATTAGGATCTTTGGATAATATTATATGAAAAAAAGAAGTCTTTTTTCAGCTTTAATTATATGTTTATTAGTCGCAACTGCATTATTTTTTGTAGTGGCTGATAGTGTATCTGGAGAAAGTGTTACAACAACTGTAAGTGGAACTGATTCGATCTCATTTGAAGTAATATATATAGTTTATGAACTCCCAACCTTCATCCCGCCCACGCCATCAGGCTTAACACCCCACCAGAACAATTTCTGGGTGAACTATTCCTGGTCAGCAGGATCAGGAGTAAACATAACCAACAGTTACAACGTGAGCCATAACACAGGTTGGTCTAACAACTCAATACCATTCAGGAACAACACTGTCGGTCCTCATGGATGGAGCAACATCTCAGTTTATGCCTACAACAATTCAGGCACAGGCCAGCTGAACCTCACCCCGGCAACCATGAACACACAGGTCGCTAACAATGTTCCGTTCCTCGATACTATCGGACCCAGGACAGTCACAGTCGGTCAGCTTTTGACATTCACGATATCAGCGATTGATGCTGATTCAGATACGCTCACGAACGCAACGAATGCTTCAAAAGGAACATTCATTCCATCAACAGGCGTCTTTACATGGACTCCAGGAGATGGCGATGCGGGAACATACCAATGGAGCTTCAACACAAGTGACATGTATGGCGGAGTTGACAGCGCAACAATAACAGTAACCGTAAATCCCGCTCCTTCAATCATTGGATTTGCGCCTCCCTCCCCGGTAATCGATACCCAGGGAGCCACGCGGGTCTTCAATGTTACCGTGAGCCAGACGATGAACGTGACCTGGTACATCAACGGGACACAGGTTGGGTTCAATGAGAGCGTGACCAGCGCGAACTACACCAATACCAGTGCTGCCCTGGGAATATGGAATGTGAGCGCTGCAGCAGTGAACGAAAACGGAAGCGCGATGCAGACGTGGATATGGGATGTATCCAGCTCGACCACGGTTCCAGTCATCTCCTTTATCGACCCCACCCCACCAAACGGAGCAACATTTACCCAGAACTTTGTTAACATTAATACAACCATTTCCAATTCTGCAAACACAACAGCCTTTATTGACTGGAATGGATCTCTTGCAGGTTGGTGGAGGTTCAATGGTGAAAGTGGAGAGAGTCCAACCTTTTTCTTGGACTGGAGCAACAGAGGAAATAATGGTACCTGTTCAGGTTCTTCCTGTCCAGTCCCTGCATCAGGGAAATTCGGCAATGGACTGAGTTTTGATGGTGTGAATGATTATATCAGTGCAGGAAATAATGTAACAATTACCGCACCGTATTCGATCGAAGGGTGGGTCAAAATACCCACCAATCGAAACAGTGCAAATAAAAACATAATTAGTTTAGGCACTACTTCGAACGATTACCCGAAGTTCTCACCTTATAAAGGTACTACCAACAAACCATTGATCTACCTGGGTTCATCGAATTATAGATACGGTTCCACAAATCTGGCAGATAATAAATGGCATCACATTGCGTTCATAGTGATGGGAACAAATGCAGCAGACATTCTTAATGCAAAAATATATGTTGATGGTGTTGAAGAAGTGTATGGTACTACCAGAAGTACCAGTATGCCGGTAGCTCCTTCTGGAAATGCATGGATCGGAACGAATTCTTTCAAAGGTTCCATTGATGAGATAAGGATCCAGAACAGAGCATTGAATACAGAGGAAATTAAAACGTCTTATGATGCTGGTGTATACGGATTATCCAGGAATTTCGCAAACCTTGCGTTTGGAGTTTACAATTTCAAAGCTAATGTCCAGAACCTCGACGGAATAATAAACCAGACACAGACAAGGACAGTAACTCTAGAACGTCCCCCTGTTTCAATCATAGATTTTACTGATCCCACCCCACCAGATGGATCAACGCTTACTGAGAATTTTGTTAACATTAATACAACCATTTCCAATTCTGCAAATACAACCGCCTTTATTGACTGGAATGGATCTCTTGCAGGCTGGTGGAGGTTCAATGGAGAAAGTGGAGAGAGCCCAACCTTTTTCATTGACTGGAGCAGCAGGGGAAATAATGGTACATGTTCAGGTTCTTCCTGTCCTGTTTCTGCATCAGGGAAATTCGGAAATGGATTGCGTTTTGATGGTGTGAACGATTATATCACTGCAGGAAATAATGCAACCATTACTGCTCCGTATTCGATCGAAGGATGGGTCAAAATACCCACCAATCCGGGAAGTGCAAATAGAGCAATGATGAGTTTAGGCACTACTTCGAGCGGTTACCCGAAATTTTCACCACATAAAGGTACCACGAACAAACCAATGATCTACCTGGATGCATCGAATTATAGATATGGTTCCACAAATCTTGCAGATAATAACTGGCATCACATTGCGTTCATAGTGACGGGAACAAATGCAGCAGATATTATTAATGCAAAAATATATGTTGATGGTGTTGAAGAAGTGTATAGTACAACCAGAAGTACCAGTATGCCGGTAGCTCCTTCCGGAAAAGCATGGATAGGTACGAATTCGTTCAATGGTACTCTTGATGAAATGAGGATCCATAACAGAGCATTGAATCCAGAGGAAATTAAAGCGTCGTATGATGCAGGTATTTACGGATTATCTGGAAATTTCGCATACCTTGAGGTTGGAGTTTATAATTTCAAAGCCAATGTCCAGAACCTTAACGGAATAACAAACCAAACCGAGATAAGGACCGTAACCCTGGAACTTCCGCCTGCTTCGATCATCAATTTTACTGATCCAACTCCAGCGGACGGGGCAACACTTACTGAGAACTATGTTTACATCAATACAACAATTTCCAATTCTGAAAACACAACAGCTTTTATCGATTGGAATGGATCTATTACAGCCTGGTGGAGATTCAATAGAGAGAGTGGAGAGAGTCCGGCCTTTTTCATGGACTGGAGCAGAAGGGGAAATAATGGTACATGTTCTGGTACTTTATGTCCGGTCTCTGCGTCAGGAAAATTCGGCCAGGGATTGATTTTTGATGGTGTTAATGATTATATCAGTGCAGGAAATAATGTTACTATTACCGCCCCGTATTCGATCGAAGGATGGGTCAAAATACCTGCAAATTCGGGAAGTGCAAATAAAAACATAATTAGTTTAGGCACAACTTCGAGCGGTTACCCGAAATTTTCGCCTCATAAAGGTACCACGAACAAACCAATGATCTACCTGAATGCATCGAATTATAGATATGGTTCCACAAATCTAGCTGATAATAACTGGCATCACATTGCGTTCATAGTGACGGGAACAAATGCAGCAGATATTATTAATGCAAAAATATATGTTGATGGTGTTGAAGAAGTGTATGGATCTACTGTAAGAACCGGATTGCCAGCAGCTCCTTCTGGAAAAGCATGGATCGGTACGAATTCTTTCAATGGTACTCTTGATGAGATAAGGGTCCAGAACAGAGCATTGAATACAGATGAAATCAAAGCGTCTTTTAATGCCGGTGTATATGGGTTAAATCAAACTTTCACGAATCTGGGATTTGGTGCTTATAATTACAGGGCTTATGCCCAGAACCTGTATGGGATAGTAAATAAGACCGAAGAAAGGACATTGATTATATAAAGCATAATTACTCCATAAATGAGGATATTATAACCAGGCCAGCAATGATCCATATGGATTTTTTCATCTTTCTTGGCACAACATCAGTTCTCATCTCTCATCACTATATTTATCTACCCCCAGCATAAAATAGCAAATCGTGTTATTCGAACACCTCATCTACTCAACAGCCATCGCGATAATCGCAGGCATGCTCTGGTTTAAGCGCACAGGCAGAGACCCTTCCTGGATCATCATAGTTAGCGCCTTCGCACCCGACTTCGATATATTCGCCGGGGAGCTATTCAAAAAATTAGATATGATCATCCTCATCAACGGCGCTCCCATCAGGCACGGGGATTTTCACAATATAGCGTTCCTGCTGCTCTTTGCGAGTGCTGTTGCGCTTATCCTGAGGTTCGCAGGAATGAAGTTCAAGGATTCGTTCCTGTTCGCAGGGATTGGCTTTGGGGCGCACATGTTCGAGGATGCACTTGTTTACAATCCCGCTTATTCATTTTTCTATCCTTTGTCTAAGTTGAGGTTCGGTATCGGTATCATCGATTATATACCTGGTTTCTATGGGATCGCTAATATTGATATATTGATTTTGGGAATAGTCGCAATGGTACTGTGCGTCGGGATAAGAACAGCATATGAGAGTAATGGGGGAGTCAAGAGGATAGCAAGGACATTGGGAGTGGCGGCAGCGGTCATGATTCTTATGGTTCCAGTGTTCGTTGCTCTTGATATTAAAGTATTGGAAAAGGTGAATTCTATTGCAGAAATAGGTTATATAGATAAGTGGAAGTTCACTCCTAATGCGTCATGGGATTCCACAGTTTTCCACTCAGGCTTGCATTCAGCCAGGATAGAGGTACAGGGGAACGAAAGCAGGAGATCCGGGAGATGGATTAGCGAGAAAATTGTAGTTAAGCCGAACTCCACCTATATATTCTCTGCATGGGGAAATACAGAAGGGGCTGGAGGGAATAGTCAGCCTGTGGTAAGGATAGTGGAATTAAATGCCTCTGGCAAGTCGATAAACCAGACAAGGATTCTTTTTAGCAAAGGGAACAATGACTGGACACGAAAGCAAGCCATATTTAAAACGCGCCCTAATACAAGCAGGGTCTATGTGTATGCCATTATTTCGAAGGGATTTGGCACTTTCTGGCTTGATGATGTAGAGTTATATGAAGAAAAAAGTGAAAATAATATGATCATCAACGGTGGATTCGAAGAAGAAGTAAAAAGCATTCTAATTCCAAATTCCCAATTAGAGGAATCAAAGGAATAGATGCAATAAAGCTGCTGTAAAAGAATGAGGAATTTAAAAAGTAGGAAGCTTGAAAGATCGTGTTGCCATATTTCAAGAGCGGATTGAACATGGAAAACAAAGAGAAACCTTTTAAAATCGGGACAGGCTCCACAATCCTGGATAACAAGAACCAGCAATATTAAGTATTAACCATTTGATGATTTTCCTTAATCAAGGTACCCAAGCGCCCGTAATCTCTCTTTAACTTTAGATTCATCTTCTTCTGAAAATACCTCTTCAGGTTCTTCATTGTCATCATCTTTCATAACTTCTTCAAGTACGAAAGTCACATACTCTTCCACACTTTTAAACTCTGTATCCTTTAAATGATCTCTAATTTTCTTAATAAGATCCTTTTGGATTTTTATTTCCTCATATTCTGCATTCATTTTTTCACATCCGATATTTCCTTAATTATATTGGCAAAATCACTAATTTTTGGATTTTTTAGGTCATTTGAAACTGTACTCCAGAAACCATATTTTGAATGATCTCCGAACATGCCGACTTTTTCCATACCATGATCTGATAATACAATATATTCTTGATCAATTGAACCAGCTATTTCATCAAGATCTTTATATATCATTTTCATCATAACACGGTTCCCGAAATTTAAATGTCCTATCACATCTGCGACACTGAAGTAACCCAGAACAAAATCATGATCATTTGATAATGTATCCTTGAATTTTTGTTTTATTTTTCTGTGATGTTCAAAAGCATGGTTATTGTAATCATTTCTGATCTTATTCTTCTCTTCATCATTCCCGGCTGCAAAATAACTCTTAAGAAGCTTTCTTTCATGTTCATGCTGTTCTTTTTCGTATGAAAATCCTGGCAGATCTATTATTGCAGGGTTCTTGAAAATATTAAAAAATGTTTCTTTGATCTCAATTTTTGTGGACCACATCTCCTTATCTCCTTTAGCCAGTATCTCCTTCTCCATATTCTTCCCTGTCATAAAAGAACTCCAGAGAACCATTGTTCTTGGCTCTGAATACTCAGAGATGTTTGTTTTGCCATAATATTTCTGTTTCAGATTGCTGCAATTGAATTCTTCTACAAGGGTATGTTCAAGTGCATCTATTGCTAATACAATGATCATTGTTCAAGCTCCGTAATGATCCCGCCTGCAAGTGTATCATCTTTTCCAAGCACAAACCTTCCAAGTTCTTCTATTTTATTAAAGTTTTCCACTACTACGGGTTTATCAGTTCTTAATATGATATCAGCGACTTCCCTGTTCCTGATCTCCTGTGCATCCTCTGATATCAATTCAAGGGTAGATGAATTAATGACCCTATTTATTTTCTCTATATGGC
Source organism: Candidatus Methanoperedens sp. (assembly GCA_030650845.1). Taxonomy (GTDB): domain Archaea; phylum Halobacteriota; class Methanosarcinia; order Methanosarcinales; family Methanoperedenaceae; genus Methanoperedens. Next base: position 7,061 of record JAUSDC010000009.1, read on the forward strand.
ATTTCACTTCCTGGGTAGCACACCTGAACCAGATACTTTCTCCCTTTTTAAATGGGGTTTTATCCATCCAGAAAATGTTTGCCCTGATCCTGTCTGTTACTACCGGAAGATCGCCATCTTTTACGATAACATTACCCCTGTCAATGAACACTTTATCCATCGTAGTTATGCCGATGCTTTTTCCGGTCTCGGCTTCTGTTACATCTTTTAGATATTCTTCAATCGATTTTACTCGTGTTTCTTCGCCAGAAGGAAGAATCCTGATGGTATCCCCTTTTCGTATGATCCCGCTTTCTACCCTTCCTGCGATGATGCGTTTATCAAAATTGTACACATCCTGGACAACGAAACGCAATGGTTTGTCATTGGCGTTTTCCCTCGACTTAAATGTATCCAGAGCCTCCAGAATAGTTGGACCGTCATACCAGTTCATTTCTGAACTCCTGTGAGCGATAAAATGACCCTGTTTGGCTGATATCGGGATGACATAGGATGGAGTGATCTTAATATCTGATAGAAAACCCAGAAGTTCTTTTTTCACGTTCTCAAATGTTTCCCTGCTATAACCCACAAGATCCATTTTATTGATGGCAACTACTACCTGGGACAGCCCCAGCATCCCCAGGATATAAGCATGACGTTTTGTTTGTTCTTTTACGCCTTCTTCTGCATCCACGATAAGTATTGCTGCCTCTGCCTGGGATGCTCCGCTTATCATGTTTTTTAAGAACTCTACGTGACCGGGCGCGTCGATTATGACATAATCCCTTTTTTTCGAACTGAAAAAAGTCTGAGCAGTATCGATGGTAATTCCCTGATCGCGTTCTTCTTCAAGGTGGTCCATTACATAGCCAAATTCGATATCCTTTCCCAGGCTTTCACATAGCTGTTTTATCTCCTCGATCTTTCCTTCGGAAAGCGAACCTGTATCATATAGCAGTCTTCCAATAAGGGTGCTCTTTCCATGATCTACATGCCCGACGATTACAAATTTCAGTTTTTCATTATTCATTTTAAAATCCTCTTTACTGTGCAAATAATTTTATGAGGGTGAACAATCCAAGAAGGATAGTTGCTACTCCTATTAATAAAGTAAATTGTTTGACCGGCATTCTCTTTACGGTATATACAGAGAGGGGGACTGATATCAGAGAACCTGCGACAAGATATGGTGCAAGACTCCAATCCACTTCGGTTCCTGCAAAAAAATACATAAGTACCCCTATGAAACACGTTGCGCCTTCAGCAAGTGCTGTTATACCTATCGAATTTTTTGTTTCCACTCCTGAAAGTATCTGACCTGAAACTACAAGGGGTCCATAACCTCCGCCCGAAATCCCCTTGTTGAATGAAGCAAGTAATCCGAGCCCCATGATCTTCTTCCAGGAGAATTCATTTCTGGTCTTATGTTTAAAAACGATAATGACTCCCATTGTGACTACAATGAGCCCTATATACAATTTTAGATAGAACACCGGCATTGAAAGTGCTATCAATACAGCAATAGCAACCCCGACGATACTTGATAATACAAGTATCATCGCAACTTTTGAAGCATTTGATCTCGGGATATACCCCAGTTTTCCAAGCCTTTTCACGATCCTGTGTTCTGCATCGTTTTTGAAGTCGAAGATTACATTTCCTGCTCTTTGGTGAAGGGATGCCGCAAATATCCCGCAAATGAACTGGGATACCAGGATGGAAGGAACGATCTGCAATGGTGAAAATCCTAGCAGGAGAAGTATAGGGGTGAGTGTTGTGCCGTACCCCATACCTATTGTCGCATCCATATATTCAGCCAACAATGAAATTATGAATATGACAATAAATATTGACTCAAAGTCCATCTGATCCTCTTACATATAACCAAGAGCTCTTAATTTCTGCATCATGTACGCTCTTTCCTTGTCCTGCGCTCGTCCGCTGCGCTCTGCCACCTTCGTGGTCTTGAGTTCTTCAACTATCTTATCCACAGTATCAGCCTGCGAATCTACGGGCGCGCAGCACGGTTCACATCCGATGCTTCGAAATCTCTTGCCGTTTTTTGCAAAGTATAGATCAACGATGGGGATATTTTCCCGTTGTATGTACATCCAGATGTCAAGTTCTGTCCAGGCCAGCAGAGGATGCACCCTTATATGCTGCTCACCCAGCTGCCTGTTCTTGAACTGGTCCCACAGCTCAGGAGGTTGGTCTTTGTAATCCCACTGGAACTCTTTGTTCCGCGGGGAGAAAATGCGCTCTTTTGCCCTGATACCATGCTCATCCCTGCGAATCCCCAGGAGAAGCGCCTTATATTTCAATTTATCAATGGTCTGCTTCAGGGCATCTGTTTTTAGCTGCCCGCAGCATGCGAGCTTATCACTTGCATCTGGCCCCATACCCGCTTTAATAGACGCTTCATTGCAGCCGACCACGAGTTTCATATTCCATTTCTTTGCCCATTCATCCCTGAAGTCATAGATCTTTTTGAATTTATAGTGAGTATCTATGTGCAGTGCCGGGAATGGAACCCTGCCATAAAAAGCTTTTCTAACAAGCCACATCATTGTGGTTGAATCTTTTCCTATGCTCCAGAGCACAGCTAAATCCTTGAATTGTTTGTATGCTTCACGTATGATGTAAATGCTCTGGCTTTCCAGTTTGTCAAGATGATCCATTTTTCCTATCTCCTTATAAATATCCGAGTCGTTTGAGTCGTTCTTTAATTATCTGGACTTCATTCTCAGTGAGCCTGTCCTCTCCTGTGATGGTGCCTGTTGAAACGAGTGTTCTCATGACGAATACAATAAATTCAGTTGTGCTTGAGAAACCCGTGCCCTCGATCATGTTCTGGAGGGTCTCATAGAGTTCCCTGGGAATCTTTATGGTTACTTTGTCTTTCATAGAGGCTCTAATCGTAGTATGAGTGGAGTGTTGATAAAGGTTTCGAGTCAGGGAACATCCCTAAGAAAATTACATATAGCATGATCGAGAATAGAGATTTGATATAAATGCAAAAATTAAAAATAAGGGTCACTGGTACAAAATTGCATGATGTTGGTTACAGAATTCCACTTATCAATGAAGCGCTTTCGCTGGGCATCAACAATTTCAATACCTTCAATGCAAACCTTGATGGTGATCAGGCAGTTATTACGATCCTTGAAGCAGATGACGAGATCATTGAGGAATTCAAGGATTTCATAAATACATTTCATCCTGAAAACGCGGTTATAGAAAAGGTTCTCTTCGAAGAATATAAGAACAATGTTCCACCGATAGAACGGGTATTGCAGTCATTTCAGATGGAACAATGGGGAAAAGGAATTCCTATACTTCTTAAAATATCCGAAACTTTAGATAATAATACTTCCATCTTAAAAGAATTTAAAAATGAAACAAATGATAATTTCAATGACATGAAGATGATAATGTCAAAACATGATGCTGATGCAAGTGAAAGGATTTTATCCATTAAAAAAGAGATTACAGGTATTAAAGAAAGGCTTTCAAATGTTGAAATAGCGGTTTCAGGGCTATAATAAAATAATGGTGTTGGATGATCGGTGTCAATGGCGGTATATTTAAGGGGTTATCGTTACGGGATTGTGAGTGTTGTTCATGGGGGTGATTCGCGCAGATTTGTTGCATCTAAGTGACGAATCTATAGATTCTGCTGAGGAAGTCGGACCCATAATAGTTCACTTCAGCAAAAAAGGAAAAACAGTACTTCATAAATGAAACACCTGTTGAAGCTTTTGCATAATTTTATCAGGAAATTCAGGCCATGTTTCAGCAGTCAGGTTTGCCAGGCTCTTCTTAAATGAAGAAGATGTGATATCCTTTGATCGCTGATAAAAGGCGATTAAAATTGCAAGAATCCTAATATAATACTTCAGTTAAAATCTACTTCCATTCTTTGAAAAGGATAATACATGTCGGAAATTGTAAATAAATCTCTCCAGAAAGTTGCTAAAGGAACTGCAATAATTTTCATCGGTACAATAATTGGAATGTTCCTTGCTTTTATTGGAAGAGTTATTATCATTAGATATACAACACAAAGTGAATACGGCATATTCTCAATAGCGCTTGTTTTGTTGAATATCCTGGCCCTGGTTTCAACGTTGGGATTGCAGCAAGGAGTCGTTCGACAGATAGCTTATTTTATGGGGAAAGAAGAAGGAAAAAAAGTTAATAATATAATAAAATCATCCATTCAGATAATTCTGATTTCAAGTTTTTTATTCTCAATTTCTTTATTCATTTTATCAGATGTTATTTCTTCAAAATTATATCATATACCAGAATTATCTATACCACTGAAAATATTTGCCATTACTATCCCATTTTTTGTGTTTAATTCAATCTTTTCAGCTATTTTTAGAGGTTTTGGCAAAACAGAACCCAATATTTATTTCCAGAATATTTTGATCAATGTTCTTCAAATAATTTGTATGGGATTCGTAATAATTATAAGTCTTTCGTTTATTAATTTAATCTACGCATTTTCGGTTTCAATTATACTCACCTGTACTATTTTTGCATTTTATACTGCAAAAAAAATACACATTCCTGTTAAAGATTTATTAAATAATACTGATTCAATGAAAAAATCTTTACTGATCTTTTCACTTCCACTAATGACTGCAAATATTATGTTTATGGTAATTACATGGACAGACACATTGATGCTTGGTTATTTTACCACTCCAGATGTAGTTGGGTTGTATAACAGCGCTGTACCTCTTGCTCATCTCATTCCAGTAGTATTAAGCTCAATGCTCTTTCTATATGTTCCCATTGCATCTCAATTATATTCACAGAATTTATTGGACGAAATGAAACGAAATTATGCAATTCTCACTAAATGGATCTTTTCATTAACACTTCCACTCTTTTTCATAATGTTCCTATTTCCAGAAACTTTATTAAGTAATTTGTTTGGTTCCAGATATGTCGAAGCAAGTGCTGTGCTCAAAATACTTTCTCTGGGTATGTTCGTGAACACTTTTTTGGGACCAAATGCCGCTACTTTAATGACGATGGGGAAAACAAGATTTTTAATGCTTACTAATTTTACAGGTGCAATATTAAATATACTCCTGAATCTTGTTTTGATCCCATCTTATGGGATTATGGGTGCAGCTATCGCCTCTGCAATTTCGATCTCATTAATAAATTTTCTTAATTCAACCTGGTTATATTTGCTTTTCAGGATCCATCCTTTCACAAAGAATTACATGAAACCAGTTTTGTTATCGATCCTTATGGTTGCTATTATTTCAACATATTTGAAAAGCAAATTTATTATTATACCACTGTGGATGCTTATAATATTCCTTATATTATTCACCGGATTATATGGAATTTCAATATTGATCACAAAAAGTATTGACAAAGAGGATTTGATGCTTTTGCTAAGTGCTGAAAAAAGACTGGGATTGAATTTAACATCAATAAAAAATTTTATGAAATCGTTCATATAATTAAATTATAACATCTCGAAAATATGTTTAATTTCGGGGCAATACACTTAATATTTTTTTGATTTGATATTTTTACGACAATTTCTAACTTTTTTTCGTATATTATTTTTTTCGAAATTTATTTTGCTTGAAGTGCTCAAATTATTTATGTGATTTAAAACTTTAGTTAATAATTCATTAGCAATTTCATTCTCTAAATCTATCAAGTTGTTTTTCTCATATTTGTCTGTTTCAAGATTATATAGCTCATGCTTCTTGGTTTCATTATATATATATTTCCATTTGTTGGTTCTAAGTGATATTTTTTTTTGTGAAAAATCAAGCTTCCCATTTAGGGGCATTTTACGTTCACTTCTAGCTTCTTCACTTATAGTAAGTGTAGGAATAATTTCATTGCTATATAAAAGTGGTTTCAAACTTTTTCCTTTAAAAGAATTTGTTGTATCAAATCCCAATAAATCCAAAATCGTTGGAGCTAAATCTATTAAGCTAATCACTTCATTAATTTTGATTTCACCAATACCTGGTCCAATAATTATGAGTGGAACATGGATTAATTCATCATAAAGATATAATCCATGGCCAAGTTGTCCATGTTCCATGAATTGTTGCCCATGATCTGCAGTTATAATAACATATGTATTATTTATTAAATTATTGTATTTTAGAAAATTGTAAATGGCACCTATTGCTTCATCTACATACCTAGTTTCTGCATTGTATAAACCAATTAATTTTTCTAAGTCGTCATCGTCAAGTTTTGGGTTGACAGAACCCATATTTTTATTTAAGTCATATAATTTTCTTTTTGAAATTTTTGGAGAATATTTATTAATTGGCAAATGGGGTTCATGTGTATCCATATAATGCATCCATATGAAAAAATTAGAGTCAGAAACATTTGACAACCATTCAAAAGCCATTTCATTTATTTTATTTGCTCGAACATATGGAAACTGTGTGCCCTCAAAATAGCCATGTAAAAATGAGGCCACTTGTCTAATGGGATTTTTTTTATTTAGGCTTAATAAAAATTTTGAAATAATATTTAATCTATTTGATTCTTTCCCATCTGCAATAATTCCATCCATAAAATAATCAAAACCTTTATTATAATTATGTAATTTTGTAAGCCACGGATTTGAATGATATCCAGCCGTAGAATATCCATAATTATTTAGAATTTCCACGAAACTTATCATTTCTTTTGTTAAAGATAAATTTCCATCATTCATTAGAGGATATGTTGATGTGAAAATTGATTTCATAGATGAAAGTGTGAAAGGTGCTACAGAAAATGATTTTGTAAATGATGCACCATTTTTACTCATTTCATCCATTCGAGGTGTTATTGATTCATAGCCTCCCTGATAATTGATTCGATCCCCCCGAAGACAGTCGACAGTAATTAGAATTAGATTTCTCCGTAAAGTATCACCATTCAGATTTGTTTGAATAATCTCAGTCATTTAAATCACAACACATTATATTAATCAACGAATTATATTTAATTTTGGCGTATTTGATCGATAATTGATTTCCATCTCAATCAACATTCCAATGTCAGAAATAATATTTTTTTTCTGGTACATATGTCCTTCCATTATTATAAATGATATTATTTATAACTTGCTTGATTTCTTCAATTTGTCTATTCTATTCTTAGCTCTTTTTTGTTCGATATTTTCTTGAATCTTTATATCAATGAGATTAGATTTTATTTGCCCATCCCACATAAAAATCTCAGATAATACCCTTCCATCCATTGTGTCTGGAATAGAATAGCCAAAATAATGCAAAATTGTAGGAGTAATATCATAAATGTTAGCATTTATTTGGAATTTTTTTTTGATATCTGGCCCATATGCAAGAAATATCCCATTCATTTCATGGTCGGCTTTTTCAAAATTAGAATCATTTATTATTTCACCGTTAGAGTTTCTTGAAAATTTATACCCTTCATGAGGAATTAGGACTATATCCGGGGCTTGATTAACAAATTTTCCAGAAAATAATTTTTCTTTTAAATGAATTTCTTTTATAATATTTTTATTATTATCAGGGTCTTTGAGCTCTTTAATTCTATTTTTTATTTTTTCATTTCTACATTGATCGGAATTGAAATAAATGGTGCCAAATCCTTGAGAATAAGCCACTGATTTTTCCATTGAGATATCATTAATAATATTTGTCTCCCCAGGGACTTTTTTTGAAAGATAATTTTTAATATTATCCGGGATTTTTTTGTACATACCCAAAAGCCCTATGTTTTTCAGTAATTTAGTAAGTCTATCTTTATTGATCCCTGAATTTGAAATGAATTGTTTTTGTTTTGACTCATCTTTTTTATAGAAAAGGAAATCATTTTGATGTAGAAAATTGTTTATATCTATTGTCTTATTTATTTTATTAAACCCATGGTCGGATACAATAAATAAATTAATACTTTCATTTCTTTTTTCTATTTTTTCAATTACTTCCCCTAAAAAAGTATCAATATATGAATAAAACTTCAACAATTCATCATTATCCCAGTAAATATGCTGTATTCTATCTGTACCAATAAAAACATAGAATATGAAATCCCATTCTTTAGTATCAATAAAGTGATGGAAAAGTTTTATTCTATTTTCAGTCATTTTATACAATTCTTCAATGAATTTTGATTTATTTCCCGTATATTCATCCCAGCTTAATTCAAAACGATAATCAGGAAATTTTTCGATAATTTCTTTTTTAATCTCTTCTGGATAGGCGAAATTGGATTTTAGCGATGGAGTGTACATTCCGCTAACCATTATATTTTTGATCTTTTTAGGAGGATTTGAAATGGGTAAATTTACAATGATTGATTTTATACTATGTAAGTAATCCCAAATTTCAGGTTCTTTAATATCGTTCGATTGATAAAGCCTGAATTTTCCATTTTCTTGTTTTAGAAAACCAAAAACACCATGTTTTGCCGGATTTTTTCCTGTAGTCATCGATGTCCATGCAGGAGGAGTAATAGGTGGGTAGGTACTTTTTAAATTTCCATACGAACCATTATCCATTAATTTTTTAAAATTTGGCAGGTAATTGCTTTCTGCCCAGGGTTTAATCAACCTCCAGGTTGCGCCGTCCAGGCCAATTATTAATATCTTTTTTCTTAATTCACTTTCCATAATTTGAACTCTCCATTCTCATATAATAAAGCAATGCTTTTATCATTTGATAGCATGCTAAAATCTTCAAAAGAGAAATAAAAAAACGGTGACTTTGCCCAATTCTCTTCATAATATATCTCTGCAAGCTTATTAGTTATTAAATATCTATTATCAGGATACGAGCTCCCAAGAGTTTTATTTTGAGTATATCCAAAATGATCGGGTGGACGAGTTTCTAGTCCTTTTCTCATATTTGCTTTAAGATCACTTTCAGGCCCCAGTATTGCATTTGCAAACCATGATTGTCCAATAGCTACCCCATCATTAATGATAAAAATATTTGTATTTCGATATTTGAAGAGCCAATCAAAACCAGTTAATTCCATATTAGTAACTTGATGATTGTATCCTTTTATTGTTGGAGAAGTATATATGTTCGTTATTCCGATAAATATTGAGAAAAAAAGAATAAATAAGACTACTACAATTGCGTATTTCCTAGTTTCATTACTTTTATTTTCCAGGATTTCATATAAAATATAACCATTCAGTATAGTTGAAAAAAAAACTACAAATAGTAATATTCTATTATAATTTATATCTAACTGACTAAATATTAATAACGACAAAAGGAGAATCGTAAATATACAAAATTGTATAGAGTAAATAGTTAGATTTAGAGCAACTTTATCTACACTAAGTAAATTTAAACACTGTGTTAGATCATTGGGTTTTTCAAACTCCATGATTTGGCTATATTTATGGGGTTTGTTGTATATGATATAAATAATAATTAATATTATTGTTAATAATATATACAATAATTGGTGCCCATTAGTTCTGAAAATAATTTCAAATATATCATAATATGACAAATTCTCTTTAACAATTTCTAAATATTGAGTTGTCATTGTCATAGTATTTTTTTCTTTAAGTAGGTTTGCCAAGAGAGTCAGTTTTCGAGTAAATATTGAAAACAACATGAACCATGTAAAAAATATTATGAGCATTATCTTTACAATTCTTAATGGAGATTTGATCCATAGATTGGATAATTTTACTTTTGATTTATTATATTTTATATATATTAACTTACTTATGTATATATTAATAAATATTATTATCAAAATTATGGCGGTTAAAGGATGAGAGAAAGGCATGAAAATAATCATAATTAATAGAGGAATTGTATTTACCCAAGATTTTGATTCTTCTTTTCTCAAATAAAGTAATAGAATAAATGGTGTTAATAAAAACGAGGTGCCATTAGGAGTAAAAGATAAGTGAAGATGTCCAAATAACAATATTGAAGAAAATGCAATTATAAGCAATGCCTGATTAAAATTCTTTGCTATTTTTTTTGCCAATAAATATACTGAAATTATATAAAAAATTGATAATAAGGGATGAATACTCATTATTATTAAATTCAAATTAAGATTTGTTAAATATTTTATACTTGTTGTCAAAATATGAAGCATAGGATAAAAATTATCATTACTTATTGAACCATTTAAAATAATATAATTAATCTCTCCTAAATGCGAAAGAGCATCAGCTCTACCATAGAAAATATAACCTCTTAGAATTGGTAAAAACAAAATTATAATTATTGTTACTATTATAATAAAAATTCCTGCTATCCAATTTACTTTATTTACTATTTCTTTTTCTGCAAATGCTTGTTGCACTAACAAGAAAACTCCGGCACAATACGTAATACCTAAGAAGAACCAAAAATAAAATGGATAAATCCTGTATATTGATATTTCATATCCAGTTGGTGACGTTGTATTTAAGATTGTTATCAAATTAAAATTTAATAAAAGCAAGCTAATGATTACTATAATTTTTGTACGCGTTTCTTTAATAGATGTAATCATATTATTTATTCTTATTGAGTTTACGCAAGAAATTATTGAAATTATTTATTGCCTTATCAAGAGTATATTTTTGCACGATTAAATTTCTTGAATCTATTGAGATTTGATTTAGATTCTGATTATCTAATGCTTGAACAATATTTTCTGCAATGCATTCAGGTGAATTTCTTATAATTATAAATCCAGTTTGTTTATCAATTATTACATCTGGTATACCTCCTACAGGTGTTGCCAAAACCGGAGTCCCACAAGCCATTGCTTCTAAGACAATATTAGGTAATCCTTCTGTAAACGATGGCAAGACCAACAGTTTTAATTTGTTAAGTGTGTCGATGAAATTTTCAGATGGAATCCAATTTACAAAATCAATACGTTCCATTTTCTTCACACGGTGCTCTACAACTTGTTTCAATGGGCCATCACCCCCGATGAAAAAAATTATATTATGTTTTTTTTCTATCAATTGTTTTGCAGCATCTAAAAATTCGATAATACCTTTCTCTTCGGAAAGACGACTAATATATCCAACGATGTTATTCCTATCTTTGATTTTAGTTCTTATTACATAATTATCATCAACATACAAATGAATCACTACTACTTTTGATTTATATACCTGTAAATTCATGTGCTTGATAACACATTTGGATTCAACCCCAATTAAGTCCGTTAGATAATAATTTAGGCTTTCTAAAACTTTCATATGCTCATAAATTACTGATGTATATCCTGTAGCCATCACCAAAGTCTTCTTTTTTAATATTTTTGCAGTTATCATTGGCAATAATAATGAAGAGCTAATCCAGAATATGATAAGATCAAGTTTTTTCCTATGCTTTAAAATTGAGATTGAAAACTTTATTTGCATTAATAAATATATAAATGATTTTAATATGATATGTTTCTTTAGGGTATTATAACTGATATTATCAATAACTTTAATTTTATCAGTATATGGGAATATATTTTTTGGAACATTTCCAGATATTATATATATTTTTTGTATATCTGATTTAATTAATATTGTCATTAATTTATTTAATAATATATCACCTACTTTATTATGAAGTGGCAGTGGAGACATTATTACACCAATATTTGATGTCTTCCATTCAGATTTGGATTTTTTAAATAGTATCATT
>JAUSDC010000017.1 GCA_030650845.1 Candidatus Methanoperedens sp.
ATTGATGGCTGGTGGCTTGAAAGAGATAGTGTAAATGATATTGCAGACAAACTATCCATAAAATCCATTCCCGAATTTGGAATAATGGATCATGAATCAGCTATCAGAATCGTTCAGTCGAGACAAAACAGCCTTATAGCCGAGGAGCCAAAGGTTATTGAAGGGATTGTAGCTAGAAGTTATCCTCTGATGCTGTTTCGGGATGGTACACCGATAATGTGGAAACTAAAGGTACGCGACTTTGATGCGAAGGAAGCGGGTAACATGGTATGGCGAAAGTAAAGTGTATTTGTACGGGATGTGGCATAACCCATAACATAGACTCCACTGATATCGGCAAAGCTGGATATCCCGAAAAAGGTTTTCTTTCGGCAGGCTGTTCCCGCTGCGCCGGAATGATAAAGAGATTGAAGGGCTTTGATAAATGGAGCGTGCGACATCCAGAGTGTCTGGAGCTCGACTGTGGGACATGCTTTAAGAAGAGCTGCAAGGAGATTGGGCTCTATTTATAATGAGCAAGAATAAAATAAGTTGATAAATAACAATCTCCCGGACTCCGCTGCGGCTATGTCCGAAGCCTTTGTACATATCACAACCCTTTTTCAAGTAGAGCTCAGCGTAGTCTCTGACAGGCAGGCTCGCATCGTGGTAAAGGCAGACTAAACTATGGCAGGCTTCGCACGCTTGAGAAAGCAGGTGTGCGAATCCATTACACACGATGCTTTCCAACTTTCCTTTCACTTTCGTAATTTGAGAGGTGTAATAAGATGAATAATAAAAGTGCATCGTTTGGCGCAGGAAGGTAACTATGGATAACGTTGAGTTGAGTAATATTCTTGAGAAAAAGGGAATGGATTGGCTCGTCGCTGCTCTGATTGAGGGCTCGATAGGGTATCACACGCCAAAGCATGCGAAGATACTTATCAATAGAGCGATCGCCGGTGAGGTAAAGGATTACTGTGAGCGTTGTATGGCTTGCTTCAATTGCGACCTCATGAAGATGATCGAGCGTGATGTTGAGATATTTGAGCGTTTAGAAGCGCGGGATCCTCAGAGGTCCGAGCGGATCGTTAGCGTTGCGAAGCAGATTGCCAGCCTCGACGAAGAAGGACAGAGTCTGGTAAGCCTGGCATATCCAACAATGGGGGTTTGAAGAGTCATGCACCTGTGGAGAGATCTGCCGCCTGAGGAAGTAAGGGAGTTTGTTCAATGGGCACTTGACAACTGGAAGCCAGACACACAGATCAATAATGTGTGGCACCCTATTGTAAGGAGCACCTGGGGAAAGTTGGACGAGGCATTCGCTACAGCAAAGAGACAGATCATGGCTGATTACAAAGACCTGTTGGAGGCGGCTGAATGAAGCTATTGAATAAGCAAAGAAGGGAGCTTGAGGTAGTATTGCATCATCTTGAACGCGCGGAGAAATGCTTGAAGAGAGAGGATGTTGCGGGAATAGCAGTAAAGACAGACTGCCCAAACGGCGCAAGTTATAGTATAGGGAATAAAGAGTGCAGCGGCGTTCATTCTGTAAATGTCGTAAATAAGAATGTGGGGTCTGATATAACTGGGCTGTATACAGCACGCCAGTTGTTATCTGATTTTTTGAGCAATGACTGATTTTTGAATATGGAGGTATTTATGACAGAGTATTTGGTTGAGTGGAAAATAGACATAGACGCAGATAATCCTGCGGATGCTGCGAAGCAAGCAAGACGCATTCATCTCGATCCTGAGTCAACAGCCCTTGTGTTTCAGGTGACTGATACAAAGACGGATGTAAAAGTGGATGTGGACTTAGATGAGTTCTGCGAAACGGAGGAAAGCAAAGACGCAGACGAAGTAGTAACAAAAGAAACGTGTTGGAACTGCGGGAGTAGTGTAGCATTCGGAAGCGGGCGCTTTGTGAACCGCATACCGTCGCTGGATAGTGAAGAGATTAAACGAGAGAATGGCGCACCATATCCAAAAGGTGGGTACCTGTGTTTCGAGTGCGAGAAGGGGTTCGAAAAGGATGAGATAAGGTGCCCAAAGTGTGGAGCATTCGCTGATCCTCAAGAGGATGGAACTAATAAATGCCAGCTTGGCTGTGCATTAGATATGGACGCGCACCCAGCGCCTGGCAAAAATATCAAAAAAGCAGAGTATTGAAATCGGAATGTAGAGAGGTATAAAAAAATGACATTACAGAAGTTGCTTCAGATAGAAGCTGAGTTAAGAAAAGCATATTTTGAAAGAGATGACGAAGTACACGGGTCGATCGTGGCGCTGCTTGCAAGACAGCATGTGTTATTGCTCGGTCCGCCTGGGACAGCAAAGAGTCAGTTGGTTGAGGATCTATGCGCACGTATAGGGGGAAATTACTTCAGCTGGCTCCTGACAAAGTTCTCAACACCCGAAGAACTCTTCGGTCCGATAAGTCTTAAGGCACTGGAGCAGGACAAATATACAAGGATCATAACAGGGAAGCTACCTGAAGCGCATATTGCGTTTATCGATGAGGTCTGGAAAGGTTCAAGCAGCATACTAAACACACTGCTCAGGATTGTGAATGAGCGTAAGTTCGATAATAATGGTGCGCCAGTGAAGGTGCCGCTCCTCAGTCTTTTCGGCGCATCGAATGAACTGCCAGAGAGTGGGGAATTGTCTGCTCTGTATGACAGGTTCCTCCTGAGGTTCATGACGCAATATATCGCAAGTCCTCAGAACTTCGTGAATATGCTCGCGTCGCAACCATCGCTGTCGAATACCGTGATCATGCTGCAGGAATTAACGACGATGCAGGCTGAGACTGAGACGGTAGCGCTGCCGGATGAGGTTTATATCGCACTCGTTAACCTGAGAGAAGTTCTGAAGAAGGAGAATATCATCGCTTCAGATAGAAGATATAAACAAGCATTGTCGTTGATCAAGGCGAATGCATACCTTGGAGGCCGAGCTAAGGCTACACCAGATGATCTTGCAATACTTCAGCATGTGCTGTGGAGTCAGCCGTCTGAGTATAAGATGGTGCAGAAGCTGGTATTGACTACGGTGAATCCTGTTCTGTCAAAGATCCAGGAGCTCCTGGATGTTGCAAAAGAGGTGTACCACCAGGCAATGGATCCTAATGCACAAAAAGATAAAGAAGCCGGTAACAAAATAGGGTTTGAAGCAACCGTCAAGTTGAGGAGGGTTCAGGAAGACCTGGGGAAACTTGCAGCTACACCAGATACTGCAAAAGTCCTGAATAATGCGCGAACTAAAGTCAAGGCATACTCGGATGAGATATATAATGTTATCACGGGAATAAGAAAATGACTAACATTAAGAATTTGTTTAATCTTCCGCCAGACGTATTTGATCTGGTGTGCGAGAAGAGTCAGGATCCAGAGGACCCTGTAATGGTTTACCAGGCTCTCTGTCAGGAGATAGAGATACAGGTCGCGGGAGCGTATGAGCATCCGGAAGAATACGGAAGGTTCATGACGATAATCCAGTGTGCGCTTATCCTGGAGAACCTGAGGAAGGACGCCGCAATCCGTATGAGACGTATCTGCAAGGAATGTTTCGAACCGCTCGTAGCTGACGGCGATGGCACAGTATCCTGCAATAATCCTCAGTGCAGTCTGTACTTTGTGAATAAACCGACTGGCGATGGCACGAGCTAAGGTGGGTTATGGAGGAAGGTAAGGATATATTAGACCCGTTGCTTCTCTCTATTGAGCATCAGGTACATTCAGATATGGTGGATACCAGGATGTTTACTGATCTGAGAAAGCAGAGGCAGGAATGAACCCGAAGATCACCGCCCTGCAAGCATTATACTCTTGTGAGGGCTGCGGAAGATGCTGCCGCCGGGAGAGAGTCACAGTGAGTCCCGAAGATATGCGCCGGAACAGGAGGCTATTGGGCGCTATTGATAATTACGTTGCCTTTGGGTATGCAGTATTGAAGTTGCCATGCAAATTCATTTCAGAGGATAATCGATGTACTTGCTATGCAGCCCGTCCTGCCCCATGCAGGCTATACCCGATCATTGAGAAATATCCAGAGCATGTGACCATATCGCAATGCCCGTATGGGAACAAGATCATCAAAGACCTCATGGAATTCTGCGAACTCAACGGGATCCCGACAGAGGACGCAACGGCAAAAGAGAACATAATGAAAATGGATCAGATGTATAGGGATATGGGGCTTGGTCAAGAAGAGAGTTTCCCTGCCGTATCGATCCCGATGCTGGTATTTAATGAATTCTATGGCTGGATAAAGATACGGAAACAAGGAGATGATGAGAAATGATAGACGGAAAGCTAATAACCGGTGCGAGTGTTTTGGATAAGTTGTTACCACATAACGAATGTCAGGTCGTTCGCTCTGATTCTATGGATACCAGGATGTTCACTGAGTTGAGGGAACAAAGTGGAAACCTCCAGAAGGTGGAAAAGCAAGGAACTGAAAGCTTAAAGACATTTCCACCCTTGACACAGGATATATGGAGTTCACTGTTTAAGTTCAGCCCTGAGTTCAGGAAGCCTGAGGAAATAACACCGAGCCACAGGTTCAATGCGACTCTTGTGGAAAAGATGACTCAGATGCAGCAGTACAGGGAGCTGAGAGTCCATACAAGGCTTGATGAGATGCATTCGGCTCTGGCCACGGTTGCTCTTGCCGGGGAGATGGCTAAGACCCTTAAAGAGGAACTGAAGGAACAGGCAGAGCAGGCGAATACTGTTGACCTTATTCAACAGGAGCTCCAGAGTGCCATTGATGCCGCTCGGACATATCAAGACATCGCGGACATGTCTGGTAACCAGGATTTCCAGAAGAAGGCTGATGAGTTTGTGAAAAAAGCAGAGCTATACAGGACGCAGCTTCAGCAGGCAGAAACCGGGCTTGAACAATCCTGCGAAGCTGGTGCCAACAAGATAAGGGGAAGCGTCAGGGCTGCGACCGAATCAGCACTAAAAGATGCAAAGGATATATCGGAAGCAATGGATGGCTGGGGTTTAGGCGCAGGTGAGTTCCAGAAGATGCCTATTGAACAGAAACTGGAGCTTGCGAAAAGGTTACAAACCAGGAAGTTCAAGCTCATGGCACAAGTCATTGGAAGGATGCGGCGGCTGGCTGTTCATAAGCAAAAGACCAGATTAAATCAATCAAGGGATGAGATCCACAATGTAGGCATCGGGAATGATTTGTCACGAGTGCTGCCGATTGAATTAGCTCAGCTTCGCCATCCAGTTGCAAGGGCGGAGTTCAAACGCAAGTTCGTGGAAGGCAAATTGATGCAGTATGAACTGAAGGGTACCGAGAAACAGGGTAAAGGACCTATCGTGGTCTGCGTTGATAATAGCGGCTCTATGTCAGGTGACCGTGAGACCTGGAGTAAAGCTGTTGCTCTTGCTCTCCTGGAGATCGCAACTATGCAGAAGAGAGAGTTTGCCTGTATTCATTTCGGTGGACCACTTGACGCACTGGAGATCATAGAGATAAAGCCCGGTGAAAAGGACATACTTAGCAAGGCAGTTAAGGTTGCAGAGTTTTTCCTGAATGCAGGTGGAACGGCGTTCGAGCCTGTGCTGAGTCAAACTCTGGAACTCATCTCAAAGCAGAGTTTCAAGAAGTCTGATGTGGTATTCATCACTGATGGGAACGCACCCATTGGTCCAAAGTTCCTTTCTGGTTTCCTTGACTCAAAGAAGAGCAAAGAGTTCAGGGTCTTTGGTGTTTTAATCCAATCTCATAACACAGAAACACTGAAGAAGTTCAGCGATGAGATCATAGACGTTGCAGAGCTATTGGATGCTGAGGCAGAGCCTCTGCTGGAGATATGACTATGGAGTCGGTTATTCCTGCTTCTGATAGAGACGCACATGCGCTCCAAATCCAGCTAAATAATGCCATGATGGCACACGATATGAAAGCAGTCTCACGTGCAATGCATGACCTCGCCGGGATTGGGTATTCCATCCAGATTATGACGAGGCATGTCGCAAAGAACGGGGATCGTCTGGAGATAACCTCTTCCTTGATAAAGCACAGCATGATTGTCAATGGTAAGAAGCATATTCCTACTATTCTGAAATACCGGAGGATACTGAATCATCTTGATAACCATCTGGAAGACTATGAGAAATACTTCATCCACAAGAATAAGCTCTCGCCAGAAGATTATGAATGGATGTGTATTGACCCCGCGAACGGGGATCGGTTCGATGAGAAGCATCGATAGAAGGAGATGGTCAGTATATGGAATGTGAGTCAAAAGGATGTACAAAAAGCGGAGACACCTATACGGTTTTGTGGCGAGAGCATGGAATGGTCCTATGTCCGGATCATGCCAGAAAGAACCGTGGGATTCTGTCTCAGGGGAAAGCGAGTGAGTTAATCGTTATATAAAAGGAGGCAATATGTGGTTATTAATAAAGTTGAATTCTTTGAACGATATTGGACAGAACGAGGCGGAGAGGATATTGATTCATGAGTCTGATATATCTTTAAAAAAGAGGGTGTCAAGTGTTGAGATAAGTGCTTATGGAGTATCAGTCCATCCAAATACGCTTGATATTGGTAAGATTACCCCACAAATGATGAGGGAATACCTATTAAAGTGTGGCTGGGTTGCAAAACCATTCGGACGCGAAGAGGTATTGAAATTTGAATCACCTCAACCGTTCTATGAAGACAAGCATTGGGATGTATTAATCCCTTCTCGAGATGATTTAATAGATTATAGGCGTGGCGTAGAAGTCGCGTTGGATACGATTTCTAAATATGAGGCGCGAAGTGCTTATGAGGTCTTTATTGGTGTGTTGAATATCGAATGCGCAGAGCCGTGCAAGATGGTCGGGGTTGCTCCAACGGAGAGGGGTAGAGCAAGTATGGCAAAGTTTTCAGATGAGTGGAAGGTGCGAGAGGATTTGCCAGGTTCACATCTTCTTGAACAGAACAATTGCCCGGTTGATTCCGGCGAGATATGCCGGGACTTCCGTATCCTTGGAGCCCGGCAGATAAGTCCAGGGAAATGGAGACTGTTTAGAGCTCTGGACGACGGTAGGGGATTCCACAGTGAGCGCGATTTGGGAGTAGTTGAGGGAACAAAAGAGGATGCTGTTAATGAGCTGCAGGAGTATAGGGATTAGTTCACTGGGGTCAAAGGGTAGAGAATCTCATCCCTTCGGAGAAATATTATGAGCCAAGACCTGATAACCCAAGAAGAGATTGACCACGTAAAAGCAAATGCTGTTACCATAGACCAGATCGCATTTTTGAACAGAGGAAAGCCCTTCCCGCCTATTATCAAACCCTATTATATCAAAAGCGGATATGGAATATCTTATTCTGTCGATATCCTGCCAGATTTCCCGCCAATCAATCATCTTTCGGTCGGGCATAAAAACGGGAATCCCGATCCTGCCGATGCTGAACAGATCGCGAAAAGGATTCTCGGATCGACCTATATCGTTTTCGGGACGTTGTATAATCAGGATAACCAGCATTTCTATTTCTGCACCGAAATGGAGAAATTGAAAACAATGCTGGATCGGGTCAGATCAAAAACAAATAAAAATAAATGTGTATAGGTAATGGATCCGTTGGGTAAATCCCGCAGAAAAACTAATAGAAGTAGAACACAAAAAGAAGCCTGGAGACAATATGTCATATAAATTAACCCCACCACAACCAGAACTTGTGGATGGAAACGTAAGAATATTCACAATAGGATACGGCGGCATGAAATCCTTTGAAGAACTCAAAGAAGTGCTGGATACGTACAATATAACCACGCTCATAGATATCAGGAGCGTTCCATTTTCCCTTAAGTGGGCCGCCACTGATCTAACCTGGTCAAAGAAAGACCTGGAAGCATTCTTTGGCGCGCGTTATATCCACAAACCAGAACTCGGCGGCAAAGGCTACGAGAAAGAACAATTCAGGGAATGGAAAGCGAAAGCTCAAGAAAAGATCATGGAGGTTTATAAAATGGCAGAACAACCCCACAGGATAGCCCTGATGTGTGCAGAGAAACACTGGGAGAGCTGCCACCGGGATTATTTTGTAGGTGCAGCATTACGTGACCTGGGCAAGCCTGTTGTAAATCTGGGCGTGCGTTAGCGAAAATGCACCATAAAGAGCGGCAACTCCCCTAACCCAATAATAATAGGTGATTAGAATTGGAACACGAAGAAGAACTGAAGAGGCTAACTCTCCACGCTTTGAAAGAACTTGGTGAGATCGCCGATGTCCTGATCAAGCAGGATAGACCAGACCACTGGAAAGATGAACTGGGTGACCTGTGTGGCTTATGCATCAAGCCTATGCTGGAATTAGCGGGTATGGATTTTGAGGCTGCTTGCAAGATAGGTATGGATCGGAAACTCAAGAAGATGGAACTCAGAGGGATGCACAAGAGTACCTCAGAAGCACAGGAGGTTATCCAATGACCTGTCGCCGTTCCCTTTTTTTTAAAAGCTCTGTAAGAAACTCATTTGCACCACAAACCTTTTTCAAGTAGACCTCTTTTCCCCTTATGTGGCACCAGCAAGCAGGTCTATTGTGCCATATTTTACCAGAACGGAGAGTACAGGGCATGGTAAATATAAGCGGTACTCTGAGCAACAAGCGGTGCTTCGAGCAGCATCGCAAGCCAGAAAAGAGTAATGACCCGATAAACAGGGTTGCGAAAATATTTACTCATGCCCTTTTCCGAGTTTTTGGTCTGTATCAGCTGTAGTCCTGACTCTCAACATACCCTGAGATGCAGGACTGCACTGGTAACATGAATAGAAAGGAGAATCCGAAACAATGTCAAACAACGATGTGGCAGAAATACAGGCCACTTTAAAAAACATTGGTGTTACAGTAACAC
>JAUSDC010000026.1 GCA_030650845.1 Candidatus Methanoperedens sp.
TCACTGAACAATGTCTTTACTGTACCTTCTTTGAAATAGTTCCCCCACCCTCGAATTACAGGATTGAGGAAACGTATTACAGTTTCAAGGTTCACAGGCTGCTGACGCCTTGTCCGTCGTTTTATCTCTTCCTTGAACTTCTTCTTTGCCTTATCCCTGGGACTTCTATAACGTCCATTGAAACGGAAGCCGAGAAATTCAACACCCTTACTTCTTGCAGGAACGATTTTTGTCTTTTCCGGACTGAGTTTTAACTTTAACTCTCCTTCCAGAATCTCCTTTGCTCGTTTGAGTGCATCCTGTGCATCTGATACGAACTTGCAGAAAATAACGATGTCATCGGCATATCTGAGTAGCAAATATCCATGATCACCCATTCTTCTGTCAAAGTGATTTAAATAAATATTCGACAGCAGTGGACTGATATTTCCTCCTTGTGGAGTACCTTCTGTACTCTCCTCAAATTCACCTTCATTCATTATTCCACTTTTAAGGAAAGATTCTATGAGAGAAAGAACTCTGCCATCTGCGACCTTTTCGCATACAAGATCCATCATTATTTGATGGTCAACATGGTCGAAGAATCCCTCTATGTCGGCATCCACTACCCAGTGATAGCCTCTTCTAATGAATACTTCACCCTTCCTGACTGCCGCATGTGCATTAGTGTTGGGTCTGTATCCATGGCTTTGTGGCAGGAATATTTCTTCAAAGATTGGTTCAAGTACGTTCTTTAGTGCCTGTTGGACTACTCTGTCCCTTACTGTGGGTATCCCAAGTTTTCTCATCTTGCCGTTGTCTTTTGGTATTAATACCCTTAAGACCGGCCTGGGTTCATAGCGTTTTTCTTTGAGTAGTCTCTGTATTTCATTTAAGTTTTGCTGCAAATTTTGTTCAAATTGTTCAATGGTTATTCCATCTACTCCAGCACTTCCTTTATTTGCCTTCACGCTTTTCCATGCCTGTAAAAGGTTCTTCTCGCTCCATACTTTATGTATCAGAGCAAACTCCTTGAATTTGTCATGGTATTGCTGATTCCACTTTTTCATCTTTGTCTCCATCGGTTTTGGTTTCCAGCAGTTATTCCATTATCTTCACATACATTTGCCAGATAGCGCTTTATTGCCATTTTGACTGTGCTTACTTTTCTGGGGTTTTCTTTAAATCCGATTGATGTTATCGTGCTGTTCACCTCAACTCTTTCCAAATCTAGAACCCCTTTGCTGGGTCTGGTTTTGTCCTCGTACAGTCGCCTCCTGTACCCTGCGGCACAGGTTCTGTATGTCCTCGGCCTGACCTTCATTGCTACTATGGGTTCGTCGGACTTCTCATAACGCATTGCTTCGGTTTTCCCATTAGGTTATGCCTATGCTACCTGTTTACCTTCGGTGGAATCCAGTGACCCAGAAACGTGTAGGGTTTGTATCCAGCTTAGAGGAGGACGTTATGAGACCTCCCTCGGTCACACAAGAGAGCATTCTCAACCATCCCTACCGTAACCACCCCAGCGTTCATATACTGCTCAAGCTTCCATCTACTCAAGGGATGTCGCATCGCGCTAAGGCCACTTTCGGTTCACATATTGTTTAGGGCTGTGGTTGACGATATTAGGTAACTCCGCACAATATCTCGCGATATCGCACTTTCCTTTCTCTTCATTCGGGAGCAGACCCAAATGGAGGGATTTTAACCCGCGGACACCAATGTTATTGCTCACGCCGTAACATCTTCTTCACATGTCCTGTTATTATACTTTCTTTCTTGTGCTTCGAGGCACGCTAGAGTAAAAGAGAGGTCTTTCAACCTCCCTCTTCTCGTCAAACCGAACGAACCGATTTCCGGTATTCGGCTTTCATCTGGCATATCCCATAGCAGGAAGTAGATATATCACATTGATACATCCGCCAGATTTGGTTTTCAGCAGTTGTTCGACAATCTTCACGATCTATTGCCAGATGGCGTTTTTACCTGTTTTCAGGCAGCTACCTTTCTGGTATTTTACTAATCCGATTGGTGTTATCATGCTGTTGGCCTCTACTCTATCCAGATCAGAACCCCTTCGCTGGGTCAGGTTTTTCCTTCCACATAGTCGCCCCCTGCATCCATCGATGCAGGTTCTATGTGTCATCAGCCTGTCCTTCATCGCTACTATGGGTTCATCCGACCCCTGTTAACGCATTGGTCTGGCTTTCCCATACAGGTTATACCTCGCCTACTTTTATTCATTCTATTGAATCAGGTGACCCAGAAACTTGTAGGGTTTTGATTCGATTTCATGGAAGACGTTAACAGGTCTCCCTTGGTCACGATAGAAAGCATTCGCAACCATCCCTGCCATAGCACCCCAATGTTCATTATTCTGTCCAAGCTTCCGCATGTGACTGGAACGTCGCATCGCATTAAGGCCACTTTTGGTTCACTGATGTTCAGGGCTGTGGTTGCCGATACGGGAACTCCGCACGATACCTCGCGATATCGCACTACCCGTTCTCTTTGCACAGGAGCAGACCTGTGCAGCGGGATTTTAACCATGTGGACACACGCTGTATATTGCGTTTTTCCAGCGTTTTCTTCAGGTGTCCTGTTATTTTGGCTTTCTTTCTTTTGTTTTGAGGCACGCGTCACGGACTCCGCACTGGAAGGTGCGGAGCATCCTTGTGGGTGCATGAGGTTTTGATTGCTTATTTGTTATTTTGACTTTTGACAATCGGAAGGGGGCACGAAATAAGTATAAAGATGTGCGTTGTTTTGGAACTGCTTCAATCATGAATAACGTATCGGACGGAATATTTAAATGCCTATAAAAAGAAGTGAGCTTGACTCCCGATGGTACAATTCAGCATACGCTCACAAGTGAAATTTTTGATTTGATAATGTGATACTACCTAAATTCAGGGAGTCTAAAAGAAATACATTGAGTTCTTGACTCCCGCTCTAGATGCATTTCATTTCTTAGGATTGATTTTAAAATTTAGAACTATTTTAATACCACTTGATTTTTCAATATTTCCGCTAATATCAAATATTAATGCCTTTAATCCTCCTCCTCCTTGATAACTCGTTGCACCATTAATTTCCATCGTTACCTGGCAAGGTTCGTCAATATATCCACTTATTTCCTCATTTAGAGATTCCAATAGTTCCTTAATCTCTACAGCCTTTTCTTCTTCAATTTTTCCCCTCATCACTTCGAGTTTCTGTCCATCAATTTCTAGTTTTTCATAATCCTCTGGGCTTCGAGAGGATATACCTATCTTAAGAGCCATAACAATACCTCCATTAAACTGTAACTTTAGCTAGCGGGAAACTATATAAAGAATATGATAGCCATGCAGGATTTTTTAGAGTGCGAAGCTTGCGCTTAGTTTCTCTTAACGATTCACCTAAAGACATCTCATTTTCAAAAACGTTCTTATAAAACTCCTCTGAAAATTTCATAGAGAGTTCATCAGGAATTTTCCAAATCGTTCCTACAAATGCCAGAGCACCTGCATCAAGGAACGCCTTTGAAAAACCTCCAATACCACTAAACTCATAATCTATCATACCGCTTTGACATGAATTCAAGAATATCAAAGGGTGTCCTTTTTTCAGACTACTCACACCAATATCTTTAGCTTTCAATCCATAATCTGATAGTTTTATATCTGAATCATTGGGACTAAGTTCATTGTAAGTACTATCACAAGCAAAATGGAAAAGATTGATTACTTTGTCAGAAAGTAATTCAAGTATTTCCAAACGTTTTGGTTTTATTGGTATTATTTCAATTCCTTTTCTTTTTAAAATATTCTCAATATTTTCTTTTTCTAGGGCCACACATTTTAATTTACCATCATAATCATTTGCTATAATAGCAGATTTTTTTACAGACATCCATTCAAATGGAAAATGACCTGGTAGCCATCTACTAATCACATATTTCACACCCCAAAAATCTTCCTTCTCTTTATCCCCACTTTCAGTAATTCTGAATGGTTTTATAATCTCCCAAGGAATCATTATTTCATCAGTTACTATAAATATGCTATCCATTCGATCTTTGCTGTCCCATAACAATTGTTTTAATCCCTCAGGAATAAGTCCTTTATATAAATCCTCACCAATAGTTTCAATCTTACTGATTATATTTTTATATTTCACTTCATCGGTATAACTTGCTGAGCTAATTTCGCTCAGTTCGTTTAAAATAGTATTTATAAATCGTCTCGGTTCATGAATTCGTTCTTCGGTGCGATATTTTTTTTTGAATATTCCTAATGTCTTTGATGTAACTTCATATTTCAAATGATCATCATCTATTTCTACTTCGAGCCGCAAATCTTCATTTTTTTCTTTAATGAGATGCAAACCAACTTCCCCCTGAGGGACAACCCTAGCACTTGCTTCTTCTGTTGCTGTCTGCTCAATAACAGTTGTTTCAATAAAAATCTCGCCATTATAATTTTCATCTTGATAAAACTTTAACCGCAACCTTTTTGTTCCAGTTGATTTAGGAGTTAAATAAAATACGAGGGGATCCGAATTTTTTCTTAAAGGAACTCTCATTTTTTGCTCTGAATATTCTATTTCAAAATCTTTGGCATCTATCGTTATAAGAATTTCAATCTCATCAATTCCTTCCAAATAACCAAATATCAATATCATATCATCACTAGTTTTATCAATTTTTTCAGATAGTAATCTTACAACCAAAGGGTATCTCTGATTTAATTTAATCTTAGAAGGGAAATCAATATCCGCAAATTTATTTACATGAGAAATTTTCATTTCATCTTTTTCAATTAACTTTAGTGGTTCGCCCATCTCGAATAGGGGTGGATGAGTGCTTGGGTAGTCTACGCCTGGCGCTCGATGGCCGAGAATCGCGGTTAGATCTTCATCCGAGACATCTCTACACTTCTCTATGTCATCAGACATGTATTTTCTTCGGCACTTGGCAACGCTTATGTTAACAGGATAGTACTGTGGTTTGTATGGAGGCTGAAACAGAGTTCTGCCTTCAATTTCCGGTTTCGCAGAAAATTGCGTCGCCTCTACTTTTCTTATATTTTCTGAAATTTTTTTCCTTACATCCCAAGGAATTTTACCTAATTTATATGTTAAAACTCTTGCAACAGCCTTAGCAGTCTTATCATTTTCAGAGAGTTTTAACAGTAAATTTCTTATATTGTCAGGAAGTTCATCAAAATTATCTGCTATAACCTTAGCAACATCCTTAGC
>JAUSDC010000039.1 GCA_030650845.1 Candidatus Methanoperedens sp.
TACTGACATTGCTTTAATTATTGGTCTTTATTTCATGATTACGGGTGGTGGAAAAGGTGAGTTGAGGAAAAATAATGATTCGTAAGTGTACCGCCGATGATTTTGAAAGAATATATGAAATCATCAATAATGCAGCCCAAGTCTACAAGGGACTTATTCCAGTAGAATACTGGAAAGAGCCATACATGTCGAGAGATGAACTGAGGGAAGAACTAGATGACGATATTGAGATGTGGGGTTATGAAGAAGATGGAGAACTGGTTGGAGTAATGGGTATTCAGCATAGTAAGAACGTGACGCTCACCAGACACGCTTATGTTTGCACATCCAGACAGAATCATGGTATTGGTGGGAAATTGTTATCTCATCTTCGAAAACTTACATCAGAACCAATCCTGATAGCCACCTGGTCTAATGCTGTCTGGGCGGTTCAGTTCTATGAAAAACACGGTTTTCGGCTTCTTTCAAGAGAAGAGGGGGATCTATTGCAGAGAAAATACTGGTCATCACCTGAAGTCAAGATTTACGCATCTGTGGTTCTCGGGGACGAGAGGTGGTTTGATTTCCAAACAAGATAATCTAATTGTCTGGAAAAATAAAGATTATAGTGATACGAACAGCACAATTCATTAGCTTTTTGATTTAAAATTCTTGATGCTCTCATAGCAGTCCTCACATAACGCCCATGGAGTTTCGCTCTTATCAACGATGGATTTCCATGATTCAAGTACTATTTTCATGAATTCTTCAGGGTTTTCCTCACCCTCTTCTTTGAGCATTTTCTCAGTGGCTTTTAGCATTTGCTCAGGCTTGAATCCATTCCTTACCGCAATCGTAATTGATTCAGGGGACTCTATGTGTTTCACGTCCTTCATTTTTCCGAGCGGTTTTGAACATATATCGCATTGCACCTGGGCACTTTCGTCCATGCCCGACATCTGTATGAATGTTTCAACTATGTTCAACCCATCGTTTCCCATTTCAACCAAAAGGGTTTCTGAAGGAACTTCGATTCGGGTCATTATTTTAGCCTCTTATCTCTATTTACAAACTACAGCTTGTTTTGTTACCCTATTCTCACCACATCAAAAAACTTAGACACCACATTTTGTGTATCTTTATCGTTCTTTAGTCCACTATCAATATTATTCTTGCCCATTCTCTGTTCAGAAACTATCTGTTGAAATTCAATAACAAGAGGTTTAAGTTCTTTTTCACAATTAGCACTTTCTCGTTCTCTAATCATGCAACAAATTATCTTATTATCTCTTATACCCCCTATGATCATCATATTTATTCTGCAGGCAAAAAAAGCATCAATCGGACTCATTTTTGAGACCGATGTAAAATGTGTATGAAAATTCCCGATACAACCCTCTTTGATGATAATGGGGGTCGGGCTTCCCTGATTAGTTACAGCATAATCTCTCTCAATCAAGTCACCCGATTCATCGTAGAGATTGAACGTTATATCTTTCTTTCCTCTTCGAGTATCTTTCATAGTTTGTTTCATTCTATCAATTAGATTATCTGGCAGTGTATATTTACCTAATTTAATTGGCATCTGTATTCAACCTATCAATTGCTTTTATGACCTGGATAATTCTATTTTTGCTCATTGGGTTTCTGTTGTCATTTAGTTTTTTGCTTATAAAAAGCAGGCGGTTAAGTATAATGGAGCGATATTCACGCACCTTTTCAGGGTGTCAATTGCTATATCCAGTTCATGGAACTCGCTATAGACCATCCCCAGGTTGTACAGCACATTAGGGTCTTTAGGCGATCGGAACGCCAGATCTTCCAATATGAATCTTGCCTCTTCTAATTTGCCATCAGTGAGAAGGCGCAATGACCTCTGGTATTCAGCATTGAAACTTTCATCTTTTTCCAGGGGGGTCCACTCGATCGTTATGATGTCATTCTGTATATGCACCAAGATATTCTCCCCTGAAACCCCGTAATTTTTCAAGAGATGGTCGTACACGGCATCTTTGAAGGCTCTGCTTTTTATGTCTCTTTTATCTTCAGAAAGAGAAGAGACATCGATGTCGCTTGCTTTTATGACCAGGATGATTCGATTGTTGCTCATTGGGGTTCTGTTGTCAGTATGGTTTTTGGGGAATAAAAACAGATGGGGTTGATATAACATTTTGAAAAAATATATTTAGCAAAAAATGCTGAAAAACTTGGAGCCGGTCGCTCTACCAGATACCGCCTGAAATGACTGGTCTAATCGTCAAGTAATCGTCAAATTAATCGTTAAGTAATCGTTAAGTAAAACCCTCAAATCGTAAAGTTAAAGGTGAAAACCAGGCTGCTTCTTTCAATTTACCCTGCCGCTCGTATGCCACTCTCAGCGCAACATAGGCATTGGAGTAAAGAGGAACGATATTAACACATCGGGTCAGGGGTGTCAAAACAAAAAACTCACTCACTTCTTATTTTCTTAAGCAGCCATGCCATGTTTTCTCCGAGATTTTTCATGTTCCGGATCCCTTCTTCGTCTTTATCAACATCCCCGACCTCTCTTCCAATACCCACATTCCAGTAACTTGAACCAGGGACGATCATCTGATTGATATGGAAGAAATGATTGATAGAGTCAAAAGCATGTATTGCGCCTCCCCTTCGAACTGCAATCACAGCGGCGCCTACTTTTCGTTT
>JAUSDC010000105.1 GCA_030650845.1 Candidatus Methanoperedens sp.
CTGCTGAAATAACTTGCCCCCAAAGATATCACTCCAAACATAAATCATAATGCCAAGCGGTGTGAAAGTATTCTTTTTATCTTAAAGCATACTTGTGAACTTTCGGTAAAATAATCCAACGGTTTAATGACACCATAGCTCATATTCTATGGCGTCGGGGATTCCTTTTATATGATCCGATAACTTAACTATGAATAACGGATTATGAAATTCAAGATAAAAAGATCCAATGGGGAAAAATCCTGGTTCGATACTTTTGAAATAAAGCCAGGACCGCATATGTCAGTTCTTGAAGCGCTCTTCCAGATACAGGATGAAAAAGACAGCTCTCTGGCGTTCAGGTATTCATGCCGCGGCGCTGTTTGCGGCTCATGCGCCATGCTTATTAACAAGAAACAAAGGCTTGCATGCCGTACACAGGTATCTGAGATCCTTGGTGAAAGGGTTCTGACCATTTCACCGTATGGTCCTGTTGCGAAACCTGAAATAAAGATGGGTGAGGATATCCTTATAGAACCACTTCCGAACCTGCCTGTAATAAAAGACCTGATAGTGGATATGAAACCTTTTTTCAAGCATTATGAAGAAGTTGTGCCAGGATTTGATGTGATGGATCAGTCATTAATGGAGACTCCGATGTCACCGATGTCTCAGAACGACGTTAAGAAAGTCGATAAATATGCTGCCTGCATCCTGTGTGGGCTTTGCTATGGAGCATGTCCCGCAGCAGCAAGAGACAGTGATTATCTGGGACCGGCAGCTCTTGCAAATGCATGGCGTTTTTATGCTGATACGAGGTATCATTCAAAAGATGAAATGCTAAATAGAGTGAATTCAAGAAATGGCGTATGGGCATGCAATGAGGTTTACCGGTGTGTTGAAGTCTGCCCGAAAAATGTGCAGCCAACCAATGCTATCACAGGCTTCATGAGGAAGATCATCGTGTATAAAATGAAACATTTACTCAGGTGACTATTCAGGTAACTATGGAAAAAGATTGGGCTTACGGAACAGGCATGTGGGCATGGCTGCTCCAGCGCGTTACAGGTGTTTTGTTAGTGTTTTATCTGTTCATCCATATTGTATGGGCACATGGGATAAAAACACCATTTGATTTCATGTTCGTTGATTTCAAGACCGCTATTTTTATACTGCTTGTACTTGTTCTTCCGCATGCTTTGAACGGATTCCGGGTTTTTGCAATAGATTTTGGGATTGGCGAAAAAATGCAAAAGCTATTATTCTGGGCTCTTGTTATCATAGGATTCCTTGTGATCATCTGGGGTATACCGTAAACAACGAACTCGTACGAACTCACGCTCCCGGAGTTTGTTCTAGTTCGTATCAGTTCGCTGCAAATGTCCGTTATATTGCCTGTTTTCATTTATATCTATGAACACAATTCATATTCTTCTTTACGGTGTCAACCGAAGCATAACTGCTTGATTTATCATGATCAATATACCTGCAGGTTAACCTTAAATATAAAAACGCCTGTAATAAGAGGCTCTGTTGTTCATTATAAAATTATATAAAAGCTGGGATTCAATATTCTGACATCAATTGTGTCTGCAAACAAAATCGAAGGGCGATAAAAAACGATATTTTTTTGAGGTCTCTATGATCTATAATAATCTATTTTATGGACTTATCATTTTTTTTCTGATCGGAGCAATGCTTTCCATTGTTTTCAATAAAAGAGATAGACTTTCAACATATGTTTCCTTCCTGAGTGCAGCAATAGCATCTGTTTTTGGTATCATTTTTTCAATATCAGTGATTTTTGGCGAACCCTTTTCGTTATCCCTTTCAGGTTCATCGTTTTTGAATTTCGGTTTTTTTATTGACAGGCTCTCCGCCTTCTTTATCCTTGTGATCTCCATTTCAGTATTCGCTGTCTCGATATACTCGATAGGATACACCAGAGAATACTACGGGAAGAAGAACATCGGTTACCTGGGTTTCCTTTATAACATCTTCATTCTTTCAATGATCCTCGTAGTCTCGGCGAACAATGCAATAATGTTCCTGATCGTGTGGGAATTAATGTCAGTGATATCATTTTTCCTTGTTATCTTTGAACATGAAAAACCAGAAACAAGAAAAGCCGGATTTATCTATATAGTAATGACCCATATCGGCACAGGTTTCATTATCCTTTCATTCCTTATCCTGGGAGGTGCAAGCGGAAGTTTCAGTTTTGAAAGTTTCTCTGCCTATGGTTCGACAATGCCGCCCCTTTTAAAAGACCTGGCGTTCCTATTCGCCCTCATCGGCTTTGGGGCAAAAGCTGGTATTGTCCCGCTTCACATCTGGTTACCATACGCGCACCCTGCCGCTCCGAGCAATGTTTCCGCGCTCATGTCAGGCGTAATGATCAAAACTGCAATATATATGTTTATCCGCGTTTTCTTTGATTTTCTGGGCGCAGATGTCCCATGGTGGGGATTCCTCGTTTTCGCTCTTGGCGCAGTTTCGGCATTGACCGGCATAATGTACGCGGTCGTTGAACCCGATATAAAAAAAATGCTTGCCTTTAGCAGCATAGAGAACATCGGCATAATTCTTCTTGGCATCGGCGCATCCATGATATTTTTCGCTTCAGGAAGTCCTGTACTTAGCGCCATCGCTGCGATCGCAGCGCTTTATCACCTGCTCAACCATTCCATATTCAAAGGATTATTGTTCATGGGCGCTGGTTCAATATTATATTCAACCCACACAAAGAATATCGAAGAGCTTGGGGGCCTGATAAAAAAGATGCCTGTAATGGCGCTGTTATTCCTTATAGGCGTACTTTCCATTTCAGCGCTTCCGCCCTTTAGCGGTTTTGCAAGCGAATGGCTGCTTCTTCAGTCCATGCTATTAAGTTTTAATTCAACGGACTCTATGATCAGGATAGTTCTCCCCGTAGGCGCAGCAGCTCTGGCTCTGACTGGAGCACTTGCTGCATTCTGTTTTCTGAAAACATTCGGTATAGGATTCCTGGCTCTTCCCAGGAGCGAACATGCAGAACATGCAAAAGATCCAAACAAACCAATGCTTATCGGAATGGGAATATTCGCGCTATTATCGATCCTTCTCGGGCTCCTGCCAGGATATATGGTTACATTTCTTGACAGGATCGTTCGGGATTTTGCAGGGGCAAGTGCTTTTGATCAGCCCTTCTCTTTTGGCATATCTGGCATTTTAAAAATACCCTCTACTGCGATGTCCATATCAACTCCAGCCATCCTGGCAATAATGTTGATCTTCATTCTGATACTGCTTTCCATGAGGTTCATACGAGATCCATCCGCCACCAGGGTCTATGAAACATGGGGATGCGGACAACCCATTTCTACTGCACGGAACGAATATACTGCCCGCGCCTTCTCAAAACCAGTGCAAATATGGTTCAAGAACATATTTCGTCCTGTGAGGGAACTGAGGGCTTCATATACAGTTTCACCGCTCATTAAAGAGTCCTTCAAGTTCGAGGTTCGTGTTGAACAAATATTTGAACGATATCTCTATACACCTGTTGTGGATTTAATGCTCGGGAAATCAAGGACTATCAAGCACATCCAGACAGGCAGCATCCATGCCTATCTCGCTTATATCTTCGGGACGATGGTAATCCTTATGCTGTATATAATAATAGGAGGAAGCTTGTGATCTCACAGATAATCATTTCATTTTTCCAGATAATTATCATCCTGGCACTTTCGCCCCTCCTCAGCGGCATCATCAAAAAGATAAAGGCGTTCTTCCAGATACGAAAAGGTGCATCGATCTTCCAGCCATATTACGATATTGCAAAACTCCTTCGGAAAGATTCCGTTGTTTCTGAAAACGTGTCGTGGATATTCCATGCTGCACCTGTTATCTCATTTGCTGCGGTTTTAACAGCAGGCCTCATCGTTCCCGTGTTCATTTCAAACATGCCATTTTCATTCGCTGGTGACCTTATAGCAGTGGTATATCTTTTTGCTCTGGCTCGGTTCTTCACAGCTCTGGCGTCCCTTGATGCAGGCAGTTCTTTCGGAGGCATGGGGGGCAGCAGGGAGATGTTCATCGCCTCAATGGTGGAACCAGCTCTTATGCTTTCCATATTTGCTGTTGCGCTCAATGTGGGCTCCACAAATCTCAGTCAGATATCGCAGACCGTTTCTGCAATGGGGCTTTCCGCTGTTTCGCCATACCATCTGCTTGCATTCGTTGCGTTTTTAATAATCGCGATAGCAGAAACCGGAAGGATACCAGTGGATAATCCTGCAACTCATCTTGAACTCACGATGATCCATGAAGCAATGATACTTGAATACTCAGGGAAACAACTGGCAATAGTCGAACTGGGAGCCATGGTAAAGCAATTACTTGTATTTTCGTTGCTTGCTAACATATTCTTCCCATGGGGTATTGCAGATAGCGTGGGTTTTGGAAGTATTGCGATAGCACTTATTGTTTTTCTGATCAAGATAATTGTACTTGGCGCAATAATAGCGATAATTGAGACCTCAACAGCCAAATGGAGATTATTCAGGCTGCCTGACCTGTTATCTGTATCACTTATGCTTTCGTTCCTGTCGCTTGTATCATTTATTATCGTAAAAGGAGGATAGACTATGGAAGAAGTTATTTTTGGCTCCAATATAATGCAATTATTTATTGCGCTAATACTTGTTTCTACCTTCATGATCCTTGGATCGACACGCCTGTATTCATGCGTGAGAGCTTTCGGGATACAATCGTTCCTGCTGGCATGTGTCGCAACCGTTGTGGGGATATCTACTGGAAAAATCGACCTGTACATTGTCGCCCTCCTTACACTTATAATAAAAGCAGCAGTGATCCCTTATATTTTCATTTACATAATTCGCGAGATAAAAGTAAAAAGAGAAATTGATCTGTATGTGGGAATCTCTCCGTCTCTGATCATTGGAGGCATCCTTGTGGTTATTTCCTATTACCTGATAAGGTCAATTAGCGTAATAACTGAACTTTCAAGCTTTGCCCTCTCCGCTTCTATGTCCCTTGTTTCGATCGGACTTTTCATAATGATAAGCCGCAAAAAAGCCATAATGCAGATGCTTGGCATTCTTATAATGGAGAACGGGCTTTTCCTTGGGGCGATATCCCTGACAAATGGCATGCCTCTCCTTGTCGAACTCGGGATATTCTTCGATGTGCTGATCGGAGTACTTATCATGGGTATCCTGATATTCAGGATAAACAAGACATTTGAGACGATAGATACCGATATGCTCAAAAATCTAATAGGATGATACAATGATAGAATATCTTCTTCTTGCACCTCTTCTCACCAGCATATTATGTTTTTTCTCGCGTACAAAAAAACAGGTTGAGACAATAAGCGTCTCTGGTTCTATCATTACCCTTCTCCTTGGTCTTACACTTGTAGTTGATGTTTATAAACACGAAGTCATAGTAACGTGGCAGAACGCCCTGTTCGCTGATGCCTTCAGCGCATACATCGTGCTTATTGTATCAATAGTAGGATTTGTTGCCTCGCTCTACTCGGTAGGTTACATGGGACATGAGCATAAGCACGGGATCATTGATGATAAAAAATTGAGATTATATTATTCCCTGTTCCATATATTCATGTTCACAATGCTTCTCGTGGGCGTTACGAACAACCTTGGTCTCTGGATAGCGATAGAGATGACCACGCTCGTATCTGCGCTTCTTATGATCCTTTATTCAAGAAAATCATCTATTGAAGCCGCATGGAAATATATGATCATTTGTACAGTCGGCATTACCTTCGCCCTTTTTGGTACAATACTGACATATTTTGCGGCTGTAAATATCCTGGGAGAAACCGGGGATGCCCTTAACTGGACTTCGCTTATCGCAGTTGCAGACCAGTTCGATCCCACGATAATGAAACTTGCATTCATTTTCATCCTTATAGGCTACGGCACAAAAGCAGGTCTTGCTCCCATGCACACATGGTTACCTGATGCTCACAGCGAAGCACCAACTCCGGTGAGCGCCCTGTTGTCAGGTGTGCTTCTCAACTGTGCCATGTACGGCATAATCCGGTTCTATACCATTGCAACAAAATCAACAGGAGAAGCCTTCACAAGCAACCTGCTTATTATTTTTGGGCTCCTGTCACTCGGGATAGCTGTCCCGTTCATACTCCTGCAGGAAGACTACAAGCGTCTTCTTGCCTACTCTAGCGTTGAGCACATGGGAATAATCGCCCTTGGTATCGGATTTGGCGGCGTTTTTGGCATATTCGGGGCGATCCTTCATATGTTCAATCATGCTATGACAAAATCCCTGATGTTCTTTGGCGCAGGAAATATCCTTCTGAAGCACGAAACTAAAGAGATCTTCAACATCAGCGGAGTGGTAAAAACAATGCCAGTCACTGGCACTATGTTCGTTGTCGGGACTCTTGCTATCACAGGTTCACCTCCCTTTTCCATATTTATCAGTGAATTCACTATACTTGCGGCAGGTTTTTCGAATGGTCATATAGGCGCTGCGGTATTGTTCCTTCTTTTTATTATTATGATATTTGCTGGATTCTTCAACAATGTCAGCAGAATGGTTTTCGGGAATCCAAAACCAGGTATTGAAAAGGGAGATATGAGCAGATGGACACTTGTAGCGATGGGTATCCTGATGGTATTTATCATCGTTCTTGGAGTTTACATTCCCACGCCTTTCTATGATATGATAATGAGAGTAGTTGAGATCGTGAGATGATGGTATGTCAGAAGAATTAATTGAGACAATAAAAAAAGAATTCAGGAGCGATATTCTTGACGAAATAGTTTCAAATAATGAACATTATCTCACAGTAAATAAGGATGCAGCTGTACACATTTGCGACTATCTTTATCACACGCTTAATTTCCCTCTTATCTTAATATTTGCAACAGATGAAAGAGCAAAAGAAAGAACAAAAGACGGATGCTTTAAGATACATTATGTATTCTCATGCAAAAGCGATCTGTTCATAATAATTAAAATAAAAGTTGAAGAAAAATCTCCAGGGTTTCCCACGCTCACGCATAAAATACCCGCAGCCAACTGGTATGAACGAGAGATCCAGGATATGTTCGGACTAGTACCTGTAGGTCACCCTGACCCCAGACGCCTCATCCATTTCGAGGACTGGCCTGCTGGTCTTTATCCCCTGAGAAAAGACTTTGATATCAGGACAAAACCTCCGCGGGTGAAAGGAGAATATATTTATCGAAGAGTGGAGGGCGAGGGAGTATATGAGATACCTGTTGGTCCTGTCCATGCAGGTGTTATCGAGCCCGGACATTTCAGGTTCAGCGTGGCAGGTGAGCCGATACTTAACCTTGAGATCAGGCATTTCTATACACACAAAGGTGTGGAAAAATCATTCGAGAGCATGAGCCTCGATAAGGCGGTGTTCCTTGCAGAAAGGATATCAGGCGATAACTCGGCAGCACATGCAGTGGCGTTCTGCCAGGCTGTTGAGAAAATAGCAGGCGTGGACATTCCTCCACGCGCAAAATACATACGCACCATCCTTCTTGAACTTGAAAGGTTATACAACCATTTTGGAGACATCGCAGGCATTGCAACAGATGTTGCTTACCCATTTGGCGCAGCGCATGCTAACAAATTGAAAGAACAGGTGATGCAGCTCAACGAAAAAGTTACAGGAAGCAGACTGCTTCGCGGCATGAACGCCATTGGCGGCGTTAGACGTGATATTGGGGATAAAAAAGAGATGATATTGAAGGAACTTGATTCGCTTCAAAAAGATTTCATGGAACTTATGGAACTACTTATTTCTTCGCCCTCTGTCGCGGACAGGATAGAGACCACAGGGCGCATCTCTAACGAAATTGCAAAAGGACTGCATGTTGTTGGTCCTGCGGGTCGTGCTTCAGGGATCGATAACGATATAAGACGCGACCATCCGTATGCAGCTTATCATAAACTTGACTTTAAGGTACCGGTGATCAAAGCAGGGGATGTGAATGCCAGGACAAATGTGCGCGCATATGAGGTATATGAATCTTTATCACTGATCAAGCTTGCGCTTTCCGGGCTCCCCGGAAGCGAAATAAGGACGAAAATAAAAAAGATACCAGATGGCTGCGCCCTGGGTTACACAGAATCACCCAGAGGAGAGATATTTTACTGGGTCCATATTTCAAACGGCAGGATCGAACGATGCAAGGTGCGCGACCCGTCATTCTGCAACTGGCTTGCAATAGAGTATGCCGTGCTTGATAACATCGTTCCGGACTTTCCGATCATCAATAAAAGCTTGAGTTTATCGTATTCTGGCAATGACATGTAGGTGAAAAAATGTTCGATATTATTATAAAAACTCTCAGGACAGGAAGGGTGACCTCAAAATATCCCCTAAAACCGGACATTGCGCCAGTTGGATTCAGGGGGAAGCCTGAACTGATCCCGGATAAATGCACCTTTTGCGGTGAATGCACCAGAGTTTGCCCACCTGGTGTGATATGGCTCACGAAAGAGAAGGAAGAGGAAACACTCACTCTGTCTTACTGCGGCTGCATTTTTTGCGGAATGTGCGAAGAGGTCTGTCCCAGTGGAGCCATAAGACTATCACAGGAATATGAACTCGCCTCAAAGACAAAGGATGACCTTCTCACAATTATCCGGAGGACAGTATGACTGTTGAAGATGAAATAGAAATAATGGGGCAGCGCCTCAATAGAAAGATAAAGGGTCTCTTCGGGCGCTCGCTTTCCATACGCGAAGTGGATGCAGGTTCATGCAATGCCTGCGAGGTAGAGGTAAACGCACTTTCTAATCCGATATATGATCTGGAACGCTTCGGTATACATATCGTTGCTTCGCCGCGACATGCTGACATGCTTCTTGTAACCGGACCAGTGACCAGGAACATGGAACTTGCACTCCTTAAGACCTATAATGCTACGCCTGAGCCAAAACTTGTGGTAGCAATGGGATCTTGCGCCTGTAATGGGGGCATATTCGGTGAAACATATGCCAGCAGCGGCGGTGTAGACAGGTTTATGCCTGTAGATGTATATATTCCTGGATGTCCCCCCAGACCCCAGGCAGTGATATTCGGTCTTATGGTGGCTGTTGATAAAATCGAGCAGAAAATAAGGAAATTGGAGGTAAAGGCATGACAAATTATGAGATACTGGTAGCTACGGATGATTCTGAATACGCAAGAAAAAGTGAAATGGCAGCCATGAAGATCGCACGATCCTACAATATTCGCATAGCTGCTATCTATATTGCGGTGGGCAGCAAAGACTCCGAACGCGAAGAGCGCATTGCAAAGGGTGAGAAGACCTTGAACCGCGTTGTAGAAGAAGGGGCAAAGATGGGTGTGGAGGTTAACAAACTGCTGGTGGGCGTGAGTATGCAGCGCATGCCCCAGATAGGCGCTATGGCTGATACGATAGCGCGGGCGATACTTGATGCAGCCGAAAAATACAAAGTACATACCATCGTACTTGGTGGAAAAGGGGAATCCGAAATAAATCCGGAACTCGGAAGCGTTGCTCTGGCTGTGGTAAAGAAAGCCAGATGTACGGTGCTTGTCGCCAGATAACTTATATACCCATTGTTGATTATTATAATCATACAAAGGCGAGACCTGATGGTAGAAACAACTATTGAATCATTGCTTGATGAAAAGCGGGTATTTAATCCTCCAACAGAATTCAGCAAGAAAGCGTTTATAAAAAGTCTTGATGAATACAAAAAGATATACGAAAGCTCTATTAAAGACCCGCCATCTTTCTGGGGAGAATTGGCAGACCAGCTTTCCTGGTTCAGTAAATGGAAAAATGTCTATTCCTGGGACTCTGAAAAGGCAATATGTAAATGGTTCGAAGGGGGGAAACTGAATGCTTCTTATAACTGCCTTGACAGGCACCTTTCAACAAGAGGCGACAGAATAGCCATCAAATGGGAAGGTGACGGCGGAGACACTGCTACATACACTTACAAACAACTGTATGATGAGGTATGTAAGTTCGCGAACGTCCTGAAAAATAGAGGGATCAAAAAGGGAGACAGGGTCGCGATCTATCTCCCAATGATACCTCAGCTTGTGACCTCAATGCTGGCATGCGCCAGGATCGGTGCAATTCACAATGTGGTATTCGCGGGATTCAGTTCAGATGCGCTTCGTGATCGTGTCAATGACAGTGCCTGCAAGATGGTGATCACTGCTGATGCAAGTTACAGGGCAGGAAAGACAATACCCTTAAAAGAGAATGCCGACAGGGCACTGGTTGATGGTTCTGTAGAAACTGTTATCGTTTATGACCGCGCGAGAAGCGCGGTCTCGATGAAAAAAGGAAGGGATGTCTGGTGGCATGAGGAAATGAAGAATGCCTCGGTTGAATGCAAATCCGAGGAGATGGATGCTGAAGACCCACTGTTCATACTCTATACGAGCGGAAGCACTGGTAAACCCAAAGGTGTCCTGCATACTACAGGCGGATACCTGCTTTATGTGCTTACGACCTTCAAATGGATCTTTGATTACCGTGATGAGGATATCTTCTATTGTACAGCCGATATAGGATGGGTCACAGGTCACAGTTACATCGTCTATGGACCTCTTGCAGCAGGCGCAACAGAAGTTATGTTCGAGGGTGTCCCCAATTACCCCAAACCCGACAGGTTCTGGGAGCTCATTGAAAAGTACAAAGTAACGATCTTCTATACCGCCCCCACAGCAATAAGAGCGCTTGAAAGAAGCGGCGACCAGTGGCCAAAAGGAAGAGATCTCTCAAGCCTCCGGCTTCTTGGCACAGTGGGTGAGCCCATTAACCCGGAAGCATGGATGTGGTATTATAACCTGATAGGGAACAGGCGCTGCCCCATCGTTGATACGTGGTGGCAGACCGAGACCGGGGGAATACTTATCACTCCGCTTCCAGGCGCCACTCCGCTAATACCAAGTTCAGCAACGTTGCCTTTCCCTGGCATCGAGCCGATGATTGTCAAACCTGACGGGACAGAGGCTGCGGTCAATGAGGGCGGGCAGCTTGTGATAAAGAAGCCCTGGCCTGGTATGATGCGCACGGTTTACGGGAACCATGAACGGTTCATAGAAAAATATTTCACTGCGTTCCCCGGCGTTTACCAGACAGGCGACAGCGCAAGGAAGGATGAGGATGGCTATTACTGGATAATGGGTAGAATTGATGATGTGATAAAGGTCTCCGGTCACAGGCTCGGGACTGCTGAGATAGAGAGTTCCCTTGTGTCCCATCCTGCTGTTTCCGAGGCTGCTGTGGTTGGGTACCCGCATGATATTAAAGGTGAGGCGATCTATGCTTTTGCCTCGATCAAAGAGGGGGTGAAGAAGACCGAAGAGCTCAAAGCAGAGCTTATCGAGCATGTCAGGAATACCATCGGTCCCATAGCAAAGCCTGAGAAGCTCCAATTCGCTGATGCGCTGCCAAAGACGAGGTCAGGAAAGATCATGAGGAGGATACTCAGGAAGATCGCTTCAGGGGATGTAAATGATCTGGGGGATACCACGACGCTGGCTGATCCTTCGGTGGTGGATGTGCTGGTGAAGGAGAGGGAGTGAGGGGTGAAAAGGGTATGCAAAGGGCTCGTATATAGTGTGGGTTTTTACTGGTGGCTAATGCTCTTATTCCGTTATATGAACCTACCGACATTTTTAATCGCAAATATCATCGTCGATATAGAACCCTTCTTAGTTTTATTTCTAAGGTTGGATTATCCGCTACATGGTTTTTTTCATTCTATTTTAGGCGGTACCATTATTGCGGTAATTCTTTCGTTTGCAATAACAAAACTAAACAAAAGAGTAGAAAGATTAATGACAGTTTTTAGGCTTAGACAGGAACTTACGACAAAAAGCATTTGGTTTGCATCGTTTTTAGGAATTTATCTGCACATAGTCCTTGATTCTTTTTTATATACAGACATTTTGCCACTTTACCCGTTTTCATATAATCCATTCTACGCGCTTTTGATGTCTTATGATGTATATGTTCTTAGCAGCATCCTCTTTTTAGGAGGGATTTTATTGTATGGATACCGATTGGTTCAGAATAAGTACGCCAGAGTTTATTAAAACACAAGCTTCCCAGCCACCCCCCCCACAAATGCCCATATAACCAGCCCGGCGCCGCGCTCTCCCTGGACAACCTGAAGATTAACTTACAACCTTGACTTCCAATCTGTCTTTATCCATCGGGAAAAGTTGAACTACGGATTTATAATGAATTCCAAGATATTCCGCGATCTCAGGAGGAATCCTTATCACCAGGGAATTCCCGGATTTCGTAACGGATATCTTTCTCTCCAGTCCAAAAATATTCCTCTCTTTAACTATGGTCTCGATCTCTTTCATTGTCTCCTGGTCCAGATATTCTGAGCCACACCGGGTACAAACTTCCGCATCCCTCAATCCAAATTCGATACCAAAAAACTCCACTTCGACTCTTGACCTTTTTAATTCGCCTCCGCATGTACATTTATACGGGATTTCCTTATTCATGTTATCACCACAATTTTACAGTAACAGGATAGATCTTTCTCAGTTCTTTAGATTTCAGCACTTGCTCATCGTACACAACGCTGAAGAACCTGTAAAACGCTTCGGCTAAACCTGTGTCCGATTGTTTTGATTTTTTCCCTTTGATAATAGCATCCTTTACCTCATCCATTGAAACTCCCCTCAACCACATTCGTTCGATCGCATGCTTGCATCTTTTATGATCCCAGTTGATCTTAAGTTCCACATGTAATATTAGTATTATTTGTATTATTAATATTTTCCGGTAAATCTTTCATGAGATGCCCTTTTCATCACTAATGGAAATTTTGATATATATCTTCTGATAAAAATGAAGAAACTCAATGTCTCTGACCTTACTCACATTAGAAAATCTGTTAGATATCAACGAGCAGATAAAAAAAAGAGCATTAATAGATCCTAGAATAGAGTACACCGGAAGCAAAGATTATCCAATAAAGATCAATGAATTGAAGAAGTTGATCGATCTTGCACCTGAAAACAGGACGGTCATAGAGATAGCGGCGTATTATCTTAAAAATATTATTTTATTGCAGGCATTCCCGGACGCCAACCATAGAACAGCATTGACAGCAAAGGAAAGATTTTTGGAAAAGAATAGTTACCGCTTCGATTATAAAGCTGCAGAAGCTTACCAATTCCGAAAGGAACTCTACAAACCAGGTATTTTCATTGTGCCTGGAATTTATAAGCGCACATATAAAATAGACTAACTGAGTTCCACTAACACTTCATGCCTGCGATCAAGAATTCGATTTATTGCCTGCAACTCTGATTTTCTATCAGAATCCTTTGGTTCTGCCATGGCAATTGAAGAGCGAATCTGTTTTTCTTGAGGTCGATTCATCATAGTTCCTATTTTAAATGCATTATATATATAATCACCGACACTGAAATCGAAAAAATGACTCAATCATCACCACTCGGATTATTTGACGAATGGCATCTACTTCCAGTGCATGAAGTCTCTTTAAAACGAACCGGATGACAGGTTATACATGAGAGCGGTTTTTCGGAACGGCTGCCCATATGTTCACCAACTCTTTCATGCGCAAAGCTGGCTGGCGTAAAACTATCTGGAGAATGGCATTGAGTGCAGTCAGTGCCCATACCATCATGGCTCGAGGGCGCCTTATGGCAATTTACACAATTGGGGTTTGTTCCACTGTAATTGCCTCCAGGGTGACATTTTTCACAGCTCAGTGTTGCATGTGAGCCCAGAAGCTTGAAATTTTTATGCGCTTTGTGACATGAGTCGCATTTAGATATTGGCATAACACGTGGCTGACCCGATCGGTTATGAACGAGCCGGTTGTGGCATTCTGCAAATAACACAGATTTGTCCATGTGCAAGGAATGTTTTGCCTCAATGGTCTTATCAGTGAGATTTCGAGTTTCAGGGTGGCATACAAGGCATTGATCGTTTTTTAAATAAAAAATTAATCCATCCTGTCTAACCGCATCCTGAACTCCTTTCTGTGCCTCTTTTCTTCATCCAGGATATGCTTCAGCACCCCAACGACTTCCTCATCTTCGATCAGCCCGATCATCCTCTCATATATCTCAATAGCCTCTGTTTCATGGGTGACCTGATGCTCAAGCTGGCTTCTCAGGTCATCCTCTCCGAAATCAAGCTCTTTATGCTCCATGCTGGGCTTCCCCCCCCGTTTCACTATAAGGTCTGCAAGCCAGTTCATGTGTCTCATCTCATCGACAGCTATAGCCTCTGTGACCCTGCTCGGATCACATTGGGGCATGATGAAGGCGTTTCGCACATAGATCATCGTGGCTTCGATCTCGTGCACAAAAGCCTCATTCAGCAGATTGATCGTTTCTTTGGTATCCAAATTTTGTTCTCCCGCGGTTTGTTATTTATTCTTTTTTCAATTCTCCTTCCCCCGACTGCTTATTTATCGTCCCGGAACCTGACTTTCCTTTTGCCGTCAGGAAGTAGATCACCACAGCTCCGATCACGATTATTACAACAAGCACCAGGAATACATTAAAAGGCGCTTCCTTTACTTCTACGGTCTTCTTCTGTCCAAGTACCTCGATAGTATAATTACCAGGGAACGAAGACACTTCTTTGCTGAAAGTTACTTCCTTACTTTCACCTGCACCAAGAGTTACAGGCATTGAATATATCTCAGTGTTGTTGACTATGAGCCCTACAGGAAGAGTCGCTGCTTTTGTGCCAATATTTGTGATGTTTGTCTTTATGTCAGCCTTTTCATTCGAGAACACAACATTGTTTACGCTGATATCAAGAGCCTTGAACTCTGCAAAAGCCACCCTGACCTCTATGTCCCTGGCTACTTTTGTAAATCCACTCATGGATGCGTATATTGTATGAATTCCACTCTCTTCAAGCATATAGTTCAATTCACCATTCTTATCAGTTACTCCTATATCATTATCATCAAAACTCACTGATGCCCCGGCAACCGGCTGGTCTTTGTTCAAAACCCTTATCATTATGTTACCAAGCTGGTTTCCTTTTGCAGGCGCATCAATGCTAAGCCGGTTCTCAATATAGCTCTGGACAACCAGTTCTTTGCTCGTCTTTTCATAACCGAGTTTGGTGGCTGTTATGTTGTACGTTCCACCTTTCATTGTTTTCTTAAGTGTTAAGTTCAGCAACCCATCAATGTCTGTCTGCCCCATATCTGAATTGATAGAAATAAACGCATCTTGAACTGGTTTTCCACCTGCAGTGACCTTCACATTGATTGCTTCACCAGCAGTGGCTTTGGCGGGTGCATCGATCAATAGCTGACTTGATATCATATCAGGCGTTACATAAACAAAGGGATAGAATCTAACATCGTTAGAATCAGCAACTTTGAACTTTATATCACCAAATAAGTCCACAGTGTTCCCTGACGAAACACTAATAGATCTCTCATTTGCCATTTCAATGCTTCCTGCATTGACTGTTTTAACTTCCATTGCCCCGAACTTGTCGCCAGGTTTTACTGAAGTAAATGATTCAGATATCTGGAATACACCCCTTGCAAATGCCGCATTCACTTCCCTGCCCCTGAATATGTTCTCAAAATGAACTGCAATGACAGGCATCTCATCAAGGCTGCCCAGATCTTTGATATACAGGTAATTATCATTCCCGGTTATGACATCAGTATCGATCTCATCTCCGTCTTTTAACAATGAGATCAAGACCTGCCCCTCTCCTTTGCTGATATCCACGTCCTTTATTTTGAGCACATAACCATCTTTTAATGTCAGTGTGCTTCCCTGTGTGAGGGTACGTTTCGTGTCATCATCAATTAACACTTTATGCAGTTGAAGGCTATTAAGTGTGCTTTTTGTTTTCTTATTTGATATTTCGCTGTTGCCAGTGTATCCGGCAAAATATTTGTCAGCCATGAATCCAATGACCTGATACGATCCAAATTTTGGATATTCAAAGCTTACT
Organism: Candidatus Methanoperedens sp.; assembly: GCA_030650845.1. Classification (GTDB taxonomy): domain Archaea; phylum Halobacteriota; class Methanosarcinia; order Methanosarcinales; family Methanoperedenaceae; genus Methanoperedens. The sequence goes on from JAUSDC010000105.1 coordinate 15,987, forward strand.
TCTTCTGCTGATGTTGAATATCTTAAATCTCCTTCTGGAATATTTCTTCCACTTATGCTTTCAATTTTCAAACTCTCTTTTCCAACATCATTATCTATGTCATAGTAAAATCCAATGTTGGTCCCCCCGATATTAAGACCAAAGTTCATAGGGTCCCATTCTGTAGTTGTAGGGTAAATGGTACCCCTCATCTCGAAAGCTCCAGTCCTTTCTACGGATAATGCGAAACGCAATGTACTGCTGTCTGCGACTATTATCTTAAGGTCACCAACAAGGTCAACCGTAGAACCCGATGACAGGGATAAGGCGTTCCTGTTGGTCATGTCTATCCCGCCTGAACTGACACCGCTGACCTCAAGTTCTCCGTATCGATCTTGACTTCTTACTTTTGTAAAGGATTCAGATATCTGGAAGATGCCCCTGACAAAAGCTGCGTTCACTTCCCTGCCTCTGAATACATTCTCAAAATGAACAGCCAATAGCGGGACATCACTTACACTGCCTAATTTAGTCGAATAAATGTAATTATCATTCCCTGAGACTACATCGCTGTCGACTTCATCCCCGTCTTTTAATAGGGTCACCCATATCTGTCCAGGTCCGCCGCTGATATCGACTTCTGTCATTTTGAGCACATATCCTTCTTTCAGAGTCAGTGTGCCGCCCTCATTGATCACTTTCTTTTCTTCATCGTCCAGCAGAACCTTGTGAAGCTGATTTTTGCCAAGCAGGCTTATCGCATCATTATCAGATATTTCGCTTTCACGGGTATATCCTGCAAAATATTTATCAGCCATAAAACCTATGACCTGGTATTTCCCGAATCTCGAGTATTCAAAATCCACTTCTATCGGCATTGTGGTATAGGTAAGATCTCCCTCTTCAATCGTTCTATCTATATCGGTGATAGTAAGTTCTTCAGTGCCAAGGTTCTCGTCCAGGTTATAATAAAACCCGGCAAAACTGTGTGAGTTCCAGGTATATGTGGATGGCATTCCTTCTTTCCATACCCTGTTTCCCGATGCCGCATCCACCGGCCCGATAAGCAATAATAGAAATATCGTAATTCCGATCACTAATATTAAAGAGTTTCTTCTAAAAGGTTTCTCTGCTATCATTTGTATCACCATAGTAATATAAAGCTAATATGCCCTTTTGGCATTAACAGGGGTGATTCCCGTAAAGTATAAAAACTCTACTACGGTTCTGTTCTGATTACGAGTTCTGTACGGTTTCGGCGCACCTGAACCCTGCAACAATAGACCCATTCATGCTCCTTTCAGGATAATTCGCCTCTGAGAACATACCAGCCAGATAAAGCCCTTTAATATTTGTCTTATATGGAAGGACTTTTTTCCCGTATCCGACCTCATACACAGGCGCAGTGTCAATATCTCTTCGCAGGCGCCACCAGTTCACTTTTCCCCTGATCCCAGGGAAGAGCTTTTCAAGACCCTTCAGATAAAGCTCAATAACCTCATCATTGCTCTTTTTCCAGAGGGCGCTCTCGGGGTTCTGGAAATAAGAGGTCACATACATCAGATGCTCTCCATAATCTTGCTCAGGAATGAAGTTGGTATGTTCAATCACGGCTCCGAAAGGGACATCTTCTTTGATGTTGAGCCAGTAAGTATCTTCCATTACCTTTTCCTTGAGCCCGAAAAGTGCGCAAGCAGTACCCTGATAACTTATATCAGTGCTAATTCCTGAATTTTCTATATCCATTATTTTTTCAAGGACATTCGGAGCAACAGTTGAGATCACCCGATCGCATTCAATATTCTTTCCATCCACAACAACCCCTTTGACAACTCCGTTATTGATCTCTATCCTGGAGACATCCCCCTCTAAGATTTTACACCCTTTCTCTTTGAGCTTATCAGCCATAGCCACAACCAGCGCATGAAATCCTCCGCGCATGTACCCAAGCCTTTCACCTTTGGCGCCCCTGTTGGAGCGGATCTGCACCCGCCCCAGTAACCATGCAGCAGAGACTTTATCTTTGTTGTCCCCGAACTTACTTGACAGAAGCGGAAGGAAAAAGTTGTTATATACAGATTCACCTGCCGTATCAAGTATCCATTGTTTTGCTGTGATATCGTCAAAAGGGGTTCTGTCCTTTATGGTCCTGGCTTTCATTACAAGCCATGTAAGCCTGATAACATCCATCAACGGGAGAGCTCGCAGTATCTCAAGAGGTGTGTTCATGGGGTATATCTTGCCGTTGAAAAAATATCCTGTTGTCCCCCGTAACCATTCAAGCCTGCTGCCAAGCCCCAGTTCTTCTATAAGAGAGATAAGTTCCCTGTCAGATGCAAATATATGATGGTAATATTTCTCGATATGATATACGCCATTCTTTGAACCTGGAATTTCAATGCTGTAGCTTGAAGCCATGCCCCCAAGTTCATTATCTTTTTCGATTATGGTTATTTCATCTTTATCAGCCAGCCTGTAAGCTGCAGCAAGTCCTGCAAGTCCGCCTCCGATGATGATCGTTTTCATTGCATGCGGATATGGTTTTGGGGATATATAAAAGGTAACTTGAATTTTTAGCTACTAAGTCCAATGATGAACATGAAAAAAACAACGAACTAAAACGAACTGAAACGAACTCCGGTAGGTTGAGTTCGTACGAGTTCGTTGCTAATTTATATGATTACGCGCCGGAAGCAACATCACAAGCATCACTGCAGCCACAAGCGCGGTTGCACTCCCGAACAGGAACGGCGCGCTTGCACCTACAATATCCCACAACAATCCAGCGATAATGCTTGAGATAAGAGCCATGAGCCCTGTTGCAGTATAGTAAAGACCGATCGCAGTCCCTCTTTTATCAGCAGGGACAAGATCAACTGCATATGCTTTGCTCACACCATCTGTCATTGCGATATAGAAACCATATATTGCGAACAGGAACCAGACCATGTATCCTGCGTTCGCTATAGCAAAACCCAGGTAGACAATGGAGAATATCAGGAAGCCCCCTATCATCACATTCCTGCGCCCGATCCTGTCTGATAGCATGCCAGCTGGCATGGACAAAAGAGAGTAAGTAATGTTATAGACCATATAAGTAAATATTATAACTGCGACGATCCCGATCGAGCCGAATGTGGATGTTATTATCGAGGGGATGCCGCCGAAGTTCTCAAATATGTCCTTCGTACGAAGGATCAGGAAGGCGTTACTTGAATTCCCGATCGCAAAGACCACAGATATCAGGAGAAATATCTTGAAATCGCGGCTGAAATCAGATAATTTGAACTTCAATCCGTCCTTTTTCTCACCTTTTTTCTCGGAAACAAAGAACAGCAGGAGGAGCACGCTGATAAGGGCTGGTATGAAAGCTATAAGGAATAATATCCTGTAGCTTGCATCAGTATCCCATTTGCTGATATCCAGATAATACAGCAGTACAAGGGCGATAAGCGGACCAATGACAGCCCCTACGCTGTCAAGCGCGCGGTGGAAACCGAAGGCTTTGCCCCTGTATTGCGTTTCAGTGGAATCAGCGATCAGGGCATCGCGTGCTGAAGAACGAATACCCTTCCCGAACCTGTCAAGAAAGCGTGCTGCAAGCACGAAATGCCATGTCGATGCGAATACCAGCAGGGGTTTGGCAATGGTGGACAGGCTGTATCCATAGATCACAAAAGGCTTTCTTTTTCCAGACTTATCCGAAAGCCATCCAGAAACCACTTTAAGGAAGCTGGCTGTACTTTCTGCTATACCCTCGATAAGACCCACCACAGACATAGGGGCGTGCAGAACTGCTGTTAGGAAAATGGGAATAATGGGGTACAGCATCTCGCTGCTTATGTCGGTGAAGAAGCTGACAAGACCGAGGATAAATACGTTTTTCTTTACACCTTTTATGATGTCTTTTTCCATTGGAAAGCCTCTATATTTTTTTAGGATATAATCTGATGATACTCGCCCATGGATTGTATCGTTATCTTCCCTTTCTTCATCGCCTCGATAGCATCTGCCGCAGCAAGAGCTGCCTGAATGGTAGTAATATAAGGCACATTAAAATCAACAGCAGCGCGCCGTATCTGGAAACCGTCCTTCACTGTCTGCTTGCTGCTGGGTGTATTGATGATCAGGTTAACTTCCTTCTTATGGATGATCTCAACGATATTAGGGCCCCCCTCGCTCACCTTGTTTATGATATCTATTTTTATCCCTTTCTGCGACAGGAATTTTGCAGTACCCCGAGTACCTATTAGCCTGAGTCCCGCAGCCTCCATTTTTTTAGCCACCTTTGCTATTTGTGCCTTATCTTCATCCCGTATTGACATGAACACGGTCCCTGATAGCGGAAGGATGTTATCAGCAGCCCATTCAGCCTTGAAGAACGCGCGCCCGAAATCGTAATCTATTCCCATTACCTCACCCGTGCTTTTCATCTCAGGACCAAGAAGCGGGTCTGCCCCGGGCAGTTTATCAAAAGGAAGGAGAACCTCCTTCACTGAAACGTGTTTTGTTACAGGGTCGCCCTTGAGCCCCAGTTCTTTTAGCGTATGACCCACCATTACTCGTGCTGCGATCTTAGCTAGAGGAAGCCCCACAGCCTTGCTGACGAACGGGATCGTACGGCTTGATCTTGGATTAGCTTCAAGCACATAGACCAAACCGTTCTTGGTTGCCATCTGGATATTCACTATTCCAACGACTCCAAGAGACAGTGCTATCTTTTTAACATAATCACGAACAATAGCAAGGATCTCAGGCTTCAGGGACTGAGGCGGGATAACGCATGCTGAATCACCTGAATGAATGCCCGCTTCTTCGATATGCTCCATTATTGCGCCTATTAGCACTTCCTTCCCGTCGCAAATGGCATCAACATCGATTTCAACTGCATTATCCAGAAAATCATCGATCAGAACCGGATGTTCATTCGACACTTTTACAGCTTCTTTCAAGTATCGCTCAAGATCCTTATCATCATACACAATTTCCATCGCCCGTCCTCCGAGAACGTATGATGGACGGACAAGCACCGGGTATCCGATCCTCTTTGCAACATTAAAGGCTTCGCTGTAATTGGTGGCGCATCCTGCCTCTGGCTGGAGGATACCCTGCTGTTTCATCATTGCATTGAATCGCCCTCTGTCCTCCGCGATATCCATATTGTCGGGCGTTGTACCGAGGATAACCGTATCAAGATCAGTCCTTCGGTCAAGTTCTTTTTTAAGCGGGATCGCAAGGTTCACAGAGGTCTGCCCTCCGAACTGCACCATCACGCCAAATGGACGCTCCCTGTCGATAACGTTCATGACATCTTCAAGTGTAAGGGGCTCGAAAAACAACTTGTCTGAAGTATCGTAATCTGTGGACACGGTTTCAGGATTATTGTTTATTATGTGTGTTTCGATCCCTTCCTCGCGAAGGGCAGTGACCGCATGCACTGTGCAATAGTCGAACTCGATACCCTGCCCGATGCGGATAGGTCCTGAACCAATAATGAGAACTTTCTTCCTGTTCGTGGGAACTATCTCGCACTGGTCTTCGTATGTGGAATAATAATAAGGCGTTGCAGCCGCGAACTCTGCTGCGCAGGTATCTACCATCTTGTAGGTTGGAATAATGCCATGAAGTC
>JAUSDC010000109.1 GCA_030650845.1 Candidatus Methanoperedens sp.
GCTTTCGAATATCTCTCCTTCACCGTGTTTCAACATTAAGTTTGCTGAACATCCTGAAGATCAGATACTGCACATCGTTCAACAAAAAGAACAGGTGTTCTGGAACGACCTGCCTAAAAACTTGAAGCGAACGTGCAGGTGGACGATAAATCTCGAAAAGCAGGGATTGATCAAACGAGTGAACGTGAAGGGCATAAATGGCGCCAGAAGACTGCTGCTAATAACTGCAGTACCCGAAGTCCTTCCAGGGAGGAATAAATGTACGAGATAACCGAACTCCCAGCATGGGATTCTAAAGGTGAGCCGAAGATTCTATCCACCAGATGCACTTCTGTGCGATTGTTCGAGGAGAAGGAGCGGCTGAGGATAACTTCCAATTATCCAACAGGGAATAATATCAGTCTTTACCTCTCGACCCGCACTTTCAATGAGTTCTTCGAGAAGCTGCCAATGAAGTTCAGGTCATCGTCAATAGAAGGGCTTGTTCCAACCAAACGGAAACTGCTCATTGCATTTATGACCGCTGATAAACGATACGGCTGCTGTGTAATGAGGCGCGGCGGATACACATACGTCTTGAAACCAGGTCACCCGCAGCAAGCTAGATGTGTCTCAACAAAGGTTTCTGGAGCTGATGGATGCTATATCCAGTGATGTTAATGAACTTGCTGAATACGCTATCTCAGTTTTCTTTCACAGATTGGCTCTTATGGGGTTTGACAATTCTGTCTCTGATAGGAACGGTGATGAATGTCAAGAAGATGCACTACTGCTTCTATATCTGGGCATTTACCAACGCAATATGGTCCATATACGATTATAGTGTAAAAGAATACCAGCAAGCTTCGCTGTTTTTCATTTATTTCATTCTCGCCCTGTGGGGCATCTATGAATGGAGAGCCAGGAAATATGTTTTGGTAAAAGAGGGAATCAATGACAGGGACAAATGACAGAAGGGTCAAACGCCGCAGCGCAGATGAAACCTGCCTCAGGGCGTTTGTAAGTTCCAGCGACAGGATTTACAGCCTCGTTGAGGAACTTGGGATCGCTTTCAGACAAAAGGCTCCTGCACACAATGTCAGGGTTTTACGCGGCTCGAAGGGTTCGCATCCCAATTCGATCCATGTGGTTGAGATGTTAGTCAGGGTATGGGATACATTGGCGCTGGACAAGGAATGGAAGGACAGGATCCTGTCCGACTACGCTGATGACTATATCAACCGGATCAAGGAAACGAAACCTGAGTTGGTAATGCTGTCCAGGTAGAAGCAGCCGGACATTCAATGATCATCGCAGTATTCAGAAATAGATGGGTATCGTAACTTGCACGCAACTCATGGTTCAGCGGCAGTTACCCCACCGGGATGGGCGGTTGATCTTATAACCAGGAAATATCATGATGACCTTCTTTCCCTCGGAATGCAGCTTCCTGAGAGGACCAGCTTAAGGATCGTGATGAACGATGTTCAAGATATTGATGCGATAAGTGCGATTTACGATTATCCTGATGACGCTTTAAATCATTTGAAGAATGCTGCGAAGGAGTTTTTGTCGGATTTTTATGTTGATAATGAGTATTTAGACAGGATACGGATCGAGATCATTGATGTATCTGATACTGAGCTAATTCGTATAAGTCAGATCAGAAAAGAGCATGTGAACAGGCTTGTAAAGATCAAATGCTACACGATGGGGATGACTCCCACCACACCCAGGATACTGGTAGCAGCGTATGAGTGCATGAGATGCGGTCATTATAACTACATCGTGCAGGAGCATGACAAGTTAATAGAACCATTTGAGTGCGAGAATGATGTTTGCGGAAGACGCAGCGCTTTTAAACTTGATGAGCGCAAAACAACACAACAGGATTGGTGCTGAGGTTCCAGGAGCGACAGGAGGACATCGGTGGCGGGGAAAAGCCTCAAACGGCTAAAGCTGAGATCACTGAAGAACACTGCGGGACAATACTTCCGGGAAACAGGGTAACGATCGCAGCGATCGTGAGGGAAAGGCTGAAAGTAAGATCAACCGGGAAGACAAATCAGTTCAATATAATTCTTGATGTTGTCAGTATCACGCCTGATGAGACTGAATCCAAGATCACGTATACGAAGGAGGATACTGACAGGTTTAACAAATATGTTCTTGAGATCAGGGATTTTGATGAGTGGGTAATTGACAGCTACGCGCCGAATATATACGGTTTGCGTGAGGTAAAAGAGTCTCTTATACTTCAGCAAGTCAGCAACGGGTATTCGCGAAGCAAGATAGATAACACTGTGTTAAGGGATTTCATTCACGTTGCTTTGATCGGCGATCCTGGAGTTGCGAAGTCTTCTTTGAAATATGCGATGAAGGCATACGATCCAGGTATTGTGTTATCGAGCGGCACTGGCGCGAGCGTTGCCGGACTGACAGCTGCTGTGGTGAAGGACGATCTTACAGAAGGTTATACTTTTGAGGCAGGAGTGCTTCCGCTTGCTGACGGCAGGGGTGCTATCCTTGACGAATTTGATAAGCTGATACAGGCTGACATGAAGCATCTCAATGATGCATTAGATGAGTGCAGGTTCACGGTACATAAGGCAAGTATACACATGGATCTCTGGGCACGGTGCTGGATGACAGCAATGTTGAACCCGGTTGATGGCCGGATTAATAATTATGAGCCGCTGTATAAACAGGTAGGCATTCCCCCGGATACTCTCAGTAGATTTGACCTGGTGTTTGTTATACCTGACATCAGGGAGGAAGCGAAGGATTCCAATGTCGGGTATGCAATGCTCAACGCCAGAGGCATTCCTCATTCAGGAAACAATGGCAATTCACCCATTCCAAAGCGCACGCTCATGCCGCTTGAGGATATGCAGAAACTCATCGCGTATGCCAAGACGATCAATCCTGTTCTTAGCAGGGAAGCCGGGGATGAGATACACAGACAGTGGATGAGGGGAAGGAGATCGAGCGGCGAGGATAAGATCGCTGTTACCTCACGGTTTATGGGAGCATTGATCCGGCTTGCAAAAGCCGAAGCCCAGATACACCTGTCAGGCGCAGTCAATTTATATCATGTAAAGAGGGCGGTCAATCTCCTTGAAACCAGTCTCCTGCAGACCTGCCTGGACAAAGAAGGAGACATAGACTCGGATAAGATTTCCACAGGATTTACAAAAGATATGCGCTCGACCCTCAGGATAATCCGCGAGGTCATAAAGTCCTGCCAGAAAGAAGGAAGTTCGGCATTGATCGGAGATATCGCATTAGCTGTGGGGCAGTATAATATCACACGGGAAGAGCTTGACAGCCATCTTTCTCATCTGAAACAGAATGGCGAGATTTTCGAGACCGGGGAAGGGAAATGGAGGGTTCCGTGATAAAACGCAGCAGGAGATCACAGCGAGTCCTGGTGAAGGCTTGCAGTAAATGTGGTGTGCTGTTGAGCAGGGAGTATCCACATGACCTCTGCCCGGTGCATTTCAAGGAGGAATATGGGTATGAGCCGGAGGATAGGTATGGCTTCAGTAGGTAAGCGGCAGGAGAAGCAGGCAAGAGAGACCATGAAGCTTCGCGAGAAGGATTCGAAGAAGCAAGATAAGGAAAGAGAAAATTACAAGAAGCTCCAGGAAGATGGTGTCCTCTTCTCCGAGAAGCTGTTCACGATGCGTGGGAAGCAGATGAGGTTTGAGGATTTCCCGTATGTAAGGCGGGTCTTTCATGATAACGCCAGGATAGTCGTACTCCTCTGGGCAAGGAGCATGACCAAAACAACAACCATCGCCAGTATTCTCACACACAAGCTCATCACCAATGCCTATTCAGGAGCGATGGTCGCTGCACCGCGAGATAAACAGGCATGGCGTGTCACTAAAGAGTATATCCGTCCCAGGTTCACAGAGAGCAGGGATAAAATGTTGCTGCCGTTAATTTCTCAGGGGAAGAATACTGAGTCCGAGATCGATATTGCCAATGGATCAAAGTATCTTGCAAGCGGTGCATGGGTTACAGGTAACAGTTTGAGAGGACCTCATGTTAATTACGGCTTTGCAGATGAGATGCAGGACTGGACAAGAGAAGCATTTGAAGTATTCAAGGAGGTAGTGAACCTGCCGCCAGGTCAGATATTCTGCGCAGGGACGCCGAAGGATAAGGGTTCATTCTTTGAAGAGATATGGCTTTCAAGTGACAAGAAGGAGTGGAATGGGAAGGA
>JAUSDC010000066.1 GCA_030650845.1 Candidatus Methanoperedens sp.
ATTGACCGTAATAGCTATAAGAAATCCATAGAATAATCAGGAGAAAATAAGGAAAAACAGCATCGGATGATACTATTCAGAACTAACATTCTGAATTAATTAGGTTTAAGATGGGAAAGGCGGGTTGAAGGAAAAATTCCAGATGCTCTGGGTTGGCGGGGAAGAAGCTGATGTAAATATAGAAATTGATTTTTATGATCTCATAACGAAATCAATAACAAATAACGTCCCCTTGATCCTTGATGTATCGGATGTCCTTGACCAGGTCTGGGTCTTCTTGTCGCCACCCAGAGACCTTCGCTCGTAAATAAAAATGTCCTCTCCCAGTGCGGAAACCAGTTCATCGGGAAATTATCAACAGAAAACGACCTGAAAGCGGTGGATCTGTTTTTTGCAGACAGGAAAGAACTGGAATTATTGCCTAAATTGAATACCGGTGAATTTTTTGTCATGGGAAATACGGTGAAAGAAAAAACCAGGATGCAGACCGTCCAGAGACTAACGCAGCATAAAGGACTTACACCCAAACTGATTCCAAAAGTGACGGGTAAAGTTACCGAGCTAAAAACAAGTCTGGGTTTTGCAGGGAGCGCCGGGGGAGTGGAAGAACATGGAACGGCAAAAGCAGCCGTTGAAGTTGGCGGGATGAAATTAAGAGGGGTCACCGCAAAAATTTTAAAAGAAGAGATAGAAGCTATTGTTGAAAGTAAAAGGACGAAAAAATACCTGTTGTTCGGGGAAAAAGAGCATGTAAAATCTATCGAGCTTATCCATCATCCGTTTGTCCGGGTTGAAATAAATTCTCCTGAAGGATTTATTACAAAGAGTCTTGCAACGCATTCATTAATAGTGGATTCCGTAAGCGGCGAATTTGCGGATATTAAAAACGGATTAAAATATTCAACAGGTATTTCTAAATTGATCGGTCTAAATGAAAACGATATCAAGATCCTGTTGGAAATATACAGGAATAAAAAAATTACAATTGGCGACCTTGAACTTAAAACCAAACTATCCGATAATATCTTCAAACCACAGATCATGGTTATTCTCAATAAAATCCTGCATCATTGTGACGCATTCGTTATTGTCAAGGTTAATTATTTCAACACCGTGCTGTTTCATAAATTCTTCAGAGCCTTCAAATATCCTGGATTCACCCACGATCACTTTCTTGATCCCGAACTGGACAACTGCTCCCCCGCAAAGGTAACAGGGCATTAACGTGGAATAAAGAACCGTATCCTCATAACTTCCGATCCTGCCTGCATTTCTCAAACAATCACAAAGCAAGTACATCCTTTTCGATCTTATCAGCCATCTTTGCCCTGTACTTGCGAAGTTTCTCCTGCATGTTTTCATCTCCTGCCCCCAGTATCTCACATGCAAGGAGAGCCGCATTCTCACCTCTACCGATACCAACGCATGCGACCGGGATCCCTGGCGGCATCTGCACTATCGAGAGAAGAGCATCAATTCCATCGAGGCTTGAATCAACCGGAACACCTATTACCGGTTTTACGGTCTTTGAAGCAATAACTCCAGGAAGGTGGGCAGCAAGCCCTGCTATAGCAATAAACACCTTTACACCCTTTTCGTGTGCCACCTCGATTATTTTTTCCACGCGCAAAGGAGTGCGGTGGGCTGAAGCCACTGCAACATCATATTCGACCCCGAACTCTTTCAAAACATCAACTGATTTTCTTGCTATCTCTTTATCTGATATGCTTCCCAGTATTATCTGTACATCCATATTCTTCACCAATTTTGTTTACCTATTGCACCCATCATTCTATTCCTGCTTCTTTATAACTCTCTCTTTAGCTGCTTTTCTTAACCTGTTCATGATCGCCCTGCCCTCTCTTTCCACAGGAAACACTCCTTCAGCTATTCCTACATCAACACCAGCTTCGTCCAGGAACCTGAGCCCGGAAAAGAGCCTGCTTGCGACCTCTTTCAGATCATTCACACTTCCAAGTATGTATTTTGCATCGCATTCTATATCCATTGCGCTCTCTCTACTTACAAGCACTCCGGCTTTGCATCCCTGTTTCTTAAACTCACTAATAAGGCGTTTGACCTCAATGAGAACGGATTTTCGCTCACCTTCAACAAGAATAAGTCTGGCTTTTGGAGAATAATGTGTATAGCGCATTCCTGGAGATCTTACCGATTCCTCTATAATATTGACTTCACCTATGGTTCCAATGATCTCCTCAAGCCCAAGGCCGCCAGGGCGAAGGAGGGCTGGAGGCGTCACGGTAAGATCAAGGACTGTTGATTCCACACCGAGCCTTGTTTCCCCACCCATGATCACGGCATCAATACGTCCATCCATGTCTTTTATAACATGCTGCGCTTTCGTGGGACTTGGTCTTCCTGAGATATTGGCGCTGGGCGCTGCTATAGGAACTCCTGCTCCACGTATGAGAGAAAGGGCGATTTCGTTATCCGGCATCCTGACAGCCACTGTATCAAGCCCCCCAGTAGTAATATCAGGTACAACATCTTTGCGCTTCAAAATAATAGTCAGAGCCCCTGGCCAGAAAGCATCCATGAGTTTAAATGCCAGTTCTGGAATGTCCCTTGCCACCATGTTGAGCATTTCGCGGGATGAAATATGGACTATAAGAGGATTATCAGCGGGTCTACCTTTGGCGCGAAATATCTTTGCAACAGCCCGTTCATCAAGAGCATTGGCTCCAAGACCATATACGGTTTCTGTGGGAAATGCAACGATTCCCCCGGATCTGATAATTCTGGCAGCCTTACTTATTTCATCGGGAGAAAGAATGAGTGTTATTTCTGGCGCCATCATTAATATAAAAATATACGCAATTGCTATTAATCTTATCCGATAAGTTAATATCTAAAAAACATCTCATTATGATAATAATGGAATTTATCCTGCCTATTCTAATAATACTTGTGATCGCAAAGATAACAGGTGAGTTATTTGCAAAATTGAGACAGCCCCCCATCATTGGCGAGATGCTGGCAGGCGTTGTGATGGGACCTTCTATCCTCAATCTGATAAGCCCGAACGTGCAGGGCATCGATGTCCTTGCTGAACTGGGCATTTTCTTTTTATTATTCCTTGCCGGGATGCAGATAAACCTGACCTGCTTCAGGGAGTATTCACGAAAAGCGATATTTATCGCTATTATGGGAAATAATTTTGCAATTGCTGCCGCGATAGCTGTGGGATCGATCTTCGGACTTGATCTCATGAACACGTTCTTCATCGCCATTGTTTTCTCACTGACGGCGCTTCCTGTGGGTGTTCAGATACTGATGGATCTTGGGAAAATAGAATCAGAGATAGGAAAGATAATAATTACAGCAGCTGTCATCGATGACATCCTGTGCATGTTTTTCTTTGCGATAGTTGTGTCCATCGGTGAAGGTAATCCTGGAACTCTTAATTCAATGACTTTCATATTATTGATCTTCAAGATCGTATTATTTTTATCAATAATATATATTATAAATAAATTACTGGCAATGAATGGCGGTTCGCCTGTGGATCATATTAAATCTCTTATCAGACAATTGACAAAGGAGTCTCAATTTTTTGTACTAATATTGTTCGGGATCTTTTTGGGTTTTGTTGGAAAAGCCCTTGAAATAACGTTCATAATAGGAATTTTTTATGCTGGAACTATAATAAAAAAATCTACAGTTGGTGACGGGGTATTTTCCAATGTTCAAAATGTGGTCTCTTCGATAACAAACAGCTTTTTCTCACCCATCCTTTTCGCGTATCTTGGACTGCTGCTTGATCTATCTCTTATTTTTGACCCGGCCCATCCATTCTCAGAAAGGAATATCCAGCAGGGAATATTCCTCCTGACCGCCATCATATTCGCAATGGTTGGAAAGGGCTTTGGAGCTTTCGCAGGTGGCATGCTTTCGAACATGAGCTGGAAAGATTCGGCTGCCGTGGGAATAGGGCTTAACGCACGAGGTCTGATGGGACTTATGATATCTGGAATAGGATTGAAATACGGATTGATAGACATGAGCGTATATGCAATGCTTGTCACGATGTGTATAATCACCACGTTCATAACACCGTTTGGGTTGAAGAGGGCGTTGAGTTAAGTTAAATCCTTAATCGATATTTTATCTCTGTGTGATTTTCTTTTTAAGATTCATACTATTGAAACAAAAAGAAACATTCAATATACCTGAAAATACAAATAGCCCTCTATAAAATAAAATGGAGATGTGCAAATGCGAAGAATTATAGAGAAAAAGATCGAAGATGTGATGACAAAACACGTAATTACAGTAAAAAGAGATACAACACTTAAAGAGTTAAAGGATATGTTTGGAGAACATGATTTTAATGTGTTCCCTGTTGTAGAAAACGGCGAGATCCTGGGAGTTGTTACAAAACTCAGTTTCCTGAAAATATTCTCTTTTGATCCTGATAGATTAATCCCTGACCTGAAATCAATTTATGCTAAAAATGCCGAAGATATTATGTCAAGAAGGATTATCGCAGTTTGTTCAGGCGAGTCCATTCAGAAAGCTGCACGAAAAATGCTTGATCTGCGGGTCAGGTCAGTACTGGTTACTGATAGATCAAAAAAATTACTAAAAGGAATTATCACTCGTGGCGATATAATGAAATATATTGAAATAGATTGAATTTTTTCAATCTATTCATTTTTCTATTTTTACGCTTTTTCCTTCCAGCCTTTCAGTGGTCCTTTTGCAAATGCGGCTTTTAAAAGTGGCGGCGTTATCAGAGTAGTTACTATGGACATTACAACTGCGATCACATAGAGTGGCTGTTGAATAATTTCATTAGAAAGACCGATATAAGCGACTATCAATCCTACTTCACCTCTTGGGATCATACCTACCCCTACTCGAAGTGCGCCATTATAATTGAAACCGCTAAAGTAAGAAACAACACCGCACCCGAAAGCCTTTCCAACAATTGCAAGTACAAGAATAAGCACTCCAAGACCGGCGATCGTTATAGCCTCTTTAACATTGACAAGCATGCCCATAGCCACAAAAAAGATGGGGACAATAAAATTAAAGATCGGGGTTATCTCTTCTATCAGGTGTTCCCTATGCGTCGAGGCTGATAGGGCAAGACCTGCTGCGTAAGCGCCTATTATCAATGCAAGTCCTATATATGCTGCAAGATATGATACTACGAAACCAATTACAAGAGCGATGACCATGAGCGCACCTTTTGTCTCGAACTTGCTTAGAAGAGTTGATATCTTATCTGAATATTTGATACCTACAAATAGAATCACGGCCCAGAATACTGCCGCCTTTATTATGATCCATATAATATCTGTAGTGGTGCTTTTGGCTACGACACTATTCCATGCTCCATCAATAATATTTACATTCGTTGCACCGCCCTCTGCCCCTATGGATGCTGCCCCTATTACACCGATCACCATTGCCAATACAATGATGCCAAGTATATCATCAATAACTGCTGCTCCTAAGATCGTTGTGCCTTCTTCAGAGTTCATCCTGTCTATGTCTTTTAACACGCGAGCTGTGATGCCGACGCTTGTGGCTGTTAATACAGCGCCTGTAAACAGCGCCACATATTCGATGGGTTCTCCTGCGGGTGGTGTATAAAACATTTTAATCGCAAAATAACCAAGCACAAATGGAACTATCACACCGCCGGTTGCTACAAGTCCTGCAACTTTACCGAATTTCATGAATTGTTTCACATCTGTCTCAATACCTGCAAGGAAAAGCAATATGACTACACCTATCTGTCCAATCAGGTCGATCTCAGGCGAAATAGGCATTATCTCACCCGGAATTACATTAAAACCAAGGTAAGGACCAAGAGCGAAAGGACTTATCACAACGCCAGCCAGCAGTTCTCCGAGCACACCGGGCTGTTTGAATTTTCGTTCAGCGATCTCGCCGCCGATCTTTGCAGCAAGCAGCATGATCGCAATGCTAAGAACAACGTGCGGAACATCGATCGATCCAACTGCTCCCGATGCCAGTGCAACGGGAACCAGAATCAAAAACAATAATAAGGCTAATAGAATCTTTCTCATAAGTCCCTAAAAATAGCAAATGGTATAAATAAGGTTTTTTATTTGATTTTCTTGCATACTTGCATGGTTGCCGCAAGATTGATCAAACTTTCAGGATCCCAGTGATGGATGAATATATTTTGCATAGCGATAATAACGTTATTTATAATATTCAAACCACTGTAGAATTATGCCGAGAGAAAAATGGTCATCAAGCATAGGTTTCATACTTGCCAGCATAGGCTCAGCAGTGGGCATAGGCAACATCTGGCGGTTTCCATATATGGTGGGTGAAAACGGAGGAGGAGCTTTTCTTATTCCTTATCTTATTGCAGTGTTCCTGTTCGGTCTTCCTCTGATGATGCTTGAGTTCGCTCTTGGGCGACACTTTAAGACCTCTGTAGTGCCAGCTTTTAGTACATTAGGAAAGAAATTCAGGATCGCAGGCTTTTTCCTGATCTTTGTTATGGGAATGATACTCAGCTATTATCTAGTGATAACTGGCTGGATACTTGCTTATTCCCTCTTTTTTATTATTGGAAATCCAATTCCTTTTTCTCAGTTCACCGGCTCTTATTATCCACTACTATTCTTTTTAGTATCGGGTGGTATATCTTTCTTTGTGGTCAGGGCGGGCGTAAAACAGGGAATTGAAAAGCTTTCGAAGTTCCTGATCCCACTTCTTTTTGCGATGTTGCTTGTGCTGGTGATTTTTGCTTTATCGCTGCCTGGTGCTATGAGAGGGGTGGAGTTTTATCTTACTCCCGATTTCTCAAAACTATCCGACCCCCTTGTCTGGACGGCAGCATTCGGGCAGGCGTTTTTCTCACTGGGTGTTGGCACGGGCATCATGCTTACTTATGGCAGCTATATGCGGGACGAGAACATTGTAAAAAGCGCAGGCATAATCACGGTCTCTGATCTGCTGGTCGCTATCCTTGGAGGGTTCGTGGTGTTCCCCATCGTTTTCTCCTTCGGGCTTGACCCGGCAGCAGGAGTGCAGCTTGCTTTTGTAACCCTGCCTCCGATTTTTCAGGAGATGAGTTTTGGATTCTTACTGGGCGCTGTATTCTTTTTACTCCTTTTCTTTGCAGCCCTGACCTCTGCCGTCTCCATGCTTGAAGTGCCTGTGGCTACCCTCATTGATTCATACGGCTTCGAAAGGAAAAAAGCCACTTCGACAGTCTCGATAATCATCATTCTGATCGGGCTGCCCTCAGCCTTAAGCTACACTGCCCTTAAATTGGAACTATTCGGAACGCCTCTTCTTGACATCAAGGACTTTGCCTTCGGCACAATAGGTATTATCGCGGCAGGATTGATCTTGAGCATAATCGCAGGATGGTTTATTGATGAGGAAATCATATTCAAACAAATCGGAGGCAGCAGATGGACGCAGAGATTATTTATGATAATCATAAAAATTTTCATACCGCTTATACTCTTCATCAACCTCATGGCAAGAGTGATAAACTTTGGTTAATTCTGGCAAGCATAAGATAGGGCGGATAACATCGATAAAACCCACAAAATCCCAGCTACATGCTCTGGAAATGCTAAAAAGACTGGACTTGAGCCTCCATATTACATGGAGCAAAAGAGGAGTCCCTTCTCATTTGTGCGGTACTTTATCAGCCGAGATGGAAGAAGACCCTGAAAAAGCTGCATGGAAATTCCTATCAGAACATTTTAAGTTATTTAAGATGAAAGAGAGTTTGGAGGATTTGACGTTTCTCAGAAAAACAGATAGTCTTGGGGGATGTCATGTTGTATTTCAGCAGTTTATCAATAAATTGCCGGTCTACAATGCTTTTACTTCGGTCCATATGGATAAATGTAACCGGATCAACAAAATCGATATCTGCTACCATCCAGATTTGTTTGTAGAATTACTCCTAGAAAAAGGCATCTCACAGGAGGAGGCGATCCTCATTGCCATTGATACTCTTAACGCACAAAAAAGAGTTGCAAGGGCGGTTTCTGGAGAACAGGTAATTTATCCAAAAGATAATAAATACTATGTGGCGTGGCAATACCTCTAATTGATCCTGTTGAAGAATGGTATGTATTTCTTGACTTTAAAACAGGCAATATACTGGATATTCTGGATGCGCTTTTTAAAGCCACAGGCAGAGGAAGAGTTTTCATGCCAAATCCCGTAGTAGCTCTGGGGGACAGAAAACTTACAGCAGAATCCGAAATTCCAGATAGAGCTTATACCGATGTTGTTCTAAAGGATCTTGACGGGCAGGGTTATCTGAGCGGTCCTCATGTGGATACATGTACAACTCCGAATAGAGCAAAAGAACCGGATTTGATTTTTAACTACTCAAGACCCGACCCACGTTTTAAGGAAGTGATGGCATATTATCATATCGATGAGGCTGCGCGGTATATACAGAGCCTTGGATTCACCAACTTGTGCAATAAGACCATAAAGGTAAACGTTCACGGGGATTTCGTGAATAACTCTTATTACAATCACGATACCAGGGAAATAACCTTCGGCACATGGTATATTGACGATGCAGAGGATGCGGACATAATCCTGCATGAATACTGCCATTCTATTTTAGATGACCAGGTGCCGGGCTTTGGGCTTAACTGGAGCACCTGTCCGATCGCAGAGGGTTTTGGTGATTTTTTTGCGGCATGTTTTTTTGCTGAGATAAATGATGGCTTTAACCGCGAATGTGTTGGAGACTGGAACGGCATCGGAAAAATAGGTGATTGTGTAAGCCGGGTTGATAGTAAAAAGCATTATCCTGAGGACTTTCTGGGGTTGGAAAGCTGCGACAGGGACGGGGAGATATGGTCTGCAGCCTTGTGGGATATATACCTGCAAATGGGCGGGGCTTCTGAGATCAAGGCAAGGAGGCTTGCTGCAAGGGATAATGCCATTCGATTGATCATTGAAAGTAATTTCAACCTGAATATTAATTCAAGGTTTGAGGACGCTGCGGATGCAATTATTATTGCGGATAATAATATTTACGATAGTACATATGAGCATTTAATCAGGGAAGTTTTAGTGAAGCGGGGAATTCTATTTCCACTGGTAAAAGTTGAGATGCAAGCAGAGGCAGAGCCATATATGGTTCGGGTGGGAAGTACACTGAAATTTTTGATCAATCTTACAAATGCGGGTGAAGTTGTATGGAAAAAAGCAAAAATCGTCATAAGTATTCATAATGAAAAACATCTTATGGTCAAGAAGCTGGTTAAAAGAATCAATAATATGCAGGTCGGAATGCAGAAGTCCATAGAGAAACCATGGCGGATTCCGAAGAGATTGAAAAACGGGGAGTATGCTTATACAGTGAGCGCATACTACAGCCGGAATAAAACAGGTTCGTTAGAAGGCAAATTCATGGTAATTGTCTGAGCCTGAATTAGTCTATGATTTCGACGACGCATAATAAACCGTGTCCGCAACCCAGTGCAGGTTCGAGGGACATTTCTATATTTCGCAGGATTACAGCAATCTGAGGTCCCATCACGCTTGCCCAGAAATCCACGACAGGGAATCGGTGCGCATTTCTATAAAGCCATGTCAGGAACTTTAACTCGTTTGAAATATCCGGTATTGTGGTCTCGATAAGACGTGAGACCATGCCATCATTACCGTGGAGCAATGCTTCAACGAAATTTATCACGCAATTCCATTTTTCTTTATAGTCCTGTAAACGTGTCCAAACCTGCGGCTGTAGTTTTCCAAATTTTGCGCACCAGTCAAGGTTAATATTCAGGTATTCTAATTCCCCTCTATAATCCCTGTCAAAAAGGCGGTTGATCTGATAGCGATAATTAAAGCGTGGTGCGCCAAAGAGACCCGTCTCCATATGCCTGCCCACAAAAATAGAACGGTCAATACATCGAACTACCTGAATAACTGCTTCTGCCTTTTTAGCAGCGGCTTCAAGCAAATTGTATAGCATATAAGGTGTCCAGTAGCATACATCGAACGACTGGATATATCCTGTGTTGCGCGATTCAGGCGGTATAAGATACGCCATATTATATGGAAGCATCGTTCTGCTCTCGTTCCAGTATTTTGGCCACTCAAGAGAATACTTCCCAAGTAAATCCAAGACAATAAAAGCTTTTGATTCGGCATGATTTATTATCTCTTCAACGAGCTGCGCAAGCATATCCGGTGCAAGATGAGAAAGAGATGAGTAAGACGAGAAGTAAATATCAAATGGTTGTTCACCCGTTAGCGGAAAACCTCTGTTCAGATCTGCCTGTTCGAACCACACATTGTTTCGATTTTCATAGTTTTTCCTGCCTTGCTGAACCATAGAATCGCTGACATCAATCCCCGTGTAAGAAATCTGGTCTGGAGACAATACAAAACACTGTTTACCTGAACTAAGAGGCTGGCTGACTGGAACATGAGAAAGCAGTTCAAAACCTTCACCACTGCCGCAACCAAGATCAATTACATGGATATCACTCTTTTTTGCCAAAAGTTTTTCAATTGGGCTGCGTATTGTTGATTTAATTATGATATCTTCCCAGTATTTCCTTGCATAGTCCTTCTTTCCTGTAAGACCGCCTTTCTCCAGTCCGTAAAAACCCACTTGTGCTGCGACATCATAAAATTCTGCAGGTTCAATTTTTTTGTACATATCTCTCCTATTTTTGTTTATTTTGTTGAGTGAGTGGAGCTTTTCGAACAGGCATAACCAGTACCTTATCTATCCGGTTTTTATCCATATCCATCACCTCAAAGCGTAATCCACCCCACTCAAAATGGTTGCCTTCATAAGGGATACGCCCCACCTGCATCAGCACGAAGCCGCCTAATGTCTGATATATAGTCTCTCCTGGCAGCTCTCTAATGCCGAATATCTCTTTGAAATCATTCACGGGCAACATTCCATCCAGTAGCCAGAGCCATCTTCGCGTTGCACAGCCAGTGGCTCCTTCAGTTCCTCAACGGATGGTATATCCCCAACGATCTCTTCAAGTATGTCGTTGAGTGTTACCAATCCCTGAACACTGCCGTATTCATCTACCACCAGTGAGATATGTATGCCAGATTGCTTGAATAATTCCAGAACTTTAAGGGCGTGCGTACTTTCTGGCACAAACAACGGGCGCCGCAAGGATGCCTTCAGATCAGCAGGCTTACCTGCCATGTTACGACCCAACATGTCCTTAACCTGCACTATGCCAAGAATATTATCAAGGCTACCCTGACCTACTGGAAAACGGGAATGACCGCTTTCGGCTATCTTACGTCGTATTTCTTCGGGTGAATCATCGATGTCGAGCCAGAAGATCTCAGTCCGCGGCGTCATCAATGCACCGACACGCAGGTCGCCCAGGCGAAATACATGCTCTACCATATCTCGTTCTGCTTTTTCAAACGTTCCAGCTTTCATGCCTTGCTCGATCAGGATATTAATCTCCTCCTCTGTTACTGGCGGCTCGGCAACCGGTCGTATGCCCAAGATCCTGAGTACTGCATCTGTCGAAATGCTCAACAGATGAACCGCCGGGGAAGCTATCTGGGATAACACGCGCATCGGAGCGGCCATAGCACAGGCTATTCGCTCGGCGTTATGTAATGCCATCCTTTTGGGCACAAGTTCACCGATAACGAGCGTAAGATATGTAATGCCCAGAACCACAGTACCCAGAGCTATGGTTTCGCTGTAGGGCGCAAGTAGGGGTATAGAGCTCAGTCGTGCCGATAGCTCCTCTGCTATGGTTGCTCCGCCTAATACACCAGCCAATATGCCTATGAGTGTGATTCCAATTTGAACTGTGGATAGTAAACGATTGGGTGAATTTGCAAGATCCAGAGCGACGCGTGCCTTTGCATTGCCTTCATTGACCCATTGTTGAAGCCGCGCCTTCCTCGCCGATACAATGGCAATCTCAGACATGGAAAAAACACCGTTAGCAATAATAAGAAAAATAATGAACATAATTTGAAAAGTGATATCGGACATTCTGCAACCTTTTATTAGCTTGGTATTGAATTTAACTTATTAAACCTTATGGCTTATATGAATTTTTAAATCTAACAACTTTTTTTAATATCTCAGCTATGACAACCACAGTACTTGATGTCAGCAGGATTCTTATCCATGCATCAAACCCAAGAGGCGCAGTTTCAAAAACCGCTGCCAGAGGCTGCCAGTAAATAGCAAGCATCATAGCAATGATAGACCCCGATAGCGCAAGGAGCAACCTTTTATTTGTAAAGAAACCTGTCCTGAATATGGATTGCTCAAGGGATCTGCTATTCAGCGCATTAAATAATTCGAATGAAATAAGAGCAGCAAAAGCTGTTGTTTGCGCCAATGCGGTCCTCTCTGCCAAAGGAAGGTCATAAGTTGTATTCCATGACCATGCAAAGAGGGCGAAAGTTCCCATGAAAATCGTTGATGTTATTCCGATAGTGTAAAGCACTATCCGTTTTGACAGGATATTTTCTAAAGGATCGCGGGGTGGCATCAGCATGACATCCTTTTCGGCAGGCTCAACCGTTAAACCGAGAGCTGGGAACTCATCGGTAACAAGATTAACAAACAGGATCTGAAGTGCAAGCAAAGGAACAATTGGAAAATCAAGTATCACCACAGCAGTAAATAGAATAGCAACCTCGGCAAAATTACTGGAAAGGAGATAGCAGGCGCCTTTCTGTATATTGCTGTATATCCTCCTTCCTTCTTCAACTGCATGCACAATGGTTGCGAAGTTATCATCCGTGATTACCATATCAGAAGCTTCCCTTGCGACATCGGTGCCTGTAATTCCCATGGCTATTCCGATATCAGCTCTTTTAAGAGCCGGAGCATCATTAACACCATCGCCTGTCATGGCTACGACATGGCCATTGCGCTTCAAGGCATCCACGATCCTTAATTTGTGCGCCGGCGATGCGCGGGCATATATAGAAACAGAACGGGCGGCTCTGCCTAATTCATCATCGGTCATCTTTTCTATCTCACCACCTTCCAGAACATCCCCGTCATCGAGCAGTCCTATTGTTTTTCCCACAGCAGTGGCTGTGAGTTTATTGTCCCCGGTTATCATCACGGTTTTAATTCCAGCGGTCTTGCATATGGCTATGGCTTCTATCACTTCCTCTCTTGGAGGATCCATCATTCCCATAAGCCCGACAAAAACAAGCCCCTGCTCCACGCAGGATGATGTATATTCATTGCATTCCCTGCCTTCAAAGGTCTTTTCTGCAAATGCAAGAACACGAAGCGCTTCCTGCGCCATTTCCTTATTTGCCCCGATGATCCTCTCACGATCTTCATTATTAAGATCCCTGACAGTGCCATTTTCCCAAATATGAGAGCATACATCCAGTACTGATTCAGGCGCTCCTTTTACAAATGCCATGATGCTGCGGGGCGTATTGTGAAGCGTGCTCATGAGCCTGCGTTCGCTGTCAAATGGCAATTCAGTGATACGTGGATAACTTTCATCCAAGCCTCCTTTTTTAGCAGCAACGAGCAGTGCTCCCTCTGTGGGATCTCCGATAATGCGCCATCCTCCGTCATGTTCAAGATAGGAATTGTTGCACATCATCCCGATCTTCAAAAGTTCAGTTAGATGTGCATCCTTTGATGGCTGGATCGCCGCGCCGTCCCTGCTGAATTCGCCCTCCGGGATGTAGCCGCTGCCAGTAACATTGATAAAATCATTTGTAAAGAGCGTCCTCACTGTCATCTCACCTCTTGTGATCGTGCCTGTTTTATCAGAACATATCACTGTGGCGCAGCCCAGAGTTTCCACAGCCGGAAGTCTTCTGATGATTGCATTGTGCTTTGCCATTCTCTGTGTACCAATGGCAAGGGTGGCTGTGACTATGAAGGGCAAAGCCTCTGGTATACCCGCTACTGCAAGCGCAGCAGCAATTACCAGCATTCCAGGAATATCCTGCCCGCGAAGCGTTCCTGCGATAAAAATGATCAGGCAGGCAAGCAGGACGATCCGCGCAAGCTGGGTGGCAAGTTTTGCAAACTTTATCTTGAGCGGTGGATCTTCTTCTTCTGCCTGGATCATCTGCGCAATGCTGCCTATCTGTGTATTATTACCCGTTCCAACGACCACTGCTATACCGTTTCCCCGTACAGCCGCAGTGCCCATGAAAAGCATGTTCTTCTGTTCAGCGACAGGCGTATCTTCAGTTAACGCACCAGCGCTCTTTGACACAGTATGAGATTCACCGGTCAGGGAAGATTCATTGGTTTCAAGATTTATCGCATCCACAAGCCTTGCGTCTGCCGGTATCCTGTCCCCTGCCTCTATGTGGATGATATCCCCTGGAACAAGCTCCCTTGTGGCTATCTTTTTCACTTTTCCATCGCGAAGTACTCTTGCTTCGTATGACACCATTTTTTTCAGGGCTTCCATGGCTCGCTCTGCCCTGTATTCCTGGATAAAACCAAGAACAGAGATGAACAGGATGATAAAAAGTATCACATACGCATTCGTGGTCTCTCCCGTGAATGCTGAGATAATTGCGGCGCCAATAAGGACGAGGATAAGGTAATTCTTGAACTGCGAGAGGAAGATACCGAGTGGAGAAATTCTTTTCTTTTCTGGCAGTTCGTTAAAACCAGATGCAGATAGACGATGATTTACATCATCTGATATCAAGCCCTGTCTTCCTGAGCGCAGACGCTGGAAAACCATCTCTGCACTATAGGTGTACCACTTCTCATTTGACCCCGGATCACTCATAAAATCTTATATGCAGAGTATTCATAATATATTTAACTTTCATCAGGTCATAGAGTAAATGTAAAAAACAGGATAACGATGCCATCAGAAATGACCTCAACTTTAATATTTTTGCTTATTTCAATCCCCATTATTATCAAATCCAGCGATATTTTCACTGAAGGAGCCTCTAAACTTGCAAAGATGCTGGGTGTCTCTGATTTCATCATCGGGATAACTGTTGTGGCGCTGGGCACTTCACTTCCAGAGCTTGCATCAGACTCCTATGCCTCGTACATCGATCACGGTCAAATAGCCTTTGGGGATATCATCGGGAGCAACATCACCAACATCGCCCTGATCCTTGGTCTGACCTGCGTTATTAAACCGCTTGTAATAAAACATACAGAAATCTACAGCGGCTGGATACATCTTTTAATATTGACGCTTGCATCAGTGTTCATACTTGTATCAGGGGGGATAGGAAGGATCGGGGGGATAATTTTCATATTCGCGTATATTTTTTATCTTAAAAACTCAATTGAAAAATATCGTGAACTGGGTATTGAGACTATCGAAAAAAATGATTGGAATAAAAATATATTCGAAGTTCTCATTGGATTGATCGGAATACTCATAGGAGCACATCTTCTTGTAAATTCAATAATAGGTCTCTCAACGGCTTTTGGGATATCGGAATATCTTATTGCGCTTGTGCTTATGGCTGTGGGAACATCTCTGCCTGAACTATTCGTTTCTGTATCGGCTGCCAGGAAGGGATATATGACCATGGCTCTTGGGAATATCATTGGAAGTAATGTCGCCAACATACTGTGGGTTCTTGGAGCTGCCGCAATTATCAGACCCATCAGAATAGATCCTGAACTTATTTTTGTTCAACTCATATTCATGCTGTTGCTTTCGGTATTGCTGATTGTTTTTAAAAAATCAGGTTATGTGATTGACAGGAAAGAAGGGGCTGTTTTTTTAGTAATTTATGTTGTTTTTGTTCTGGTGAGCATATTTTTTGGGAGGAAAGCTTGAAGTACTTATTGCTCAGTTTATTCTTAAATACCAATAACAAATGACCTTTGAAGAAATGCTCCTGAATATTCTTGGGTTTATCCCGAGCAAAGAACTCTTAATAGTTCTTTTGGCAGCACTGCCTCTTTCAGAACTCCGTCTTTCTATTCCTATAGCTATTATCAAGTTCAATATTGACCCGGTTATGGCATTTGCATTATCAGTGATTGGCAACATGATACCTGTAATACCATTGCTGCTGTTCCTTGAACCTGTATCGAATTTTCTGCGGCGGTGGAAGATAGGGGATAAGTTCTTCACATGGCTTTTCAACAGGACTTATCACAAACATAATGAGAAATTTGAGAAATATGGCTCTATGGGTCTTGCCATATTTGTGGGTGTGCCACTCCCGGTGACAGGCGCATGGACAGGCTGCGCAGCAGCTTTTGTTTTCGGATTCAAATTCAAGAATGCATTCCTTGCGATACTTGCAGGAGTTATTATGGCTGGCATTATAATTACCGTATTGACAATAACTGGAGCCAAGATATTTATATAATCCACAAGAATTAGTTCGTGCCTAATCATTTCATCATATTTGCTGCATCCTTAACAGCCCCCAGTTTTCCCATGATAGTCACATAATCCCCGTCCTGCAAAGCTGTCTCAGGGTGTGCAATAATTGATTCATTATTTCTCCGGATCATAACTATCAGGCTGTCTTCAGGCAGATGAATGTCCTTGATAGCTTTTCCCATAATCCTCTTATTGTTCACCCGGATCTCTATTATGTCCCCCTCCCCGCTGATCTCACACACAGAAAATAGATCCGGATGTCCTACCATGCCATCAAGCATCACCGCAGTTGCTATTGTAGGGCTGATCGATCTGATACCAAGATCTCTGAAAGCCTGAAGGTTTTCAGGTTTGTTAACGCGAGCGACAAGTTTCTCCTCAGTAAAACCGAAATTTGTCTTCGCGATCTGACATACAAGCATATTCACATTGTCCTGGTCTGTGGTCGCTACAAGGTATTTTGAACTTTCTATCCCTGCTTTTTTCAGAACTGCATTGTCCTGCGCATCTCCTTTGACTGCTCTTATTCCAAGTTGAACAGCCTTCCTACAATTCTCCTCATTGTTATCTATTATTACAACGTTCTCTCCACGTTTCATGAAACGTTCTGCCAGCGCTCTTCCAACCGTGCCTCCACCTATGATCAATATCTCCATGGGAACTACTCCGGTCTTATTTGCAATAAATCTTGCTGATAAACCGGTCGCCAGTACAGTAATAACAATCGTCATGAACATAAGCCCTAGAAGACTGATCGATTCTGAAGTAAAGCCATAATCATTAAGCCGCAAGGTAAAATATACAGCCATGGAAGCAGGTACGACACCTCTTGGTCCTGTCGCTGCGATAAAAATCTTTTCACCCAGTTTGAGGTCAGATGTCCTGGTCGAGACATAAACCGCCAGGGGTCTAATTATTAGCATCAAACTAAAAACTAAAATTACACCTTTAATTCCAATCGCTTTAATGTAATCGAAATCTATGAAGGTGGATAATAAAATAAAAATGATTGACAACAACACTATAGAAATATCTTCCTTAAAATCCTTTATGACCTTTTTATGCGGTATATCAGATGACCCGATAAATATTCCAAATATCGCCATTGCCAGTATACCCGACTGATTCCCGATATTCTCTGCACTTACAAATGCAGCAAGGAGAACCGATATGGTTAGAAGTCTCGCATACTGTTCAGTGATTAGGGGTATTTTACGCAAAACCAGTATGAGGATAATCCCGCTCAATATCCCAAAGAAGGCTCCATCCAGTAATCTGATCAGGAGAAATTGCGCAACCTTAACCCCTGTCAGTGACGATACGATCCATTCAAAGACAAGAGCGGCAAGTATCACACTGAAGCCGTCGTTCAATACGGATTCTGCCTGAAGAATGCTTGCAACCTTATTATTGACCCTGATCTGCCGTATGATGGGTGTGATGACACTCGGACCGGTCGCTGATACCAGCGCTCCGAACAGCAGTGCAATATTAAAAGGTATATTCAGGATGTAATAAGCCGCAGCAGAGGATAACAGCGCAGTTATCAAAACTCCTGTTGTGACAAGACTCAAGATGCTTTTCTGGATTTTGCGTATCTGCCTTATATCGATATCAAGACCGCCGTCAAACACAATAATTGCAACTGAAAAACTCACAAGCAATTCGATGCCATTCCCAAAACTACCTGCCTGTATGATGCCTGTTACTTCAGGACCTAAGATGACACCTGCAATTAATAAAAAAACAATACTGGGGATTTTGAGTATCTGCCCGAGCATGTGCGAGAAGATACCGATGATCAATACAACCACAAATGCCGTTAATAGATATGTAGTACTCACCGCGATCTCCTCTTAATATTATGACAATAAGATTTTGATAGATTATTCCTGCTATTAAATATAGCTGCCTGATATTCCAGTGGAGGATGATTCCGGGGATTAGGAATTGTCCAATATTTATTTTTTTATCTATCTGCATTCATATGCGGTTAAATTGGCTCCACCACAAGCACAACCCCTTCCTTCCCTTTGATCACCACTTTACTCCCCGGCTCAATACTCTCCTGCGACTTCGCGCGCCACATCTCTCCCTGGTATCTCACAAAACCCTTCCCCTCAGGCGTTATCTCATCTATTGTCCGGGCAGTATCCCCTATGATATCCCCTATTACCGGCTTTTTTTTCCTTATCTCCATCACTTTATATATCGCAATGGCAAGGAATATCCCGAAAACAATAGCAGGAACAAGCAGGCTGATGAGAAGACCGGTCTGGAATTCAGAACCATACATGTTCGGATAGCCGGTTGGTACAAGCAGTATGCTTCCCAGTGCGACGCACGCAATTCCCGCAACCCCTATTATCCCGAAGGTAGAAACATGCAATTCGAACAGCAGAAGCCCGATCCCGAAAGCTATCAGGAAAAGACCTGCAACATTTATTGAGAAACCAAGTCCAATCAACCCTAAGCTGATGGCTATCACACCGAATATCTCAGCACCATAACCCGGGCTCGTGAGCCCGAATATGAGCGAGTATATCCCGATGAACAAAAACAGCGAAGCAAGGATGGGATTTGAAAGAATTCCCATGAGATTCAATCTCATGGACGGTGAGTGATATGTATATTCAACTCCTGAAGTCCTGAGTACCTTTCCTTTGATTGTCATTCCATCCACCTTTACCAGAAGATCTTCTATACTTCCGGCTATGACTTCGATAACTTTTGCTTCCTTTGCTTTTTCAGCGTCGAGGTTCAGGTTGGCGGTAATAAACTCACCCGCTGCAGTTTCATTTCTTCCATGTTGCTTTGCCTTCTCTTGTACCAGTGCCACAACTGCGTTCACGATCTTGTCTTCTGTGATGGGTTTTATTCCTTCTCCAGTCATCTCAACCGGCTGCGCAGAACCTATTATCGTGTTGGGCGCCATTGCAGCCACATCTGTAGCAAGGAGTATGATCGTACCTGCTGACCATGCTGTTGCGCCATTCGGGTACACATATCCTATGACTGGCACTGGGGAATTCTGGATGTGGTCAAGTATCCTTTTTGTTTCATCAAGACCACCCCCGGGCGTGTTCATAGTTATTATCAATGCTTGCGCATCCGAACTCTGCGCATTCGCAAGAGCCTCGCTTATTATATCATCGCTGGCAGGTGTTATGGCATCGTTCAGCTCAACCACGATGACCTGTGCTCCGGCAGCTTGCACAAGACTGAAAAGAATGAAAAACAGAAAAAAAGCCTTCATTTCTTTTCGGCTTTCGTGAAGGCTCCAGTTAGTCCTGCGATGTTGCTCATATCTCCACCCGGGGCGCCGGTAGTTACAACGATCATGTTCTTCTCGCGCGCAATTTCAGCAAGGGTCTGGAGCTCCCTGAGCTTCAAGGAGATGGGAAACTTGGTATAGAGTTCTGCAGCTTCGATCATCTTCTGGCTTGCCTGGAATTCACCCTCAGCAAGGATGATCCTTGACCTGCGCTCTCTTTCTGCTTCAGCCTGCTTTGCAATGGCTCTCATCATGGACTCCGGAATGCTTACATCGCGTATCGTGACAGCGGATATCTTGATACCCCACGGATCGGTAGCCTCGTCGAGCACGATCTGGAGCTTCTTGTTGAGATCATCCCTCTTGGAGAGAAGATCATCAAGATCGATCTGCCCGATAATGTCACGCAGCGTGGTCTGGCCCAGCATGTTTGTTGCAACCCAGAAATTCTCAACCTTGGTAATGGCATTCTGGGGTTCTACAACCCTGTAATAAATGACTGCATCCACATCCACGGTCACGTTATCCCTTGTGATTATGGTCTGCTTCGGCACATCTATCGTAACTATCCTCAGATCGACTTTTACGATATTATCTATTATAGGGATGATCAGGAAAATCCCGGGTCCTTTCACCCCGATCAATCTCCCCATCCTGAAGATAACGACGCGTTCATACTCTCTAATTACTTTTATAGACTGCGCAAGTATTAATACGACCAACACAAGAGCAGCTAATATTGGAAATTCAAATGCCATTATATCACCCTGTTTCTAAACATGCAATGGTATATAAAGAACTTACTCTGATTTGTTATTGACTGCAAAAAAAATTAAGATAGGGGGCTGAGAGATTTTTGTCCCAAAGCCTGTAGCTTAAAAGGTTTTAAATATTATAGGTTACAACGAATAACCACAATTAAGAGGAGATTATTATGGTAATTTTTGGTCATGAACAGATTTACAAATTTGTTTATGATATATCGATATTTTTGGTTTTTGTCATATTTACATATTTGTTTGCAAGCGTATCAAAGATATTGATAAATACCTCGATGAAATCCAGCAATCCGCTTATTGTGGCGCGAATTAAACAATACGCTTCGATACTCATCTGGACTATAGGCATTATTCTGGGTGTAAGGCAGCTGGGACTTTCAACAGATATTCTGATACTTTTGATGGGACTAATGGGTATTGCCTTTATTGTCTCGGCTATATATGTACTTCAAAATTCAGTTTCCCGCTCATTTCTGAACCTGAATATCCAATATAAAGTCGGGGATATGATATCAATAAAAAATGTCAGCGGTAAGGTTATCGAAATCACAAACCTCAATACAATTCTTCTGGATAAAGAGGGGAGTATCATTGCTGTCCCTAATCTGGAGTTCATAAAGAATATCTGGATCAAGCACAAATCTGTCTTAGAAGGATATGAGGTCACAATCCCGATCGTTATCAACAAAGGGATCGATGCGGTAAGTTTCGAAAAAGAATTATTGAATTCGCTCAAAGAATTGAATAAGCATCTGAAAAAGGAACCGAGCATAATAACTTCAAAGACAAATGAAAAAACGATACAACTTTCACTTATCGTGAACCTTATTGACCCTGAGAAAAAAAGCGTTATCTCTGCACAGGTCAAAGAGATCGTCGATAAGTTGATCTCAGGGTTCACAGAAAGATCTGAAAAAGAGAAAAAAGAAACAGATATAAAAGAAATTAAGGAAATATCTAATGGACACTGAGGTAGAACTCAGCCGTGAGATGGGTGTTATCAGCGCCACGATGATAGGCGTAGGGGCAATGATAGGCGCGGGGATCTTCGTGCTAACAGGAATAGCTGCAGGGACAGCAGGTCCAGGTCTTTTGCTTGCTTTTTCTTTAAACGGTATCGTTACTCTATTCACGGCTCTTGCGTATGCTGAACTCGGTTCCGCCATTCCTGAAGCAGGTGGAGGATATCTATGGGTGAAACACTCGCTTCCGAGCATCAATGGTTTCCTGAGCGGCTGGATGAGCTGGTTCGCACATGCCGTTGCAGGCAGCCTGTATGCCCTGGGTTTTGGCGCTTATTTTGGTCTATTACTGGAAACCTATCATATCGATGTCTTTGGCCTGACAGGCGAGAGTCTCATCAAATTCCTCGCTGTTATCATTGCCCTAGTCTTCATTTTTGTCAATTATAAGGGAGCGTCAGAAACAGGCGCAATAGCGAATATTGTGGGTTTTTTGAAAATCGCGATCCTGGCTGTTTTTATAATATCTGGTCTTTATACGATATACTATAAACCTGACTGGTTCTCGAATTTCAACCCGTTCCTGCCAAATGGAATGGGCGGGATTTTCATGGCTATGGGTCTGACATTTATCGCCTTTGAAGGATACGAGGTCATAGCCCAGACCGCAGAAGAGGTGAAAAACCCAAAAAAGAACATACCAAGGGCGATTTTTCTTTCGCTGATCATCGTTATTCCCATATATCTGCTCGTGGCTTTCGTATCTATCGGAGCCCTGACCACGGATATCCCTTCATGGCAGTTCCTGGGGCAGCATAGGGAACTTGGACTGCTTGAGGCTGCGCGGCAGTTCATGCCATTTGGCACTTTTTTGCTGCTTGTAGGGGGACTTATTTCTACCATGTCTGCACTTAACGCAACAACGTTCTCATCAACGCGCGTCTCTTTTGCCATGGGGAGGGATTTCAATCTCCCCTCTATATTTAAGAAGATACATCCTGTCAACAGGACGCCGTATGCAGCGCTTTTCATTTCAGGCGCACTGATAATTATTATGGCAGTCAGCCTTCCCATAGAACACGTGGCAAGCGCTGCCGATATCATGTTCCTCCTGCTGTTCCTGCAGGTAAATATCGCTGTAATTAAGATACGTAATAAATTTGGAAAGGAACTTGATTACGGTTACAAGATGCCATTTTTCCCTGTCATTCCTATCCTTGGCATTATCACACAGCTTTTCCTTGCGATATACATGTTCAATTATAGCCCGTTAGGATGGTATGCAACGATCATATGGATAGCGCTCGGGGTGCTGGTATATTTCGGGTATTCTGTAGGAAAGGAAAAGATCGAAAAAGGCAAGAAAGCCAGACATATCTCACCTGGAGATTACCGTGTTGTAGTTTCACTTTCAAAGCCGGAGAACGTTGAATCTCTCATCTCCATTGGCGCAGGGATAGCAAAATCACAGCAAAGTGAACTGATCGCGCTGAACGTGATCGCAGTACCGCAGCAGGCGTTCCTTGAAACAGGAAATCAATTCATCAAGGATTCCCAGCCGATATTTGAAAAGGCTATATCAAGAGGAAAAGAACTCGGTGTTACGGTCGCCAAAAAGATCGTGGTCTCTCATAACATTTCTGAGGCTATCCTTGATGTTGCAAGGTCAGGGAAAACAAATCTGATCCTCATGGGCGGTACGGAAAAGCTGTTCAGGGGGAAAATAAAGCAAAGTGTTCCACAAATAGTGATGGATTCAGCAGATTGCGATGTTGGGGTACTGTTTACAAAAAATTTCAAGACCGTCAGGAAGATCCTTGTGCCTTTAGGACCCGGAGATCATGAATATCGAGTACGTTTTGCGGAAAAACTAATGAAGTTCTTTAATGCACAGATGACGATATTTACTGTGGTAAATGAAAGAAGTTCAATTCCAGATGTGCAGAAAAAACACGACGAAATGATCAAATCATTGGGCATAACTGTCAAATGTGAGATCGAGGTTGCAGATTCGATCACGGATGAGATATCCAGGAAGTCAAAGGAGTATGACCTCATCTTGATCGGACCATCGACAGAGTGGATATTGCACGATGTCCTTTTCGGCTCAGTGCCTGACAGTATCATAAATAAGTCCGCCTGCAGCGTACTTATCCTGAAAGAGCCGGAGCAGCATGCTGAATCAATATTAGAGATGTTATTTGATAAGATAAAAAAAACGAATTTCTTGAGAGATCCACACCGAAAGAGGTGAACGTGATCGCCTGAGGTTATTATTTCTCAGCGCTCAATCTGGCATGGGCTTTCATAACATCTAATTTTGTCACAATTCCCAGAATGCCTGCAAAGCAATCCGCCTGCTGCAGGTAGTAAGATGAGCAACCATTTGTTGGGGCTGGTCTGTGTCTGATAAAACTCATAATACTTAGAATTATCCGAAAAATGAGAATTCATTTTTTCTCGTTGAATTTAAGAAATATATTATGCACAGACATCATATCAAAAATATTTTTAAATTAAAAAATTTTTAATAGGTGCCTATTATACCGTAATATTTATATGTGGTTAGTTCTGTTACCTAATTTGGGTCATGATTACAATCTTAGAAATATTAGATCAAAATTTATTTGGTGTATCGATCGAGAAACTTATATTGTTTTTTTTTATAATACTTTTGACCTTTATTATCAGATCCGTTATTCTGTATATTTTAGATAAAAAAGTCACACTTCTTTTAAAAAAAACCCATACCGAAATTGACGACCTGATAGTCAATGCGATAAAAAAACCGCTCAGCTACTTTATATTGCTTCAGGGGTTCTATATTGCCATACTCTCTTTGCAGTTGCCTGAAAAGATAACTCAATTCGATATTACGGTTTATGATATTGTGCACAGTATCTATATTCTGGCGATCTCGTTCATAGCGCTCTATTTCATCTTCAAACTCATAGATATCCTGGGGTTATACCTTCATAATAAAGCCAAAAAAAGTGAAAGTGCGTTTGACGACCAGCTTGTTCCATTAGTTGTGAGAAGTATTCGCATACTCGTAGTAACTCTGGGAATTTTGTTTATCCTTGAAAATTTCGGTTATGATATTACATCCCTGCTTGCAGGACTGGGTCTCGGGGGTCTGGCGTTCGCACTTGCAGCACAGGATACCGTGAGCAATCTCTTTGGCTCTATCACTGTATTTTCAGACAAATCATTCCAGCTTGGCGATTGGATAAGCATTGGGGATATCGAGGGTACGGTCGAAGATATAGGATTCAGGTCAACACGCATCCGCAGGTTCGATCAGGCTCTTGTCACTGTACCAAACAGCCAGTTCATCAAAGGAGGAGTGGTAAATTATTCTGCAAGGAAAACACGCAGAATAGAATTCTACCTCGGTATAACGTACGGCACTTCAGTAACCAAAATAAAGGAGGTGGTAGAGGGCATAAAAAAGATCATTGAAGAGGATGACAAATTTGATCATTCGTTCTATATGGTAAAATTCACGGATTTCGGGGCGTATTCTTTGAATATCTATATCTATTGCTTTACAAAAACGACAGTGTGGGAAGATTTCCTCACGGTCAGGGGTGAATTCAATCTAAAGATCATGCAACTGCTTGAAGAACTGAGCATTGAGATCGCCTTCCCGTCACAGACGATATATCTGAATACCCCGTATTTAAATACAGGGACTGATAAGACCCCGGAATTAATTCCGGGAAATAGCCAAAAAATGGGTGAGTGATAATGAATAATGCAAAACAACAGGAGATCACGGAAAGAATAAGTCCGGGAGCACGAATATCAAACTGGAAAGACTGGAAGTGGCAGTTAAGACATGCCATTCGGGACATTTTCACTTTTGAGAAGGTTACCGGCATTAAATTTGAACCGGATGAAAGGGAACTACTTGAGAGAACTGCTGCAAAGTTCCCGCTTTGTATAACTCCATATTATTTATCTCTAATTGATACGGATGACTACAGGAACGATCCATTTTTTAAACAGTCTTTTCCTTCGCCAATGGAACTGATCGTCGAAAAATATGATATGATAGACCCTTTAGCTGAGGATAAAGATAGTCCAGTACCAGGAATTACGCATCGTTATCCAGACAGGGTGTTATTCCATATAAGCAACATATGCTCCATGTATTGCAGGCACTGTACTCGTAAAAGAAAAGTCGGTGATGTTGATTCTATCCCGACAAAAGATGAGATCACGAAGGGAATAGAATACATTAAAAATACTCCCGATGTCAGGGATGTCCTGCTTTCAGGAGGAGACCCTTTCATGCTGTCAGATGAGTACCTTGACTGGATACTCACTGAATTGCGAAAAATCCCTCACGTTGAAGTAATACGCATAGGTACAAGAATGCCTGTTGTGCTGCCATATCGTATTACAGACGGATTGGTAGAAGTGTTAAAAAAACACCATCCATTATGGATCAATACGCATTTTAACCATCCAAGGGCAATAACAGAATCATCGAAAGAAGCTCTTCGGAAACTGGCTGATGCAGGAATACCACTTGGCAATCAATCTGTCCTGCTGGCTGGAGTGAATGACTGTCCCAGGATAATGAAAAAACTTGTCCATAAACTTGTTCAGAACAGGGTTAGACCATATTATCTGTACCAGTGCGATCTATCTGAAGGTTTATCTCATTTTCGTACACCTGTGGGCAAAGGCATTGAGATCATGGAAAGTTTAATAGGGCATACAAGTGGTTTTGCCGTGCCTACTTATGTCATTGACGCTCCAGGAGGGGGAGGAAAAATCCCTGTAATGCCAACTTATCTGATATCATGGTCAACAAACAAGGTTATTTTAAGGAATTATGAAGGGGTTATTACCACATACAAGGAACCAGATAACTACGAACCTATTTTTTGTGATAGGAATTGCAAGGATTGCAAGTTGCAGTTAAAACTTGATGAGGCAGAAGAGATCAAAGCCGTTGGAGTTGAGAAACTGCTGTGCGACTTTGATGATACGATATCCCTTACTCCAGGAAATACCGACAGGATAGAAAGAAGAACCGATAGAAAATATGATGAATGATATAATAACAAATATTGGTAATTCTATTCTGCAGCACGGGAAATACAACGACCGTATTTATCTGATGAAACTCTCAAAGGACGAATTTCCCACTATCATAGAAAAGCTTGATAGACTGGCTTTAGCAGAGAACTATTCTAAAATAATTGCTAAAGTACCAGGATTTGCAAAAGATGAATTCATAGAGAATGACTACATAGTGGAAGCATCTATACCCAGATTTTACAAGTACTCAGAAGATGTTTATTTTATGGGAAAATATTTTATCGATTCCAGGAAAAGTAGTAATAAATCCGAGGAAATTAAAAAAATAGTAAAAGCTTCTACATTAAAAGCAAGCGAAGAAAAAACGGTTGAACTTAATCCTGGCTTTAATTATAGGCTCTGTGATCACTCCGATGTTTCCCAAATAGCAGAGCTATATAAAACTGTTTTTGAAACCTATCCATTCCCGATTCACGATCCACAATACATCATGAAAACAATGGATGAAAATTTTGTTTATTTCAGTGTCTGGAAGAATCATGAGATCGTTGCGGTATCGTCGTCTGAAATGGATATCGACTCTTGGAATGTAGAAATGACAGATTTTGCTACATTGCCAGAATATCGAGGAAATGGATTTGCCCTGTACCTTTTGCAGCAGATGGAGAATGAAATGCGAAAAAGAAATATGAAAACAGCTTATACGATTGCAAGGGCATTTTCTTATGGTATGAACATTATCTTTGCAAAAATGCGGTATAACCACAGCGGCACGTTACTGAACAATACTAATATTTCCGGAAACTTTGAAAGTATGAATGTTTGGTATAAATATCTTTAAAATATTGAGAGGACAATGATGAAAGAATTACTGGAATACGATAAAACAAAACTGATAGAAACATTATGGGAGTGCGATCCTGATATCCATGAGCTCCTCATATCAAGTTATGATCTCCAGGACGCGCGCAACAAGATGTTTGATCACCTCAACGGCATCGAGAGGCACCTTTATAACATTTACTCTGATAAGTCCTTCAAGGACATGAACCTTCTTGAAAAGAACAATGCTAAGGAGTGTATTCGGATTCTGAAGAACGTTATCAGGACTGAGAATGAAAAGATATCAAATTTTTCAGCTTTGCAGAGCCTGTATTCTGCTGCAAAAGGGCAGATCGATACAGATCATGTGACAGAAGGATTCCTCACGGAATTTATTTTTCTTTTTAAAGGCATCAACGGTAATTCGGGAATGTACATAGAGAAGGACGTCCCGCTTTTTCTGAAATTAATAGGTATGGATGCTATACAGGAGCGCATGAAATCTCTTAATCAGTATGCATGGAACATGGAAAGGGGTATGGGGCGTTATAAGGTCGGACTGGATAAAGATCTGATCAAAGAACGGGAAGAGAATAAGAAATACATATTGAATCTGTTCAATGCAGACGAAAATAACTGGCAGGACTATAGATGGCAGCTCACAAACATCATCAGAGATATTGACGCTCTGAAGTCTGTGGTCAGGTTGAGCGCTGATGAATTGAAGGGGCTTGAGTGTGCCACAAAACACAGAATCCCGTTCCAGATAACTCCACATTATCTATCACTTTTTGACAGGGAAAATACCGGAAAGTATGATCATGCTATCAGGGCGCAGGTACTGCCAGGTGAGAATTACTGTCTGAATTATATCCAGAGTAAAGAGAGCGGCGCTGACCTTGATTTTATGGATGAAAAATCCACAAGCCCTGTAAAGGGAATTACGCGAAGGTACCCGCAGATACTTATTCTCAAGCCTTTTGATTCCTGTCCTCAGATATGTGTGTACTGCCAGAGGAACTGGGAAATAACGGACATAAAAGACGCAGTATTCTCACGAGATACCATGTCGAACGCCATAAAATGGATAAAAGACAACCGGCTTATCACTGAAGTCCTGATCACAGGCGGCGACCCTCTAACGCTTGACGATGTCAATATCGACTGGATGCTGTCTGAGATATCAGGAATAGAACATGTCGAAAGGATCAGGATCGGTACAAGGATCATTGTGACGATGCCGCAGAGAATTACGGATGAGCTCATGGAAATATTCGATAAGTATCACGAACTGGGAACAAGGGAATTATCCATTGTGACGCATTTTGAACATCCCACGGAGCTTTCGCCGGATTCACTGGAAGCTATTGATAAAATCAAAAGGCTAGGAATCAACTTATATAACCAGCAGGTTTTTACATATTACAACAGCAGGAGATACGAATCATGCCTGCTCAGAAAAGCACTGAAAAAGTCGGGAATTGACCCTTATTACACGTTCAATACCAAGGGAAAGGATGAGACCATTGATTACCGCGTTCCAATCGCGAGGATAGAGCAGGAAAGAAAAGAGGAGGCACGGTTCCTGCCCGGGCTTGTGAGGACAGATGAGGCAGTATTTAATGTCCCGAGGCTTGGAAAATCACATCTTCGTGCATGGCAGGACCATGAGGTGATAATGATATTGCAGAATGGAAGGAGGTTATATCGCTTTTATCCATGGGAGTCGAAGTATGCGCTGGTTGAACCGTATAACTATATGGATGTGCCGATATATGATTATCTTAAAAGGTTGAACAATGATGGCGAAGACGTTGAGGAATATTCATCTATCTGGTATTATTTCTGAGGAGAATCCGAAAATATGAATAAATACAAAGTATCATGCCTGATATCAGGATCCACGCTTCCTCCCGAACCTAAAAAAATCGAACAAGAGATCGAAAACGTTACAATGCAGGGCTGGAAACTCGTGCAGATAACGACTGGTGGCGGCGGGTCTGGGCAGGGAAGTGTCACTTCCTGGGTTTATCTACTGTTCGAACGTGAACTTTAGATAGACTTTTCTATATTTTATTATGCATCATTTGATTGGAATTCAATAGTATTATGTACTCTAACTTATATTATCAAAGTGAAGATAGAAGTGATAACAGGGAGCGATGTTTCGCACTCGATCATAGAAATCCTGAATAAAGAAAAGACAACTTTGGTTGTAATGGGTGCGCACGGAAAAAGTCTTATCGAAGGAATCCTTCTTGGAAGTGTTGCCACTGACGTCTTGCGCTATGGAAAGACACATGTTTTGATCATGCGTCATAAATTCGGTGAGCGTCATGGAGATAAAAAACATGAAAAATTATTCCCGGATGTTTTTTCAAAAGTGCTTTTACCTATCGATTTTTCCGAGCCTTCAATTGAGACATTATCGCTCGTCAAAGATATGAAAGGGATAAAAGAGGCAAAGAAAAGGCTTGAAGATATCGCAAAAGACTTTAGAAGCGAAGGTATAAAGGTAAAAACACATGCTCTTGCAGGGAGTCCTTCAGAAAGTATCATTTCATTGGCTGAAGAGGAAAATGTATCGCTTATAATAATAAGTACCCTCGGAAAAGGTATGTTCAGGGAACTTCTGCTCGGAGGTACAGCGCGAGATGTGGTCAGGCGGACGAACAGGTCTGTTCTTGCGATAAGAGCCGGGAAATTATACATTCGATAATGACCGAAATATTGTCTTCAGTAGAATTCCAGATGAGTCTGCTTCTGTTCGTAGCTCTTGCAGGTTATCTCATAGCATCCAATATAAATCAGTCCGCAGTAGTCGGAATCATCCTGGCTGGCATTGCTGTTGGACCAAGCTGGCTGGGGCTTGTGACGCGGCAGGTTTTTTAATCATCGGCAATTTTTTTGGTAAATTCCTGGCAGGCAATGTTATAGCCAGAATGGATAAAACCCGTACCGTGTATAAATATCCGGAGTTCATTTTCATTTTTGCCATGATGATCGCATTTTTTTACAGCATGGTAGCAGAGCTTATTGGACTCTCAGCGATTGTGGGACATGAATTAACGATGGACCTTATGTGGTTCTTACTTCTGTTGACCGTTGTTGCTATTTTGACAAAGGTTATAGGCTGCGGAATTCCTGCCTCCTGACAACAATTTTTACACCTATCATATTGAGGGACTGGTTATACAGGGAAAAACCAGCAAATAAATAATAACAATTATTTAACTAATGAAATTATTTTTCTTGAGTTTTTCAAATACTTTAGTTCCTTTTTCTGTTGGAATATACTTCTTCCATGTATGTTTTCCGGGGGTCAGGCACTTTATCAGTCCCTGTTTTTCCAATTCCCGCATTGCATAACTGATGTTCTGCAATGATCTGTCAGTCGAATCTGCTATATCTGATGCCTGTATCAATCTTTTTTCGTGCATCATTTTCAAAACGACAAGTCTTCTATTCACTCCGAGAACCCACATTGATAATTCATCGATATTGATTAATCCCATAATAAATAATTTAAGCAGTTGTTCATTGGGATCTGATAAGCAGTCCAATTGATCCATGTTGTTTTCCTCCAGAGACTGCTGCTGCATCAATGAATCACCTTTCTGTTCAATACATGGTTTGTTCGTCTGGGGCTCACTTTTTGAGGAGGATGGAATTATGGCTGT
This sequence comes from Candidatus Methanoperedens sp., assembly GCA_030650845.1. Lineage (GTDB taxonomy): Archaea > Halobacteriota > Methanosarcinia > Methanosarcinales > Methanoperedenaceae > Methanoperedens. Next base: position 30,910 of record JAUSDC010000066.1, read on the forward strand.
AAAAGAAACCAGAATCATAGAGATAATTAACAGGATGCGCAGGTATTTGTAAGGCATTTTTTCATCTTTCATACTCATTGCTTCTTTTTGGGATAACAATTCTTTTTCCCATGATATTATCTTTTTCCATAATTCACATGAAATCCTGTACCAGGTCACACGGATGTTGGCTATATCCTGAATCAAACTAAAGCCATATAGCTAAAATTATAATAATCAATAACAACATAGCACAAATTAGAAAGATTTATAACATATAATTTCAATAATCCTTCAAAGCGGCTCACCATGCACTATGTTCACTTATGGTGATTTCTGTTGAAAAGGAGGAATAATAACATGGAATCTGTTGACACATTAAAAATAAAGAAAAAAGGAGTGGGATACTGATGGTGGATATTTCATTACTTGATCCGACAACACTGACAAATATTCTATTGATAGCCATCAGCGGGACACTTGTTTGCATAGGCGTGCACTTTGTGCCTGTCGGCGGCGCTCCTGCAGCAATGGCACAGGCTACCGGCATAGGAACTGGTACGGTAGAACTTGCTGCAGGTTCAGGGCTTGTTGGACTGATAACGGCAGCTTACATGTACGCAAGTGTGGAGAATGCCCCCATGGCTCTGGTCCTTGCTGCCGGAGCAATGGGTTCCATGATAATGATCGCAAGCGCTATGCTTGCCGCCAGTCTGGTCTATGCCTATGGCGTAGGCGTGCCTTTTGCATCAGCCCAGGTCAAACGCGACCCCATAACACGGGAACGTCAGGACATCTATATGTCTAAAGGAACCCAGGGGCAGGGATTACCGACCGTCTGTTTTGTGAGCGGAGTAATAGGCGCTGCGCTTGGCGGGATCGGAGGGGCATTGATATACTATGTCCTTATCGGAATATATGCAAAGAGCGCGATAATCGGTGGAAGCGCAGCGGCTGTAGCCGGTGTATTCACCATGGGCGTTTTCTATGTAAATGCTGTTGTTCCATCATACGGCGTGGGCGGCACGATAGAGGGATTCCATGACCCCAAGTTCAGGCGCGTTCTTCCGAAGGACGTTATCACAAGCTTTTTCGTGAGCCTGGTTCTGGGAGTCGTGGCAGTATTGATTGCAACAGGAATGTAATCTGTGAAATAATGAAATGCAAAAACTGCGGACACACTGTCAGTATAGGAGGAGGAATGTGTTTCCATACAGAAGATGGCTTCTCCCATAATTGCAAGATATGTGGATGCAGGTTTCCGGAACCGAATGAGGAAGAAATTGGAGAAAAAGAAGTGAAAACAGAGTACATGGAGAAGATTAAGGACCTGGGAATAGGAATAATATTCATAATCATTGGTATTATCTTTTCTTTATTGATGGTTGGATGGTTGGATAATGATATTTTTTTTAAATGATTTCAAGATTCAAAGCGCCATTTATTGTATTTATATTCTCGATTTTCATAGCGTTTTGCATATTGATAGGTATAAAAATCTCAGGTGTAGCTTTCAATAAGCTTGGATTTCCATCAGAATATTCGGTATATTATTTCTTTTTATCAATTCTTGGCAGTTATGTAAACATCCCTGTAAAGAGTGTCATGCCATGCATTCATCTTATTGATATTCAACGGCCAGGACATTCGCTCACATCTCATGAGACAGGATGGAACAAATCAATAGCTGTTAACCTTGGTGGCGCTGTTATTCCAGTATTGATGTCCATATTTTTGTCTACCATGGTTAGAATGGTTGAGGCAGTGATAGGCATCTTGGTCATGACGATCATTGTCCACAAGATATCAAAACCAGTATTCGGCTCAGGTATAGCGATCCATGTGGTGCTCCCTCCGCTGCTGGCTGCTGCACTTGCTCTTATGATATCTCCCCAAGATGCGCCTTTATTAGCCTATATCTCAGGAACAATTGGATGTCTAATCGGTGTTGACCTACTGAATTTAAAAAAATTACCCGATCTTGGAGTGCCAGCGGTTTCAATCGGGGGATCCGGGACGTTTGATGCAATATTCCTGACGGGTATAATATCCGTACTGCTGGCATAGATTTTTTGTGGTGAATGAGAGAAAAGAAAACAAGCTTGAACTTCACACCTTCCATTTCAAGTCCTTATGATATCGCTTTTGCCATCTTATCTGTGGCCTTCCACATGGTATATTGTCATTAATTATCACTACGGAGCCGTCATTCTTCTGTGTCACTCATTCATAATATTTGTTCAGTATGTGGAGAGGGTCTTTTCTCCAGATTATACCGTGGCTCAGGGCAATGATTTCAACCGGGATGTTGAGTTTCTTGAACTCTTCGCTCTTCCTTATGACACGGTCGCTGAAAGGTGTGAGTATGTTAGCATCTTGATAGCTTCCTGATAGACTATATCATATCCACTTCATCATTGAACGGCCACGAGTATATTGCATTCCGAAGGCGTCGTTACGTGTGAGATACGTGAACATGTAGGAAAGCTTGGGATCACAAGCAAGGATGGTGTGCCGCTTGGCGCTGTGATAATGGTCGTATATTATGTAGTATTGTTCGTATTAAAACTTTAATTTGTCAGGACTGCGGTAATGAACCGCAGTTGCTTTTTTTATTTTAATTTTTCAGCATATCACAACGTTTATGCACTTATCTGCAGTTATTATAACAGTTGGTAAAATAATTGTGATTCCATGAAGGATAAAATTCCGATCAAGAAACGGTCAACAAAATCAGGTCTTCCCCCGGGAGCATTGATCCATATTGGGGAGAAAAAGGTAGAATTAGCAAAGATCAACATCCTTGACTATGACGAAATCCAATTTGAGGAAAAAGAAGCTAAGACCGTAGAGGAATGTTTTCCCTTCAAAGATACGCCAACGATCACATGGATAAATATTGATGGTCTACACCAGGTTGATATAATAGAAAAGATCGGAAAAAACTTTGATTTCCATCCCCTTCTTCTTGAAGATATCCTGAATACAGAGCAGCGTCCTAAGATAGAGGATTTTGATACCCATATCTATCTTGTCTTGAAAATGCTCTATTATGATGATAAAACAAATGAAATAAACTCAGAGCAGGTCAGCATAATATTTGGACAAAATTATGTTATTTCTTTCCAGGAAAAAGAAGTTGATGTTTTCAATCCGATAAGAGAAAGGATCAGAACCGGTAAGGGCCGTATCAGAAAGATGGGGGCTGATCATCTCGCATATAGTTTAATAGATGCCATTGTTGATGGTTATTTTATAATCCTTGAAAAACTCGGAGAGAATATCGAGGATGTTGAAGAAAAGATGATGGCAAATCCCACACCTGAAACATTACACGCTATCCACAGGTTAAAAAGAAAAATGATATCATTGCGAAAGTCAGTTTGGCCTTTAAGAGAGGTTGTGAATGCCCTTGAAAGATCTGATTCTTCGTTGATCCAGGACAACACACGGATATATCTTAAGGATGTTTATGATCATACGATCCAGGTAATTGATACTGTAGAAACATTCAGGGATATGCTTTCTGGTATGCTCGACGTTTATCTTTCAAGCATCAGCAATAAAATGAATGAGATCATGAAAGTATTGACGATCATTGCAACGATATTCATTCCCCTTACTTTCATAGCAGGTGTTTATGGGATGAATTTTGAAAACATGCCTGAACTTAAGTGGCAGTGGGGTTATCCTGTTCTCTGGTCTGTAATGATAATTATTGGTATTTCAATGCTGGCATATTTTAGAAAAAAGAAATGGCTATGAATTGTTTCAGGTAATTTTATTGCCCTTCAATAGTATTATGTACTCGTAATTATATTATAAATTGGGAGAAGAAACTGATAATTATGAAATACCTTTTCGGAGACACAACGGATTTCCCCCTTCAAAGGGATTTTCTCAAGCTGCTGGACAATTTCACCGACACCAGTGTAAAGGCGATATCAATAGAAAATAAGGTTTTGGAGCTTAAAGATAAGATATTAGATAAGCGACGATTTAGAAACTCTGTGCTGGAAGAGATGGACATCTTTCTTATGAGAATTGAGAATGCGATCTCAGAAGCCATTGCGAATAGCGAAGAACAAGAAATTATCATTCAATATGCGGATAAGAGCAAAGAATTTCTCAAGAAATTCATGGATGAAGGTAAAAATAAATTTTCAGATGAAATACTCCGGGAAATCGACCAGTTAGTAAAAAAAGTCGATGAAGCTGATGAGGAGAACAGAAAGACACTGGAATCTTTTTTTATCCAGGATCCTGTCAATATAATTAGCAAAAAATATACTCTTAAAAAGGCAGAAAAAGGATATTCTGCAAAAGTTCTGGTTTTTTGCGAAGGTACTATCACTTGTCTATTTGAAATCGCATCTTCAGAAATTCCTTTCTGGGACGGTCAAGTCAAAGCCATTGATTTTGTCAGGGGTGTAGAGATACCTGCAAGGATGAAGAAACCTTTTCTTAAAAAGGAAGAAGTGCCCGATATTGTGAAAATCGATGATTATTTTCTAACTGATCTTGTTCTTTCAGGAAAAGAACTTGAAGTGGTCTTCAAGAAAAGGTTTGATACAGAAGCCGAAAGGTTCAGATTGAAAATTGATTTCAGTGATGAATTCGAAGTTGAATTATATCATGCTGAAGAAAATGACGTTGAAAAAAATATTCAGGCAGTTCCTGAATTGAAAAATGTGCTCAAAGTTTTAAGGCTACGTGAGCTGGGAGAAAAAATAGTTGAGCGAACGAACGATATATATCCAAAAAAACGACGGTTAGATCATATCCATCTGAATGACAAAGATGTGATAGAAGAGAACATCATCGTCGAACTCATGGAGAATGTCGCAGAGTTCTTTGCTCCGATCATTGCTGATATAAGAAAACACAGTCCTTTCGGGGAAGAACTCTCTCTAAAAGCTGAAGATGAAAAGGGGGAAAGAACCGAGATATATCTTAAAAAGTCGGTGGTCATCGAAAAGCTCGATGCGATAAAGGATAAAGGGAAGAAGTTATCTGAAATTTTAGGTGTGGAGTAATATTGATTTTACACCGAACTTTTTAATCCTTTCGCAAAATTCCTTCCGAATTCGACACACATCCTTAGTTCATCTTTCGTAGGCTGCCACTTGACCTTGATCCCGTCCAGCAATTTCTTGATCTTGGCTTTCTCAAGGGTTTCCTCGATGAGCTTCACGTTCTCACCGCTCCATCCGTATGATCCAAATGCAGCGCCAACTTTATTCTTGAACTTCAATCCCTTAAGATCCTCAAGTATTGGCTTGATGGTGGGCAGTAATCCATTATTCAGCGTCGGTGAACCTATTATTATCCCCTTTGTCTTGAATACCTCAGACAGCACATCGTTGCGATCGCTCACTGCCATATTGAACAGCTTGAACTTCACCCCTTCCATCTCAAGTCCTTCTGCTATCGCTTTTGCCATCTTATCCGTAGCATTCCACATGGTATCATATATTATCACTGCAGAGCCGTCATTCTTCTGGGTCGCCCATTCATAGTATTTATTAACTATCTGAAGCGGGTCTTTTCTCCAGATTATCCCGTGGCTCGGAGCGATAATGTCAACCGGGATGTTGAGTTTCTTGAACTCGTCAATTTTCTTGATAACAAGGTCACTGAATGGCGTGAGTATGTTAGCATAGAACTTGAGAGCTTCCTGGTACACCTCGATCATATCCACTTCATCATTGAAGCGACCGGATGAGGCATAATGCATGCCGAATGCATCGTTGGGCATCAGGATATTCTTTCCTGTAAGGTAGGTGAACATGCTGTCAGGCCAGTGCAGCATTGGAGCAGCAACGAACACAAGATTGTTCTTGCCAAGGCTGATAGACTCACCTGATTTAACAACCTTGAACTTCCAGTTCTCATGATAATGTTTGAAAACGCTCTCGTTCCCTTTTTCTGAAACGACTACAGTAGCGTTGGGAATGAGTTCCATCAGTTCAGGAAGACCTCCTGAGTGATCAGTTTCAGCATGGTTCGCTATCACATAATCTATTTTCTTAATATCTATGATCTTCTGTATGTTCTCTATCATCTGATGCGAGTATGGCCCCCAGACTGTATCCACAAGCGCGACTTTTTCATCAACGATCAGATAACAGTTATATGTCGTGCCCCTGTGCGTCGAATATTCGTGTCCGTGGAATTTTTTTATGTTCCAGTCCACATACCCTACCCAGTACACGCCTTCTTTTAATTCAACAGCCATGTAATATCACTCCTTTTTTGCTCTGTATAGCTGTAATTTCGGTTCAATGATATATAATACTTATTGATGACGTTTTCAAATGTATCGATCCTTTTTTTTCAACCCGTAAAAGAAAGGATTAAGTATTATAGTGCATATTCACAAGTCCACCCCGCCTTAACTCAGTGGCTAGAGTGCGCGGCTGTAGTTTGGTCCATGTGCATAGCACAAATTACCGCGCAGGCACCGCGAAGTCCCCGGTTCGAGTCTGGGAGGCGGGACTTTTTTTTCAAAATAGAAAAATAGCAACGAACACAACGAACTCGATACGAACTCATCCCACGGGAGTTCGTTTTAGTCTGCAGATCAGGACTATACAATCAGGTCTGATATAAGTGACCTATTTAAATCCCGAAGGCAAATAAGAGCCCATGCTTCGCATAACCTTCCTCGGAACAGGGGGCACCCTCCCCACAATAAACCGCAATCCTTCAGCCATATTTATCAACAGGGAAGGGGAAACAATGCTATTTGACTGCGGAGAAGGAACACAGCAGCAGATGATGCGGGCAAAGACCGGAATGAAGATCTCATCCATTTTCATCACACATTTCCACGCAGACCATTTTCTCGGCATCCCGGGGCTCATTCAGACCATGTCGTTCAACGGACGAACTGAACCACTGGATATTTATGGTCCGACCCGGACAAATCAGATGGTAAAACTCATGATAGAACTGGGTTATTATAAACAGGGGTTTGAGATAACCGCGCATGAACTTGAGGACGAAGAGGTTGTTGACAGGGGAGATTACACCATCAAAGCAGTAGCCACTGACCACGGCGTCCCGAGCCTTGGTTATGTCCTTGAAGAAAAAAATAGATCAGGCAGGTTCAACAAACAAAGAGCCATCGAACTTGGAGTGCCTGTGGGTCATATGTTCGCAAAGTTGCAAAAAGGCGAACCTGTCACTGTGGACGGTCGTGTAATAAAACCGTCACAGGTAATGGGTCATTACCGTCCGGGGAGAAAAGTTGTGTACAGCGGGGATACGCGACCATGCGATTCAATAGCAAGGGAAAGCATCGGGGCTGACCTTCTCATCCACGACGGGACGCTCGCGGACGAACTTAGTGACTGGGCTATCGAGACAAAACACTCCACAACTGCTGAGGCTGCTCAACTTGCAAAAAAGGCAAATGTCCTGCAATTGGTCCTCACGCATTTCAGTTCAAGGTATTCGGATAATGCAGAGCCGCTGCTACATGATGCACAAAGCATATTCGAGAATACGATCCTTGCTGAAGAATTAATGGAAATAGAAATTCAGCTTCGTGATAAATAACCATTAAATACACCCAACTACATATTAAACAGGGATCGGGTTGAACTCAACAATAATGACATTTAAACTGGAAATCGAGAGGCTGGGCAATATTCTTGACCTTGATGAGTATAAAATGAAAGAAACTCTCGAAAATGGCAAGAGCACGCTCATATCTTCCAGATTCTACAATAAAGGCGTGTACAGGGTAAGGAACTCAGACAGCGGGCGCCTTGAGAACCTGGCGATAAACATCGAAAAGATCGCTGCAGTCACCTATGAAGGTCTTGTCAAGGAACTTGGGGAAGGGTGCGTGGACAGGAACCTCTGGAATGATGTGCCTGAAGGAGAACCGATATTCTTCTATTCCTTCAAGCTTGACCAATTCGTAAAGTGAGTTTACTGAATACAATATTAGAGCAAGCGAAGCTATAACACTCTTAATGGCTTTACACGTTCGAGTATCATTCCTTCCACTATGATAGGGTATTCCTTCTCAGCGCTTTTTATGGCATTTGTCAGCTTCCAGCTCTTATCTGAAAATATGGTAATGAGCGGCTCGCCTTTCTTGACCTGCTCACCCTTTTTCCTGTGGATCCAGACACCTGCCCCGGTATCTATTGGAGCACCTGCTATCCTTGCTATCTCAACAATGCGCTTGTTATCGAATTCGATCACATAGCCGTCAGCCGGGGACAAGAGCTCCTCTTTGTGCTCACCTGGTTTAATATCTGTATAAGTTATTTTGGGGTTCCCACCCTGGACTTCGATGATCTCCTTCAGTTTTTTGAGCGCTTTGCCTGATCGCAATGTTTCTACCGCCATCTCCTTTCCTCCACCCTTCAGGGCTACCCCCCCCATCTCGAGTAAAATCCCTGCAAGAGCTGTGCTTTTTTCAATAAGGCTGTTGGGACCCTGCATGGTTTCCAGTACTTTTAGCGCCTCACGCACCTCGATAGCTGGTCCTATGGTCCTGCCAACAGGTGAAGCTCCGTACGTCATTGCGCATTCCACGCTCATCCCCAGTCTCTCGCCAAGGTCAATCAGGTCTCTTGCAAGTTTTTTCCCGTCTTCGACCGTATGCACCTTGGTGCCAGCTCCTGTTGGAATGTCAATAACAACACAGTCAGCGCCAACGGCGCCTTTTTTTGCCATTATGGATGAAAGAAGCTGACATCTGGGGTCAATTGAAAGCGGATACTCGGCGCGTATCAGTTTATCATCAGCAGGGGCGATATTGGTGGCTCCTCCCCAGACGATCACACCGCCCACCTTTTCGGTCATGGTTTTTATCTCATCTGCCGTGAATTCTACTGGAGCAAGTACCTCCATCAGATCAGCAGTGCCTGCTGCACCTGTGATGGCTCTTGAGCTTGTTTTTGGGATCAATAAACCGTTAGCTGCTATTATTGGCACAACGAGAAGCGAGATCTTGTTCCCGGGCACTCCGCCTATGCTGTGTTTGTCCATAATGGGATGAGTATCGAACTCGATCTTTTCACCGGTATCTATCATAGCCCTTGTCATCCATTCTATCTCGTCATTTGTCATCCCATGGATGTAGGAACTTGTAACAAAGGCAGCAAGTTCAATATCGGTCAGGTTTTCCTTTACGATATCCAGGATTATCTCGTGAATTTCTTCCTGAGTGAGCTTCTGCTTATCCATAATCTTCTTTATAAACCCCACAGACCTCGGTCTTGAGGTGGGCACTATATTTACTGTAAGTGGACACTCTTTCCCCAGCTTCTCGCAAACATCCTGATAAATCCCGACAGACCCTTTTGAGATCAGATCCCCTATTTCAGCGATAGCAGTAAGATAGCTATGATCTTTTATCTGGACGCGGTCTCCTGTTCTAACCCCGATCTCCTTTGCATCCTCAGGGTTCAATATAACTTTATATTTGCCTGCTTTGATCTGAAGATGCTGCACTTTGAATTCCATCGTATCAACTCAGCTTCAGTCTATGGTTTGCAATATATTTAGCACTATGGATTATTTAACTAAATATCGTTTGCATAATCGTATTCAATTTTATTTAAGTTTTTAGGTTCTTTTGAAGTAAACAGGACTGTATTGAACAATATTACCTTTTTTAAAGGTACTATGGACTTTAAAACCCGCGTAAACAGAACTTAGACAGAAAGTATGCTTAAATTCCATCCAGCCTTAAGAGTGTTATGGCAATAGCCAATTTACGAGGTAAAATTATGAGATTAAGAAATATAACTATGGCAGGAATTATTCTGCTAATGCTTGTGTTCGTCATAAGTCCTATTAATGCAGTGGCTGACAGCGCGACGAGCACGGATACAGGCACAGCAGTCGATACTTCCAGGGACGAAACACAACTTGGTGATGATGTCCCACTAGAAGAGAACATTATTGGTCCGGATCATGTCCTCTACAAATTAAGAATGGCATTAGAAGACCTTGATGTCGCTTTTACATTCAACGATAGTGAAAAGGCTGACAAACAGGTTTCACAGGCAAGACACAGGCTCGCTGAGATAAAAGCAGCGTTTAAAAATAATAATGAGAAAGCTGCAGAATCGGCAATCGCCCAGTATCAGGAAGAAACTGTACAGACTGAAGAGACAATATCAAGACACACAGGAAGAGATACGGGTCTTTTAAGAGCCCAGTCCAGGATCGCCAATCATTCGTTTGTTCTTGAAAGACTGCTTGAATCCCATCCCAATAATTCAGGCTTATTAAGAGCTTACAATAACAGCCGGGATCTCATTGAAAAGTTCGCCTTGAGGACGAATATAAGATTTGAACGCACGACTGATAAAATGGGTCGTGAAGTAATGAAGCATGTGAAGATTGAGGATGATAGCTCGGATAATGGTGAGAAAACAACTATCAAAGCTTCTGTCGAAGATAATAAAACCCGAGTCAAAGTTGAATTGAAATTCCTTACCAACAGCACTACGAACGATACAATAGCCAGAGATATCCTTGACAGGATAAATGCTATTGAGAGCAATGTTTCAGGTCTGATAAAGATCGAGCGCAATGGTGGATCAACGGATGAAGTTGAGGTTGAGGATGTAAATGGTGGAACAACCAGAACTCTGACCGCATCAACTCTAAAAGTGTCTGGAGAAAAAACGAAAGCACAAGCAGAAGTCAAAGGGAACACCACTAAAGTCACGTTCGAATATCAGTTCTTCCTGAACGAAACAGATGATGCTGCAATAATTGACGGCGTCAAGATAAAGCTTTCAGCTCTAACCGCACAAAATATCCAGGATGTTCTGGATGTTAAAGTCAAAGAAATGAAAGATGAAACATCTGGAAGGAAGATCGAAGATCGACCAAAAGTAGAAACAACAGAAAAGAAACTGGATGATAACAGTGGAAAATCAGAGAATAGAAATTCCAGAGCGGTTGACAACTAAGATAGGGGAAAATACCTATCTTTTTTTCTTATTTTTTTGATCAATATTATCTAAACGGCGCTGGGGTGCGACCCCAGACCCCGGTGAGGCGCCGCCGATGGCGGAGTTTAACCTGAGATCAATGGTTGCAGGATTGCCCGGATCTAAAGTTTCTGATCTTATTCGATCTTGTGACGTATACGGACAGCTCCTGGATTTATTACTGAAAATGAATGCATAAGTTCTCGCCCATGCTTATTTATGGCAGAAACTACTATCTCAGCTTTCCTTATGGAAGAAAGCCCTGCCAATCGGATCAGTACTACTCCACTGGTTACGCGTTTCTGACGAAAAACAAGCTCACCAAAATCTTTATCAGCTGTTAACAACAGTGCAGATTTATCATTAGCCATCTCAAGTACCAGAAAATTCACGAAACAGCCTCAGCGACCGGGTATACCACATCAGCACGTAAAGCCTGTGCAGCAAAGGCAAGGGCTGCTTTTACTGCTTCGTGCGTTAAACGAGGATGAGGGTCTGATATAATTAATTTTTTCTGCATTTTGCACCTGTTTAACTCGATGATGTATGTTCCGTGCGAGGGATTACTTTATAGTGTTAGTTATTGTTGATTCGAGATTGTCGGAAAAGTAGATAACTTTTCCTCATTTTTTATAATCTCCTGATCTTCAATACAAAATATTCTTAAAAAAACATTATGCATCGAAGCATTTATATCCTATGAATGATTATATTACATAAAAATACTATATAAA
>JAUSDC010000071.1 GCA_030650845.1 Candidatus Methanoperedens sp.
AAAAGAACCGCAGATGAGCCTACTATTAACACTTTCGGTCAATATTATCTTAACGGCGCTGGGGTTGCGACCCCAGACCCCGGTGAGGCGCCGCCGCTGGCGGGGTTTAACCTGAAATCACCTGCTTCAAGTAATCACACCACTCCAGACTGGCTAACAACAGGGTCAAGTCCAGCAATGAGAGGGCAACAGGTTCATCTACGGGAACGAACCCCAAACGCAATATTTGTTACCCTCTCGACCTACTTTTATGTAGGTGTAAGAATGCTTAATCACTCTCACAAGGATGTTGTATATACGAACGCAGATTTACCGCAACGTAGAACACGGATTTGGCGGATTTCCACGGATACGAAATCCGTGCGTATACTAAGAACTTATATCCAAATGCTGCTCCACAATATCAAGATCAGAATCATTAACCACACCATCCCCATTAACATCGTAAACAGGATAAGGCTGATGCGTGATCTCTCCTAAATGCTGCACTATGGAATTAAGGTCCAGAATATTCACCATGCCATCTCCATTCAGATCATAGTACTGCAGGGTCAATGTTCCAGTATTGACAGCAGAGCCTGCGGAAACGGTGAACACAGGTGTATGGTTCAATGCATATCCAGCCTTGCTGACGTTTACATAGTACGAGCCGTCGGGAACGTTATTGAACTGGAACGTGCCGTTGGCGGCTGAAAGATTGGAATTATATGGTGTACCAGCCTGGGTATAAAGGGAAACAAGCGCACTCGTGATCACCGTAAGGTTAACGTGTGCCGCAGTTCCTGAGATGCTGACCGGTGGTCTTGACGCCTCAGCCGTGTTCCCATACGCCCCCATCTCGATCCTCCCGCCCCAGGTTGAGCGCGAATTATCGTTGGCCGGGTCGCCGGCGCCGATGGCGGGGGAGGTTTCGCTGTCGTACACCCAGGCGGTGCCGTTCCAGCGACCATAGGCGGGACGAGCGGACATTAAGCAGGTATTTAATTGAAATGATTTTTGTTTCGTGTGGCCCTTCCCACCGCATAACTGGGGGGTCAGGTTGCCCTGGGAGAACAAGGTGATAGACAGCGTTTGGTTCGAATGGGAACTGGGATATAATGAAATAAGGGGGTGGGGGAAGGATAGAAAGAAGGTGTCGAATATTCAGGAGACGCTTTGGTTATTCTGGTCGAAATACTATTATATAATATAAAATATAAATGTCTGGCGCTTCATGGAAGCAAATACAATTATTATCCTGGCAAAAGAAAATGTATATCGCACTCTAATTATTCAATTGTTATCTTACCTTTCTTGCCATCAAACGTAACCAAGAAATGTTTCATTGCATTTCTGCCTATCAATATTTCATCCCCTATGGTATAGTGAATTTCCACTGGAATTGTCTTGCCTGCAATATTGATATTGCACCAAGAAAAACCTACCTCGGTAAATCCTAATGGAGTCCCGAGTTCAAGTAATCCGATCTCCAAAAAGTCCAAATCGTCCCATAATTGCTTTGGTAGCGAGCACCAATCTGATCCAGAATCAACGAGAGCAAGATGTTTTGATTTGCTGCTGTTATATGGGTTAATAATTTCAACCGAAATGAGCGGAATATCTTCTGTGTATTTCCACTCCGTCATCTCGCCCACACCAGAGGTTTATCAGGATTAATGTTTAAAAGATAGATATGTCTGTGTAAAGCATCTGCTGTCTTTTGCATCAAAGTTAGAGCATCATCCTTATTTATGACATCTAAAACCTTTTTCTGTGCGAGATCAATTACTACAATGTC
>JAUSDC010000077.1 GCA_030650845.1 Candidatus Methanoperedens sp.
CGCCATCAAAAGAGAACTGACATACGATGAGAAATTACTGGCAGCAAAAAAAAAAGATAACGGATACTATTTACACACCCGCCGCCATCGTCTGCGAATCCTTGGGGAATCGTGGAAAAAGTGTCATTCTTTTTTCATTCTGGCCGTCGCCGACTACTACGTCCTTGTTCACTTTAACAACCATAAACAAGGTACGTGCGCCCTTGTGTAGCCAGCCAGAACCGATAGGCACATCCTTGTTATACAGGACGTAACCGGGGTCTTTATCGCCAACGTGGGTGTGTCCTGTAAGTTCAACGGGAAGCTCTCTGCCTCGTGCCGGGAAGACCATTATAGTCTTTCCTTTGGTCAGGGGCTGTTCTGGAAGGAAATGAACAACCGTCCGCTTCTCTCCTCGTTCAAGGTTAACAGTATCGATGAAGCCGACACCTGCATTCACCATTTTCTCTCCGCTATTCGACGCACCGGGCGTCCTCAATACGACGGTATTGTTTTTGCTCATAGATATTCTCCGAACTGCCCGCTCGTGCGAACAATTCGCCCAAACCCGTCGTTATTTAAATTGCCGTTCACCACTTGCGGACTCCGTGAAGCGGCGCAATGCTTGTCGTACCAGAAGGCGCCGTCGTTGTTAGGCTCCGCTGTCAGGGTTAGGCATTTGTCTCTTGTTGGGGCATAAAAAGCTTGAGTATCTGAGTGTCAGGGCTCGGAAACGAGAGGTCTAACGACAAACAGCGATGGAGCTCGCGGAGAAAAGCAATTCATGGGGCAGTGACCAGTCATTTATCTGTGTCTGGGTTTTGTCCCGGCGCCTTCCCAGGAAGAATAGAATGATGGCGCAGTCTGCTCTAATAATCCTCTCCATCGCTGTTCCTGTCAGAGGTAGGTACACCGTCAACAGACGACGCGCCGTTCCCTGAAAATGATATGTGGATGCGAAAAGATGGATTCCTGCTTTGAGTTGCATGTAGCATGGATCTTGTGCGCAGACACGGTAAGTAGAAGCTTAATAGTCATTTGAATGAATATAAGCCGGAAAAACAATTCTTTGCAGAGAAGAAATAAGAAAGGTATATGATTATATTTAACACCAATCTAAAAAGAGGTTTCTGGAATGTCCGATCTCACTTTTGAAATCCTGTTCATTGTTCTACTTATCATCGCCAACGGCGTATTTGCAATGTCGGAGATCGCTATCATTTCA